>NZ_JAAHHG010000099.1 GCF_010692555.1 Okeania sp. SIO3B5 | reverse complement strand
TTTATACACAAACGATGCTACCGGACATGATATCAACCATTATTTGCTAGTTTTTCAGCAAATTTATATAGGATTACATGAAAATAATAATTATAGCAATCACCGAATCAGATGTGAGAATTGGGGTGTTCCTTTGAAGTATAGAATATAGCAGTTATCTTATTCTTATGTATTGCCTATTGCCTATTGCCTATTGCCTCCATACCTAAAACAAAAGTCTCCAATATCTCACAACTAATATCATATTGCTATATGTAGGATAGCATTAAAAATATTAACTAAGTTAGTGGGTAAGTAAATGGCTAATAGCATTGCATCAGTTTCTAGAGATGACTTATCAAGTCGGCGACAAACATTGCTGCGTCAAAGACGATTAAAATTAGTAGTTATAATATGGCAAATATTAGCAGTTGGTGGTTTAGCAGGAACTTTAATATGGGCAATTACCCAGCCAATTTGGCTAATAACAAAACAGGAGCAATTAAGCGTAGAAGGTAATCAATTACTTTCAGACCGAGCAATATTATCTCTAATTCCTTTAGAGTATCCTCAGTCTCTTTGGGAAATTCAACCACAGGTACTAGCTAAAAATTTAGAGTCCCACGGCCCAATTGCTCAAGCAAAAATTAGTCGGCAGTTATTTCCACTGAATTTAAAGATTGAGATTACAGAAAGACGTCCTGTAGCAATTACTCAACTGAAGAGTAAAGTAGGTGCCGGTAACTCACAAAAAATGGGGTGGTTAGATGCCGAAGGGAACTGGATACCTCTAGAAAGTTTTTCTGCTCTAGAAAGGACTCAATCTTTACCTACTTTAAAAGTAATTGGTTTTACTGAACAATATCGTAAATATTGGCCTTTGCTATACCAAAGTTTAAGTCGTAGTCCTGTTAAAGTGTTCGAGATTAATTGGCAAGACCCAGGAAACTTAATTCTAACAACTGAACTGGGAATAGTTCATCTAGGACAGTATACTTCTCGATTTAGCGAACAATTAAATGTTCTAGACCAAATGCGAGAATTACCAAATCAAATTGATGCTCGCCGAATTGCCTATATAGATTTGAAAAACCCAGAATCTCCTTTAATCCAATTACCTAAATAAATCTAGAGGAATTAAAATTCAGTAGAATTAAATCGACAATAATTTCTAAAGTATATTAAAAAATCATTTCCAAGTATATTAAAATATGGCCTTAAACCTGAGAAGCTCCCGTTATAATCTCCGATTTAACGGGAGAGAACTTCACAAGTAAGCATTCCGCAGGAAATGCTTACCTCCAAAAAAAACAGAAAAATTGATTAAGGACGCTCAATCATCAGCTAAGTTCCCAATAGAAAAAAACTCATAAATATTCTGAGCTGGTTGGGTTATAATCCAACCTTGATGTCGGCAATTCCCGTCCCGTTAAAATTTGTATAACGGGACGGGAATTGCTGACCAACAAATAAACTGCGTAGCGTCCACTTAGAGCTTGCATTGTGTGCTTTTTTTGTGTGATTATGATTATATCAGGAGTAGCGGTAGTACGCACCTGAGAGAACCATGAAAGCAAATAGCGAGTATAGGGTTCAACTGGTGAAGTTCGCGCTCAACCCGTGAAAAGGTAAAATTCTTGAGGGAACGTATCGGAGTACAGAATTGTTTAGTACAAAAAGGCGGTGGGTCTCATCGTCTAGTGTCTGTGGATGGTTAAGTGGTTGCACTCCCTGTGAAACAGAAAGCCCTATCCGTGAGGTTGGGAAGCCTACATCATAATCTTTGATTTGATGTAGGAGAACGTCGCCATACTTTAGAATATGACTATAAATTAAATTACAAAGTAAAAAATACTATATATCTACCATCCCCAAATTAATGATAGTGAATAATCAACAAGGGGTCAACAATGAAAGTCCCCAATCCCACGGACAAGGGGCAGGCAGGATGCCTGCTTCCACTAATGTCTCTAATCCCTTTCGCAATAGTTCGGGACTTTATGGAGAACAAAATTATGACCCCAAAGCCACCCCCAATGAAGAATCTAGGAGTGATGATATTGTGCCAAGTAATACAGCAAAAATTAAAGTAATAGGTGTTGGAGGGGGTGGCGGTAACGCTGTTAACCGAATGATTGCTAGTGAGGTTTCTGGCATAGAGTTCTGGACAGTTAATACAGACGCCCAAGCTCTTACCCTGTCCAAAGCTCCGAAACGTTTACAACTTGGACAAAAACTCACAAGAGGCTTGGGGGCAGGAGGTAATCCTGCTATTGGTCAAAAAGCGGCTGAAGAATCTAGGGATGAAATAGCTAATGCTTTAGACCATCCTGACCTAGTATTTATTACTGCAGGAATGGGAGGTGGCACTGGTACTGGTGCTGCACCGGTTATAGCTGAAATTGCTAAGGAAGCAGGTTCTCTAACAGTGGGTATTGTGACGCGTCCCTTCATGTTCGAGGGAAGACGTCGAATTACTCAAGCTGATGAAGGAGTTGCTGCTTTACAAAGTAGAGTTGATACTTTAATTGTAATCCCCAATAATCGTTTGCTATCTGTAATTAATGAACAAACTCCCGTACAGGAAGCTTTTAAATTTGCAGATGACATATTACGTCAAGGTATACAGGGAATTTCAGATATTATTACTGTGCCTGGGTTGGTGAATGTTGACTTTGCCGATGTACGAGCAGTTATGGCAGATGCAGGTTCGGCGTTGATGGGAATTGGTATGGGTTCAGGGAAGTCTAGGGCAAGAGAAGCAGCAAATATGGCAATTTCTTCTCCTTTACTGGAATCTTCAGTGGAAGGAGCTAGAGGAGTTGTATTTAATATTACTGGTGGAACTGATTTAACATTACATGAAGTTAATACGGCTGCTGAGACTATATATGAAGTTGTCGATCCCAATGCCAATATTATTTTTGGGGCTGTAATTGATGAGAAACTACAGGGAGAAATCAAGATTACTGTCATAGCAACTGGCTTTAGTGGAGAAGCACAAATTAATCCTACTCAGGAAATAGCACAGCCAAGACGGTCTATACCAACTCCAACTCCAACTCCAACTCCAAGCATTGAGCAGGAGAAAAAGTTACCAGGATTGGATATTCCTGATTTTCTGCAAAGGCGACGGACTCCACCTACTAATAGGTAGCTATCAAATAAATAGTGATGCAGTTGTAGCAAAAGTAACCAGAAATAGAGGTAGTTCAATAATTAATAATTAATAATTAATAATTAACAATTACCTCTCCTTTTTGTAGCATTCTTTTTTTTAATTGGTATTAGGTAGTAGGCAGCAGGAGAATGTTTCTATAAATTGTAGTTTATCTATTTGAAAATCTCTATAAAAATAACTATTGACTGCTGGCTACTAAAATTTTATCTTATATCATGTCCGGATAATCAGTGAGAAAAAAACCTTCTGCCTTCTGCCTTCTGCCTTCTGCCTTCCTTCCACTAAAGTGTAAGTATTCAAGCGGACACGATATTACTCATGACTAATTTTATGGCATCAAGTATTCCTGTTGCTTTGACTATTGCTGGATCTGACAGTGGTGGTGGAGCTGGTATTCAGGCAGACTTACGTACTTTTGCTTTTCATTGTGTTCATGGTACTAGCGCTTTGACTTGTATCACTGCTCAAAATACTTTGGGAGTGGATCGGGTTGATGCTTTGTCACCAGAAGCGGTAAAAGCACAAATTCAAGTGGTTGTTACAGATATAGGGGTACAAGCAACTAAGACAGGAATGCTATTGAGCCAAGAAATTATTTTGGCTGTAGCTGAAGAGGTAGAAGCTTTAAATTTAAAACCATTAGTAATAGATCCAGTGATGGTCTCCCGTGCAGGCGTTCAGTTAATTGATGATTTGGCTGTTGCAGCTCTAAAGAGTGTTTTGTTGCCTAAGGCGACTGTTGTTACTCCTAATATTTATGAGGCAGAGATTTTTACGGGTTTAGAGATTAATAATCTAGATGATATGCAGATGGCTGCTCAGGAAATCTATAGTTCAGGGGCAAAAACAGTTTTAGTCAAGGGTGGAGCTATGAAGAATGAGTTGCGAGGAGTGGATGTTTGGTTTGATGGAGAGCAGTTTGAGATTTTAAGGACTGCTACGGTGGAGACTAATAATACTCATGGCACTGGTTGTACTCTCTCGGCAGCGATCGCTGCTAATTTAGCTCAAGGGAAAGATTTATTTTCTGCAGTTAAATTGGCGAAGGATTATGTTACAAATGCTTTGGACTATGCTTTAGAAATTGGTCAAGGTCAAGGTCCAGTAGGACATTTTTTTCCTTTATTATAGCATAATTATAGCATAGGAGTTAGGAGTCAGGAGTTAGATGGGGAGCCAGTACAGGAGGCAAGAAGATGGAGTTTTCAGGTATTAGGAGGAGAAAATTTTTTTGTCAGGCTCTTTTTTTGAGATGATATTACTATTAACCATTTCAAAATATACTTATTTTCTAGAACTACCTAAGCGATAGTACTGACCATGCTTCCAATTATAACTGTTATTGCTTTGTTTATTTTCTGCCGTAGATCCTTCTGTTTGTGCCACAGAGGAAGATACTTTTTTGGCCTCCTCTCTAAATAGAGGAGTTGAACTTTTTAAAAGGTCTCTTTGTACTGCTGCAAAAGCATGACGTACTACTACTGCAATCTCTTTTCTATAATCTTCTTCTGCTTTTTTCGTTTGAAATTTCCAGCCTTCTTGACTAGAAGCATACAATGGTGGAAGACGATTCAGTGCATAAGTTTCTACATCAGCTCGCTTAATATATTTCGCTAACTTTTGAGGCAACAAGGTAATTTGGCGATTTACTTCCTGTGCTACCATTTGTTCCATAACATTTAGATATTTCTTTTTTGAGTTACCCTGAATCATTACATATCTCCTTTGTTCAAATATTTATTTAATCTACCTAGCTGTTTTACCTCAAACTTAGGATAAGAATGGTTTTATATTATTAACTTAACCTTTACTACTTGATTTACTCAATTTTCATTATATTAAATTACAATTTGATGTAACAAATCGTTACATCAATTATAGTTTTTGATAAACTGATAGTTGCTCTCTATCTATAACAAAAACTACCTAAATTTTTAATATTTGGAGTTAAAACTTAGTCGAGAGAAGGAATCACAATTGCAATTAAGTCTTCTATCCTTTTGATATTTGGGTTACCAGCTAAATATCCAATACCTCGATGCAAGTGTAGGCGAAATTGGGTGGCCAAAGTTTCCCTATCTATACTTATTCCATCATTATAGCAACGTTGTTTGAGAGCCAATAAAAAGATGTCAGAAAATTTTCCACCAAAAGTTCTCCATGTTAATTCTAAGTTACTATCCGTAGGGATTGGCACTGGAGAGGGAATGCTTGATTCTCTTAAAGAGCAACAAAATGCCCAACGACAAAGAATATTCCATTGGTCTATTTTGGTATTACGCTTCAGTTTAGTTAACTGTTCTTTGGCTGTTTGAGAAATTCGTATTCTTTCAATTGGTAGTTCCATTAAAGGTTTTAAAGCTGCCGTTTGAGTCAATATTATTAAGTTTGATTATATCACAAGGAAGAAGTAAGAAGGAAGAAGTAAGAAAGAAAAAGGAAGAAAGAAAAAGGAAGAAAGAAAAAGGAAAAATATTGCGTTGTCTGAGTTTTAAGTTTTTGAACTGTTAAAACGTTTGTTTATACTGCTATATTTTTATTTTTAAACTGCTAAAATTTTTGTAATTTCTATCACAATTTTTATATTAAATTGGATAGATATAAAATTTGGCTTTTATGTTTATTTGGAAAATGTAGATATAGCAATATGATTTCATTTGTGAGATATTGGAAACTTTTAGTGAACAGGGAACAGGGAAGAAGAAAAAAACGTATCATATAAATATAATAATTGCTATATTCTATATTTTTAAGGAACACCTCAATTCTCACAACTGATTCCTGATTGCTATCTTTTGGTAAGCATTTCCTGTGGACTGCTGCGCAAACAGCTATTAGCAGTCAGCTAGAGCGCAACAAGACTCTCTCAATATAGGACAGTGTTTCAATTAATATAGGCTTTAAGGGCAAGGGAGCCAACTTTTGTAGTAAGACAATTAATAGAGCTTTTATCCTAAACTAAAAGCAATAGCTGATAGCTGATGGCTGACGGCTGAATGCTTACATATTTTGAGATAATAATTGAGTAATAATGTTTATCTAAAGACTAAAGACTATAATTTTGTATCTTAACAGTATGATTATTTTCATAGCATAAACAATTATTTTAAATATCTGTTAAAATCTGCCTATTCAATCAAAAATTTATTATATGTTAATTACAAATATACATGATTTTTTAACTGCTCCTATAGATAAAAAATCTAGTCAAAGGGTTATATTTTGGTTTAGTCTCAGCATGACTTTTGCTACAATTTATGCTTTTATGGCTCTGAAAAAAGCTTTTGCTAGTAGTCTGAGCGTGCAAGATGATGCTAGACAACATATTTTTTGGATGCAACGTTTTTTTAATCCAGATTTATTTCCTAATGATTTAATTGCTGATTATTTTCAGTCAGTAGCTCCAGCGGGATATACTTTACTTTATAAAAGTGCAGCAACTATCAGGATTAACCCGTTTATTTTTGCCAAAATTATTCCTTTTATTTTGGGTTTAATTTGTACTTACTATATTTTTCAAATTTGTTTAGAAATATTACCAGTACCAATGGCAGGATTTATTGCTGCTTTGGTAATGAATCAAGCTATTTGGATGAAAGATGATGTTGCCTCTGCTACGCCTAGAGCATTTGTTTATCCATTTTTTCTGGCTTTTTTATATTATTTACTCCGAGGTTCGTTGCTCAGAATGGGGATAGCGATCGCTCTGGTGGGATTATTTTATCCTCAGTATGTATTTATTGCTTCTGGCATTCTAATTTTCCAATTAATTTACTGGAAAAATGGGAGGTTTCAACTATCATCAGAAAAACGGAATTTTCTATTTTGTGGAGTTGGTTTAAGCACGGCATTTTTTGTTTTATTACCCTACGCTTTAAGTTCTTCAGAATTCGGACCTGCTATTAGTCGTGAAATGGCAATGGAATTAAGGGAATTTTATCCAAATGGGAGGAGTACTTTTTTTCATGTTCATCCAAAAGATTTTTGGTTAACTGGCAAACGTAGTGGAATGTTTCCTAAGTCTTTATTTACTCCAGCTACTCAATGTGCAGGATTATTATTGCCGTTTTTATTGGCTTTTAAATCTGGTTTTCCTTTGATTAGAAATATTACGAATAGAATTTGGTTATTAGTACATCTATTACTTTCATCTTTGGCAATGTTTTTCATTGCTCATGCCTTACTTTTTCGGTTACATCTTCCTAGCAGATATACAGGATTAAGTTTCCGCATAATTATTGCTTTGGCAACGGCGATCGCTCTGACTTTAATTATTGATGCTTTGTTTAATTGGGCAGAAAATAGAGAAAAGTATCCTGTTAAATTTCAGGGTATTATTTCTTTAGTTTTAACAAGTTTGATTATGGCATCTCTGGTGTTATATCCTGCTTTTGTTAAAGGTTTTCCTTTGGTGAAATATAAAGTGGGTAGAGCTACAGATTTATATAGATTTTTTCAAGCACAACCTGAAGATATTCTGATTGCTTCTTTAGAGGAAGAGGCAAATTTATTACCTACATTTGCTCAACGTTCTATTTTGTTGGGTAGGGAATATGCTATTCCTTATCAAGTTGGTTATTATAGTCAATTTAGGCAACGAACTATGGATTTAATTGTTGCTCAATATAGTTCAGATTTAGCAGAGGTGAAGAGTTTTATTCAAAAGTATGGAATTGATTTTTGGATGTTACATCGTGGTAGTTTTACGCCAGAATATATTGAGGATAATAGTTGGTTAATGCAATATGAATCTGCACAGGAAGCGGTGACTTTTTTGCAGTTAGAATATATTCCAGCTTTGGCAACAACTATACCTACTTGTACTGTTTTTCAGAATGATAGTTTATTTGTTTTGGATGCTAATTGTATATTAGGGAGTAGGGAGTAGGGGAGTGCGGGAAGGATGTGGAGTTTGAGAAGAATTAGTTTAGTAGTAGGCTAACACACCTTAAATAGTGCATTAGAAAAAAATGGTCAAACCTTGGTATAAAAAGAATTATATGAAAAAAGCCTGGGGGTGTGACAAGCCTCTCAAAAGCATTGTAAGATAGGAGTTTACGGATATTTACTGTGTAAAAAATTGACGGTTTTCGTGAGAATGATAATCAAGGTTTTCGTAAATATTTATCTAGGAGTAATTCCTTAGCAATGCTCTGGACAGTGATTTTAGATCAAAACTTTGTTTACGCTATATGTATTAGAGTAGGATGGTAGCTTATCTTATCGTACTTATTTTTGCCGATTGTGTTTTTCCTCACCACTAACCCTGTGGCAACTACATCTAGAAATGCAGTTGGTTCAAATGTAGATACAATATTTACTTGTTTATTAATATACGGTTTCCCCTAATAGCTTAAGAAGAGTCACCTTGTTATGAAGCTATACTTAAGGTTAATACATCTGAAGTTAAATAGGAGGTTTATAAATAGAAGTAAACGAGTACATCAAGTTTGTACCCATTAACTATAGAATGTCGTTAATTAAATTTGATAAGGTTGTATGGCAAGAGTTTTGGGCTTTTAGCGTTGAAAGACTCCAGACTCTAAAAATATTGACTGACAAAGCTTATAACGTCTAATTGATGATACACCCTAAAAAATCTTCGATAAAACGTTGACTCTTGCTCTAAATATGTTACATTACTAATAATGCTATTTGTTTATCTAGAAATAGCAAGAGTATCCAGGTACTCGCAGTTTGGCGACAGGACGAATACCTAGTTACTTGTATATGAGAGAGCTTAAGCTCCTATTTTCTCTGTTAGACCATGGCAAATACTACTAAAGGTGTTTTAGTAGAAATGTAGTCTGCGTAAAGCTTGTCGAGTATTTTCACGATTATTAGTGAAAATATCAAGGCTATTACTACCTAATAACTAATTAGGTACAACTTTCACCTGCCAAGTTTTATCCTATAAAAACATTACTACTAATTTATCTACTTTTTTAGTATTTGTCAAGTTTTATATCAGGAAATTTTCACAAAAATCAGCCAAAAAGCGCAAAGGAGGAAATTTATGTGATCCGGGAAGTTTCCCAAAAATTAGACAAAAAACTTAATAAGGAGATAACTTTATGTCAAAAGAAAAGATTGCTTCTATTATCCTAGAAACGGTTCAGCTAGGAGCAGCGCTTCTAGCGTTATCTATGTATGCCCCGTTTTTGGCCTTGATATTTACGCCAACGATCGCGCTGTGTTTATTCTATAAATATAGGATTTTCAAGTAGATAAACGGTTGATTTAGAGTACCAACACCCTATATTACTCAGGGCAATCGGTAGACTTCTGAAACTAGGCAGTATTAATACTGCCTACATAACTATAGTCGAGAGAATTTCAGAAGGTTTAACTGGTTTAATTTGGGCTAATAAATCTTGATTTTCTTCTAGGGTTAATTCAAAATTTGTCTTGGCTATTTCCGGGGTTGAAACACCCTGGATTCTGACGAATTAATCCTTCTGCTGTAGCTATCGCTTCAACTTGATTCAGCAAGGGGTCTCCCGTTATAATTTGCGATTTAACGGTAGGGGAATTGCCGAGCTGTAAATTAAAAGGGTGTCAATTGCTGTTCAAATATATCACTAAAGAGTAGTATAAAATTATGATAATTACTCATTGCTACAAAATTCATCCCACTTGTCAACAGTCAGTCAAAATTGATTATTGGCTAGAACTGTTGCGAAGACATTACAATTATGCTCTAGGTCAAAGACTAGACTGGTTGAATACAACTAGATGTCAAGTTGACCGTTGTTCATTAATTTCATGTCCTATTGGTGAAATTTCTAGTAGACCAGATTATTATTTTCAGCAATCAGCACTTAAACAGACAAAAGAGTTATTTCCTGATTACAAGGAAATATATTCGGAAGTTCAACAAATTAACTTACAAAGACTAGATAAAGCTTGGAAAAGTTGGCTAATACCCAATAAAACTGGTAAGCGTTCAGGACGACCAAGATTTAAAAAATCAGGGAAGTTAAGGTCATTGTGTTTTAGTAGAGTTAATCATCCGCTCATCAGCAATAAAATTTGATGGAAAACAAATAATTGCTACGAGGTTTGGTGCTATTCCAGTCATAGTTCATAGACCAATTCCAGATGGGTTTACGATGAAAACTGCAACTATAACCAAAAAAGCTGATGGTTATTATGTAAGTTTTAGCTTAGAAGATAAGTCAGTACCTAGTTGAATTTCTACAGAAAATATCAAAACTGCTGTAGGCATTGATGTAGGCTTAAAAGAGTTTTTGACTACTAATACTGGTGAAACTATTTCTGTTCCTAAATTTTATAGAAAATCCCAATCTAATTTAGCAAGAAAGCAAAAAAAAGTATCTAGAAAAGAAATTGGGTCAAACAACTGGAAAAAAGCACAAAATAGAATAGCTAGATTACATCAACATATAGCTAGACAAAGAGAAGATTTCCATTACAAAACAGCTCATAAATTAGTTAGAGAAAATGATTTAATAGCAGTAGAAGACCTAAACATTAGAGGTTTAGCTAGAAACACGAAACTATCAAAATCAATTTATGATGTAGCCTGGGGTGCTTTTATTGAAAAATTGAATGCAGTGGCGGTAAAACGCGGTATTCATGTAATCAAAGTTAGCCCTCACAATACATCACAAAATTGTAGTAATTGTGGCCACAAAGTACCTAAAACTTTATCAGTTAGAACTCATTCTTGTCCTAAATGTAAAACAGTTTTGGATAGAGATGAAAACGCTGCAATTAATATATTAAATAAAGCGTTAAACGAGGTGGGTATCATCTTGTCTGCTTGTGGAGGCTTAGGCGTTAGTCAGCCTGTGAAACAAGAAACTTCTTTGCTTAAGAAGCTCCCGTTATAATCTCCGATTTAACGGGAGAGAACTTCACAAAAAGACCTTTTCAAGAAAGCTATAACCTTGTATTTACGTTAATTGCATCTCAAATCTGGTAATTTTTAGCAGAGTTAGATAACCTCAAAAAAACAAATTTTGAACAAGTATAAATGCCTAAGTAATTCTAGCTATTGACAAATAGTACATAAACTTAAGATGTAAATTCCAGACACTCAATATCGGTAGTCGTTGCAACTGTAATAGTATTGATTGAACCTGGGACAAAAGCAACGCTAATAAAACAAAAATATAGGCTACTCTAGAATCATCCAAAGTAGCCATATATTAATAATTTAAAGAAGAGAAAAAATTCCAGATATAGAAGTCGAAGGAAAGGTGAAGGCATATCAAAAGCTTAAAACTCAGACAACACCAGATTTTTACTTCTGCCTTCTGCCTTCTGCCTTCTGCCATAACCCTATATCAAAGCAGCCATCTTCACATCATTAGTTGCCAACAACTCCTGTAACTCATCAGAGTCTACAGTCTCCTTATCAACCAACATCTCGGCTAACTTATCCAAAATATGACGGTTAGTTACTAATACTTCCTTCGCCCGACGATAAGCTTGCTCTACCAAATTGCGTACCTCATCATCAATAGCAGCAGCAGTTTCCTCAGAAAAATCACGCTCCGCCATAATATCCCTACCTAAGAACATATTACCGTTCTGACGACCAAGAGCAACTGGACCAAGGCGATCGCTCATCCCAAACCGAGTCACCATTTGCCTTGCCACACGGGCTACCTGCTGTAGATCGTTAGAAGCACCAGTAGTCACCTCTTCATCACCAAAAATAATCTCCTCAGCTAGACGACCACCCAAAGCTACAGCCATCTGATTTTGTAGATAAGCACGAGAGTACAAACCAGAGTCCATCCGGTCTTCACTAGGAGTAAACCAAGTCAAACCACCAGCACGACCGCGAGGAATAATACTAATTTTCTGTACTGGGTCATAATCAGGCATCAACGCTCCGACTAAAGCATGACCAGCTTCGTGATACGCTACAAGCTCCTTGCGCTTCTCGCTCATTACTCGGTCTTTCTTTTCTGGGCCCGCTAATACCCGGTCGATGGCATCGTTAACTTCGTCCATAGAGATTTCAGTTAAATTGCGACGAGCTGCCAGAATAGCTCCCTCATTTAATAGGTTAGACAAATCTGCTCCAGTAAATCCAGGAGTTCGACGAGCAATTTTTTCTAAATCTACATCTTTAGAAAGACTCTTACCACGGGCATGAACATTGAGAATTTCTAGACGACCTGCATAGTCAGGGCGGTCTACTACTACTTGACGGTCAAAACGACCGGGTCGTAGTAAAGCTGCATCTAGAACATCCGGGCGGTTAGTGGCCGCAATAATAATTATACCTGTATTGCCTTCAAAACCATCCATTTCAGTAAGTAGCTGGTTGAGGGTTTGTTCCCTTTCATCATTACCACCACCTAAACCAGCACCCCGTTGACGTCCCACCGCATCAATTTCATCTATAAATACGATACAGGGAGCGTTAGATTTTGCTTGTTCAAATAGGTCGCGGACTCGGGAAGCACCTACACCCACAAACATTTCTACAAATTCTGAACCGGAGATGGAGAAGAATGGTACTCCTGCTTCCCCAGCTACAGCTTTAGCTAATAGGGTTTTACCTGTTCCCGGAGGACCTACTAACAATACACCTTTGGGAATCTTAGCGCCTACTGCTGTGAAGCGATCAGCATTTTTTAGGAAGTCTACAACTTCTGCTAGTTCTAGTTTGGCTTGTTCGATACCTGCTACATCGCCGAATGTAACTTGGGTTTGGGGTTCCATTTGGACTCTAGCTTTAGATTTACCAAAGTTCATGGCTTGGCTACCAGGTCCACTTTGCGCACGACGTAGTAGGAAGAACAGTCCCACCAATAATAGGATAGGGAAGAATAAACTGCTTAATGCTTTGACCAAGAGACCTTCTTCACTCTGAGGGACGACGGAAATATCTACATTATTTTTAGTGAGAATGTTAATTAGGTCAGGGTCATTAGGTAGATTAACCTCGACGGCAGTGCCATCAGCTATTTTAACTTTGGCTGTTGTCCGGTCAGCACTTATAATAACTCTATCTACGTTATTACTTTCTATCTCTTGAATGAACTGACTATATTTCCAGGGTTCGAGAGTTTGAGATTGTTGCTCGAAGAATGTTGTTGCTAAGGCGATGACTACAATTGCCAATAAGGCATATAGGCCAGCATTTCTCCACCTTTTATTATTCACTAGGGTTGCTCCTCCTAATCTTTTTATACTATTGGGACTATTTTTTAATCCAGGTATATTAACTTATGTTAACTGATTTCTCATATCATACCACAGTGGTTAAAGTACATGATGTTGTTCGGCTATCAAGTAAAACTGTAGAATTTATTGACCACTTTTTATATGAGACATCTCCAATAATAAAAAATTGGTGGTGGTGCATAGTAATGGTAGAGAGTGGGGAGTGTGGGAAGAAATAAAAAATATATATCTTTCACCATGACTATGCAGGACAACCATAATTTTGGGCTATCTGTAGTAGACGCTCCACAGCTAAAACTGTGCATTAGCTTTTAACTTGAAAATTCTTACTTTTGAATGCATGAATGCATGACTTTTGAATTGAATCTAATGCACCATTTAAGGTGTGTCAGTCCAGTAGGTTATCTTAAGTAGGGCTTGCTGATTAAATTTCAAAATGTTTACTGGCAAAGGTTTCAGCTTTTACAGGTACTAAGGGAGTACCAGCTTTTAGGTAATTCCAGTTCAAAAGTCTAGGATTTTGGGCATTTCGAGGGGTAGAAAATCAAGGGAAGATTCTTCTGGCTGCCTCTTCTCGGAATCTCATTTCTCCTGGATTCACCGATTCTGAATTCTGGCTCCTACCCCTACCACTCATACTTTCTATACGCAAACCCTAAGTAAACTGTTTTTAACCTTTATGTCTTTGAATAGCTATAGCAATCAGGAATCAGATGTGAGAATTGAGGTGTTCCTTTGAAGTATAGAATATAGCAGTTATCTTATCTTTATATATTCGTTTTTTTTCTTCTTCCCTATTCCCTATTCCTTCCATACCTAAAACAAAAGTATCCAATATCTTACAATTAAAATCATATTGCTATAGCAATCCTATTTTATTTGTGTATAAAAATCTTACCGCTTTTAGGGAACAGGGAACAGGGAACAGGGAACAGGCGGAAGTTTCAGTCTTTTTATCTACTTTTTGATTACCCGCAACCTATTTAGGATTGCTATATAGCTGAGAGTTTTATAGATTTATACTATTCTTGTTTTGTATTATTGAATTGGTAATTTGCTGTAGAAGTTTTTTCTATCAGTTTCCCTCGATGTAGAGTTCTCCAATAATCAAAAATAACATCAATTATCGCACTGTTATTTATCAATTATTGTAAGCATTCAGCAGTCAGCTATCAGCTATCAGCTTTATTACCTTTAGTGGACAATTTAAGCTTGTTGTTCTTGTGCTTCAATTCTTTAGTTTAAAAATCTAGTAGAAGTTAAGCAAATACTTGGTTCATTCATTTTTATTGCTGAGAGCTGACTGCTAATAGCTGAATGCTTACCAATTATTTCCTCCTACTCTGTACGGACGTTGTATGCAACTACTACTCCCTCTTTTGGAGGAAATGTCGATTCTTATCATACTAAATATCAATATTCAAATAATATGACTAATTTGAACTATCTAGAAACTTCAGGATGGCTCAATTCATTAAAAGAAGGAAAGTCTATAGATTATAATTATCATCCTCTTCCTTGGTATTCTTATCCAGCCATTGAATTTATTGAAGATAAGTTAAAGGGTGATTTTCGAGTATTTGAATATGGGAGCGGACAGTCAACTTTTTGGTATGCTGACCGAGTTAAGCAGGTGGTTTCTGTAGAACATAATCCTGATTATTTTGCTAAAGTTTCAACCGATATTCCTCAAAATGTGAAGCTAGTTTTGAGAGAAGATAGGCAAAGCTATGTTGAGGAAATTCAGAATTATGAGAATGGTAATTTTGATGTGATTATTATTGATGGAATTGAACGGGTTAAATGTGCTGAAATATGTGGTAAAAAATTATCTAAAAATGGCTGGATAGTATTTGATAATTCGGATAGAGAGGGAAATGATAGGGGAGTAATTTTGCTTCATCATCAAGGATTTAAACGTATTGATTTTTATGGTTTAGTTCCTAGTCAAAGATATAAAAGCTGTACTTCTATTTTTTTTGAAAGTGATGATTTTTTATCGGAGTTAAAATTACCCAGTCAAAAACAATCTTGTTTGGGTATTTCTTTGGGGCAAGCTGAAGCAATGGATAAAAGACAAAATAAAAATCAAGGCAGTCGAGATAATCGGATTTTGGCTTGTTATGAAGCTATTAAAAATCAACCTTATGCTGCTGAAATTTACCAGCAATTAGGAGATGTCTGTTATTCTCAAGGTCAAATTGAAAAGTCTATTCGTTCTTACCAGAAAGCAATACAATTACAACCAAATTTGGCAGTAGCTTATGCAAAACTAGGCAAAATTTATTCTCAAAAAGGTCAACTAGAGCAGGCGATCGCTTATTATCAAAAAGTTATTACACTTGAACCAAAATCGCCATCTATATATTGGAGTATTGGTGATATTTTACAGAAACAGGGTAGATTATTTGAGGCTAATATTTATCAGCAAAAGGCATTAGAAATAAAACCTGATTTAATGAGAAAGTCTTATGCTTTGAATCAGCTCGATCTTAAACTTGCTTCTTACTTAACTTGGGAAAATGGATTTTTTATTGAAGCTGGGGCGAATGATGGGATAAGTCAAAGTAATACTTTATATTTTGAGAAGTACAAAAACTGGCAAGGTATTTTGATAGAGGCAATACCAGAGTTAGCAGAAAAATGTAGAATTAATCGGTCTAAGTCAGCGGTTGAAAATTATGCTTTGGTTCCTTTTAATTATGGTCAGGATTATATAAAAATGTACTATTGTAATCTTATGTCTTTTGTTGATGGAGCTATCAAGTCAGAGGAGGAAAAAAAGGTTCATTTAAAAGCGGGTTGTCAAGTTCAAAATATTAATCATAGTTATGAAATTAATGTACGAGTAAGGACATTAACTGCAATTCTTGACAAGTATGAAGTTGAAAATATAGATTTGTTTTCGTTGGATGTTGAAGGTTTTGAATTAGATGTGTTGCAAGGTATTGATTTTGATAAATACCGACCAAAGTTTATGTTGATAGAAGTACGTTATGGAGATAGAAAAGCAATTGATTCTTTTTTAAGACGATTATATGAACCTGTTGCAGTATTATCTAATTCTGTGAATGAGACTTTACCGGAACGGTCTCATCAAGATATTTTATATAAAGCGACTTAATTAATGGATAATGGATAATGGATAATGGATAATGGATAATGGATAATTGATAATGAATTGAATTTTTAAACCTTGTAGATAAACTATTTCTTTTAGATAATAAAAATATAAAATTTTTCACTTTTTGTACAAAGATTCCCAAGCAAAATAATTATCAATTATCCATTGGTTAAGTATTCAGCGATCAGGATTCAGCTTTATTACTTTTAGAGGAGGAGAAAGTAATTGAAATATTTCCTTGAATTAAAAGTTTCTCAGCATTCAGTACTCAGGTATCAGCTATCAACTTTATTACCTGATAAGCATTTAGCACTCAGCAGTCAATTATCAGCTTTTATGACTTTGACAAGGAGGAAAAAATAATTGAGATATTTTCCAGAATTAAAAGTTTCTCAGCATTCAGTACTCAGGTATCAGCTATCAACTTTATTACCTGATAAGCATTTAGCACTCAGCATTAAGCTATCAGTTTTTATGACTTTGAAAGGAGGAAAAAATAATTGAAATATTTTCCCGAATTAAAAGTTTTTCAGCATTTAGCACTCAGGTATCAGTTATCAGCTAATAAAGCTGATAAGCATTTAGAATTCAGCATTCAGCTTTTATGACTTTGACAAGGAGGAAAAAATAATTGAGATATTTCCCTGAATTAAAAGTTTCTCAGCATTCAGCACTCAAGTATCAACTATCAACTTTATTACCTGATAAGCATTTAGCACTCAGCAGTCAATTATCAGCTTTTATGACTTTGACAAGGAGGAAAAAATAATTGAGATATTTCCCTGAATTAAAAGTTTCTCAGCATTCAGTACTCAAGTATCAACTATCAACTTTATTAGCTTATAAGCATTTAACACTCAGCAGTCAATTATCAGCTTTTATGACTTTGGAGGGAGGAAAAAATAATTGAAATATTTTCCAGAATTAAAAGTTTCTCAGCATTCAGTACTCAGGTATCAGCTATCAACTTTATTAGCTTATAAGCATTTAACACTCAGCAGTCAATTATCAGTTTTTATGACTTTGAAAGGAGGAAAAAATAATTGAGATATTTCCCTGAATTAAAAGTTTCTCAGCACTCAGCACTCAGGTATCAACTATCAACTTTATTACCTGATAAGCATTTAGCACTCAGCAGTCAATTATCAGCTTTTATGACTTTGACAAGGAGGAAAAAATAATTGAAATATTTTCCAGAATTAAAAGTTTTTCAGCATTTAGCACTCAGGTATCAGTTATCAGCTTTATTAGCTTATAAGCATTTAGAATTCAGCATTCAGCTTTTATGACTTTGGAGGGAGGAAAAAATAATTGAGATATTTCCCTGAATTAAAAGTTTCTCAGCATTCAGCACTCAAGTATCAACTATCAGCTTTATTAGCTTATAAGCATTTAACACTCAGCAGTCAATTATCAGTTTTTATGACTTTGAAAGGAGGAAAAAATAATTGAGATATTTCCCTGAATTAAAAGTTTCTCAGCACTCAGCACTCAGGTATCAACTATCAACTTTATTAGCTTATAAGCATTTAACACTCAGCATTAAGCTATCAGTTTTTATGACTTTGAAAGGAGGAAAAAATAATTGAAATATTTTCCAGAATTAAAAGTTTCTCAGCATTTAGCACTCAGGTATCAGTTATCAGCTAATAAAGCTGATAAGCATTTAGAATTCAGCATTCAGCTTTTATGACTTTGAAAGGAGGAAAAAATAATTGAGATATTTCCCTGAATTAAAAGTTTCTCAGCATTCAGCACTCAGGTATCAGCTATTAACTTTATTACCGAAAAATCTTGGTCTAAAGCCTCCTATTTTAAGGAAAAAAAAAAGAGAATTTCGTATTTCAAGCCTCCTGATTACAGAGGTACTGAGAACTGATAACTGAAATTACTTTTTCCTTCTTAAACAAATCTTGAGTTGAACTTTATTTATCTGTAGATTTATCTACTGTATTCCTTCTTCTCTCTTTCTTTTTCCTTCTTATCTCTTCCTTTATTCCTTCTTCCCTCATTTCCTATTAAACTAAAAATGACTCAATTTAAATTAACAACATCTGTAGTTTTAATTATATTTAATCGACCAGATACAACGGCAAAAGTATTTGAGGTAATTCGTCAAGTAAAGCCTCCTCAATTATTTGTAATAGCTGATGCTCCTCGCCTTGATAAATCTGGAGAAGTTGAGAAGTGTATGGCAGCAAGAAAGATAATCGATCAGGTTGATTGGAAGTGTGAAGTTTTAACTAATTATCCTGACTTTAATTTAGGTTGTAGAGAGCGTATTTATAGTGGATTAAATTGGGTTTTTAGTTTGGTAGAATCAGCAATTATTTTGGAGGATGACTGTGTACCTCATCTAACCTTTTTTCGATTTTGTCAGGAGTTATTAGAAAGATATCGAGATAATAATCAAGTAATGGCTATATCTGGAGATAATTTTCAGTTTGGTAATAATCCTACTAAATATAGTTATTATTTCTCTCGCTATCCCCATTGTTGGGGTTGGGCTACTTGGCGGAGGGCATGGAAAAATTATGATAATCGGATGCAGTTATGGTCGAAACTTAGAGGTAGTAAGTGGTTAGAAAATATTCTACAAAATAGTAGGGCAATTCAATATTGGTCGGAGATTTTTCAGAAGAATTATCAAGGGTTTAATTCTTGGGCTTATGCTTGGATGTTTGCCTGTTGGAATCATCATGGTTTAACTATTTTACCCAAGGTTAATTTAGTTTCTAATATCGGTTTTGGTGAGGATGCTACTCATACTTCAAGTATTAATAGATTTGCCAATATGTCTGTTGAGGAAATGATTTTTCCTCTGAATCATCCTCCCTCTATTATTCGTAATATTCCCGCAGACGATTTTACAGAAAAAACAATGTTTAGTGGTAGTTTACAGATTCAAAATGTTCATTGCAAAGTTTGTGGTTCAATATCTTACAAATTTGATAATGCTAAGGTTTTAAATAAATATAATGTTGACTATTTTCAATGTTCTAATTGTGGTTTTGTACAAACGGAAAATCCTTACTGGTTAGGGGAAGCTTATACAGAGGCAATTGCTAGTAGTGATGTGGGTTTGGTTTCTAGAAATCAAAATTTTTCTTTGATTACAGAAAACTTAATTCTCAACTTCTTTAATACTGATGGTAAGTTCCTAGATTATGGTTGTGGATATGGTTTATTTGTCCGGATGATGCGTGACTTAGGATTAGATTTTTATGGATATGATAAACATTGTCAAAATATTTTTTATCAAGGATGGGAAGGAGATATAGATAGGGAGGATAAATATGAAATAATTACGGCGTTTGAAGTATTTGAACATTTCATAAACCCTCTGGCAGAAATTGAGAATATTCTTCAAAAAACTAGAAATATTTTATTTAGTACTAAGCTACTTCCACCGGATAATCCTCGTCCTAATGATTGGTGGTATTATGCTTTGGAAGAAGGTCAACATATTTCTATATTTACCAAAAAAGCATTATCTGTAATTGCCCAAAAATTTCAACTGAACTTATATTCAGACGGAGAATCTTTACACCTATTAACAGAGAAAAGTTTATCAAATTCCGAGTTTTACAGCATATTTAGGGTGGGTAGATATAAACCAGAAAAAAGGAAAGAACCTTTAACTCAATTAGACCACGAAAAAATTACAGAAAAAATTAAAAACAGTCAGGATAAATTGGATTTAAAGGTTGTCATAGATGGTATATTCTTCCAACTTAATAATACAGGTATTGCCCGTGTCTGGAAATCTCTGTTAGAAGTCTGGTCAAAAGATAGTTTTGGTAAAAATATTTTAGTGCTTGACAGAGCAAAAACTGCACCTAAAATTCCCGGCATAAAATATCGACTCGTGCCTGGATATAACTACGGAAGAATAGATGCAGACCGTCAAATGTTGCAGAAAATATGTGACGAGGAAAATGCCGATATTTTCATTTCTACTTATTACACAACACCTATTTTAACGCCATCTATATTTATGGCTTATGATATGATTCCTGAAATTTTAGGAAAAAGTCTTAATAGTCCTTCATGGCAAGAAAAACATCGTAGTATTAAACAGGCAATTTCTTATATTGCAATTTCTGAAAATACAGCTCGCGACTTAGTAAAATATTTTCCTCAAATATCTGCAAATTCTATCAGGGTAGCTCCCTGCGGAATTGAACCTAAATTTTCTAGAGCGACTCCTGAAGCAATTACTAATTTTTGCTTGAAATATCATATTAATAAGTCATACTTTCTGATAGTAGGTGAAAGAATAGGTTGGCTAGGTTATAAAAATACTATTTTATTCTTTCAAGCTTTTTCTAAATTAAAAAATTCTGCCCAATTTGACATTGTTTGTATAGGTGGAAATCAAAAATTAGAGCCTGAGTTGAGTCAATATGTTTCCGGTAGTAAAGTTCATCTATTAAAACTGAACGATGAAGAATTAAAATTAGTTTACTCAGGAGCGGTGGCTTTAGTTTATCCATCAAAATATGAAGGTTTTGGACTGCCTATTTTAGAAGCAATGGCTTGTGGTTGTCCGGTTATTACTTGTAAAAATGCTTCAATTCCAGAAGTGGCAGGAAGAGCAGTTTTATATATTAATGATAATGATGTTAATGGATTAGTAAATGCTTTGGTTGAGGTGCAAAAATTTGAAATTCGGGAAAAGTTAATTACTGCTGGTTTAGCACAAGTTCAAAAGTTTTCTTGGGCTGAAATGGCTAAGACTATGGGTGATGTATTTATTCAGACTTTTAATAATATTAAGTTAGAGGAATTATCTGCTATGGAAAGTAGGGAAAATCTAGGTAAAGTTGCACCAATAAACGAGAAGCAACTGGAATTGCAGCGCCAATTTTGGAATGTTAATTCCATAGATGAAGCTATGTTTGGACGAGTGTTAGCTTACAGTGGAATAGAGACACTTTCCTCGGAAGAAAAAAAGCAAGTTTGGGAAAAGTCAATAGCAAATTGGGTGCCACAAATTCTGGAAGATATTCCTGTTAAACCAGAGTGGAAAGTATTAGAAGTTGGTTGTGGTGTTGGTCGTCTTATTAAGTATTTACGAGAAAATTTTGCACGGGTAGATGGTGTAGATATTTCGGAAAAAATGATTCAATTTGCCAAGCAATATTTAGCTGATGGGAAACAAAATGGAGAGGTATCTGTTAATAATGGCTGTGATTTACAAGCACTAAGTTCTGAAAGTTACGACTTTGTTTATTCCACAATAGTTTTTCAGCATATCCGTTCTATTTCTATTGTCAAAAGTTATTTTAGTGAAATATTTCGGGTGTTAAAACCAGGGGGATATTTTAGAATTCAAGTACACGATCATAGTGCTGGAAGTTTGGGTAATTTTGATGAAGAAGGGGCGACAGATAAACAATATTATTTTTCTGGTAATGCTTATACTGAAGAACAACTAAAAGATTTACTCCTGGAACCTGGTTTTAATTTAGTTTCCCTAAAATCTGCTAAACCTTGGATTTGGGCAACGGTAAGACGCGAACAACAAGTAGAAGTAGGTGTAGAAAAATTTCCTCAAATAGCTAGTCTAAAAAAGAATCAAATGGGTATTGAATATCCAGAAATTAATCCATTGTCAGACAATAACCATCGACCATTTTGGTCTGTGATGATTCCTACTTATAAAAAGGTCAAATATTTAGAGCAAACTCTCAAAAGTGTATTGCAACAAGCTCCTGCTCTAGAAGAGATGCAGATAGAAGTAGTAAATGATTGTCCAGACCATAAAATTCAAGCCGAAATAGAAGCAATTGTCCGAAAGGTAGGGGGAGAAAGAGTTAATTTTTATCGACATTTTCCACAAGATATTGGTCAAGCTCCAATTTTTAATGTCTGTCTACAAAGAGCAAAAGGATACTGGGTTCATCTACTCCATGATGATGATTTTGTCTTACCAGGTTTTTATGAAAAATTACGTCAAGGAATTGAAAAAAATCCAACAGTAGGAGCAGCATTTTGTCGCCACTATTATATAGATGAAAATGACCAGAAAAAGTATTTGTCTGTGTTGGAAAGAAAAACTCCAGGTATTATAGAAAAATTCTTAGAAAAAATTACTATTGAACAACGAATTCAAGTTGTGGGAATGATAGTAAAACGTAAGGTTTATGAAAATTTAGGAGGTTTTTGTTCCCAGGCAGATTCGGCCGCTGATTGGGAAATTTGGAAACGAATAACTGCTTTTTATCCTATTTGGTTTGAACCGGAAATTTTGGCTTGTTTCCGTTTACATTCCTCCTCGGAAACTTCCCGTTTAATGCAGTCTGGCGGTAATATAGAAAATGCTCGGAAAGCTATAGAAATTACTCAAACTTATTTACCAAAAAATATGGCAGAAAAATTATCTAATCAAGCTAGGGAACATTATGCAATTGAAGCAATAAAAATGGCTGCTTCAATGTTGAAAGGAGGAAATACTAATGGAGCGATCGCTCAAATTCGTGAAGGTCTTAAATGTAGTCAATCTCCTTCTGTAGTTAATTTACTTATCTCTGTTTTAGTCAGTGGGGAAACAGATTTGATTAAGGCCACAAATCAGCCAGTAAATTCTCCAAAACCTCAGTCTATAGAACAACAAAAAGTTGTTCCTACTGTTGAAACTAATTTATTACCATCTCTGACAGAAATAAATCAGAATATTCAGCTTTATCAGCAAAACCAGTTGGATGAATCAGCATTAGTTAGATTGCAAGAAATCAGAAAGAAAATTGCAGAATGCTGGCTGAATATTCAAACTTCGGAAGAACTCAAAAATGTTTACTTGGGAGAATTTGGCCAAGCACACAAAGCATTATTAGCAAGTGGTATAAAAGACGAAACCTTAACTGAAATAGAACAAATATTTGTAGACCAAATAAAAGCTAATATTGCCAAAGGATTTAACCAACCTTTAGCCATTCAGTATTTATTGGCAGGAATGCTTTATCAAAGAGCAGATCGACTAGGAATTAAATACGAAAAAGCTCCCATTCCTAGCTGGTTTGCTACAGACTATTTAAAATTTATGTTTGCCTCCCCTCAACTATTCCAAGAAATAGGAGAAACAGATAATTATCATCATTTTCTAGCAGGATGGTTGAATTATGTACATAACAATATATCCACTAATCCAGACTCAGAATTATGGCAAGCGATCGCCTGGTTTTTTGTGGAAAATGCTAATTGGATTCCTCTATATTTTACTACTACGCCCAATTTAAAAAATCTCTACATCAAGCGTGCAGAAATTATCGAATTTGCTCTAAAAAAACGTGGGTTAGAGTTAAATTATAAGATGAACAACCGCCCATTTAACCGCAAAAAAATTCGCTTAGGAATTCTCAAAGATCATTATTCTCCCCAAACAGAAACATATTCCTTACTACCAGTATTCGAGTATTTAGACAGGAGTAAATTCGAGGTATTTCTTTATGCAATAAAATCTAACAAACATCCCTTAGAAAAATATTGTCAAACTCACGCCGATAAATTTCTACAACTACCAGAAGAATTGAAAAGTCAAGCACAAATTATTCGCAACGACGACCTTGATATTCTATTTATTGGATCTAATATTACTGCTACTATCAAAAATTCTACCTTGCTGGCAATACACAAACTGGCCAGAATACAAATTACATCCATCAATTCTCCCACTACCACCGGGATGCGCTCCATAGACTACTATATCTCCGGCAAAATTACTGCACCAACAGATACAACCCAAGAACATTACACAGAAAAACTGGCCAACCTAGAAAGTTCTGGACTCTGTTTCCGATACGCGATCGCCGAACCCCCCCCAGGAGTAAAACCAATTCGCTCTAGTTGGGGAGCAACCGACGAAACCACCATATTTATTTCTGGGGCTAATTTCTACAAAATTATACCGGAGATGCGGGAGACTTGGGCCAAAATCCTAGCAAAAGTGCCCAATTCTATTTTAGTCTTGTATCCTTTTAATCCTAACTGGACTAATTCTTATCGAGTCGCACCTTTTATCAAACAGATGCGATCTGTTTTAAAACGTCATGGTATCGACAGTAAGCGTTTGGTTGTAATTAAGGCATTACCAAGCAAAGCGGATATTAAAGAATGTTTGAAATTAGCAGATATTTATTTAGACTCTTTCCCTTACGGTGGTGCAACCTCTCTAGTCGATCCACTTATGGTTGGACTCCCACCAGTAGTTGTTGAAGGAAATGCTTTAAGGTTTCGACAAGCATCGGCATTGCTGAGAGAGATTAAGATGGACGATCTGATTACTGATGGAGAAGAGAGTTATATTAATTTAGCAGTGAAACTAGCAACTAATCTTCAGTTACGTCAACAAAAACGCCAAGAAATTCAATCTAAAATGCAGCAAAATCCTTCATTTTTAGACAGTCGTACTTACTCTACAGAGATAGGTGAATTATTCCAAAAATTATTCCAAGAATGGCAAAATATTCACGGGCCAAAAACTATAAAATCTACAGTTGAAGAAGAAAGAAGGAAGAAGGAAGAAGGAAGAAGGAAAAAGTGGATAGGAACTCAAACCCTAACCAATTTTCAAAACCGTGTAGACGACAGGGTATTAAACCCAAAAGAAAAAGATGACAATTCTTTAACTTCTGAATTTATCAACCGTTTGATTGGTTGTGTAAATCTCTACGAAATTGACCCCAATGACCAATCTTTAATAGAAGAATTACGACAAATTCGTAAACAAATAGCTGATTTTTGGTTAGCTGTAGCTCCTCAAGAATTAGAAACTACTTATCAAGGCAAAATTAGACAAGCATATCAAGCTTTATTAAAAAGTGGAATTCAAAACGAACCTCAAACCGAAGATGAACAAAAATTTCTTCAAGAATTAGCCGAGACAAGTATGGGTTTAACTAATCCAAAAGCTATCAATACATTTTTAGGAGCGATGTTATATTTTCCTCCAAGTAAAATGTTAGTCCGAGATGCTAAAAATCGTTTACCTCAGTGGTTGATAGAAGATTATAAACAGATATTTGAAAGTCGAGAAGTTGCAGAGAAGTTGGAAAAAGTTTTTAAATCTAAATCGCCTCATCTAGCAGAAAATTATTCAGTAACAACTGCTGAAGTTATACCAGAAAAAAATGTAATTTTAACAGCAAATAAAACCAATAATTTAGACACTTCACAGCAAAAATTTATCAATCAATTATTGGGTAGTATGAATCTTTACTATATCGATCCATCTGATGAATCTGTAGTTCAAGAGTTGCGTAAAATCAGAAAACAAATGGCTGATTTTTGGATAAATTTAGAACCGCAAAAACTAGAAAATTTTTACTTAGGTGAAATGGGTAAAGGTTATCAAGGATTACTCAATAGCAAGATTCAAAATGAATCTTTAATAGAAAGTGAAAAGGAATTTTTACAACAGTTAGCTGCTCAACTTGCCAAAGGAATAGAAGCACCAAAAGCTATTAATTATTTATTAGCAGCAATGTTATATTGTCGTTCTGAACAATTACGAATCGAAGATATAACTAAATTGCCTCATTGGTTACTAGAAGATTATCAAAAATTTGTAGGGAATAGTTGAATAAGGAAGAAAGAATAAGGAAGAAAGAAGAAGGAAGAAAGAAGAAGGAAGAAGGAAGAAGCAAAAATATTGTGTTGTCTGAGTTTTAAGCTTTAGATCTGTCCTAACCCTTCCTTCGACTGCTGTAAATATGCAATGCCAGAACAAAATTTGAGACTACCCCAATTCAAAGAAACCAAATTTTACTAATACTAATTACCATCCATTAATGCTTAACTTAGTTAGCACTCTAATTAGGGTTTGCTGAAAAAGTATGAGTGGTAGGGGGTAGAATCCAGAATCGGTGAATCGGTGAAGTCAGGAGGAATGGGAATTATAGAAGAAGTAGCCAGAAAAACCTTCCCTTAGTTTTCTTCCCCTATCTTGCTGGAAATCCTAGATTTTTGAACCATTACCACCTAAAA
>NZ_JAAHHG010000098.1 GCF_010692555.1 Okeania sp. SIO3B5 | reverse complement strand
GGGAGATGGGGAGATGGGGGGATGTGGAGATGGGTGGATGGGGAGATGGGGAGATGGGGAGATGGGGGGATGGGGAGATGGAGAAATATTTGGTAATGGTTGAAGATGGAACATTTTTTTATACCGAATTAAACGAATTTGATATAAAAATTTGCTATTTAGGGTTTGCTGAAAAAGTCTTTTTGCTCTTTGTAGGGAGTAGGGAGTAGGGAGTAGGGAGTAGGGAGTAGGTAGTAGGGAGTAGGGACCCACCCCTAACCCCTCCCTGGAGGGGAAAAAGGGAGTAGGGAGTAGTTAGGATGTAGAATAAATGGGAATTACAGAGTCAGCGGCCAAAACATAGGAGAAAACCTTCTGCCTCCTGCCTCCTGCCTCCTGCCTCCTGCCTCCTGCCTCCTGCCTCCTGCCTCCTGCCTTCTGCCTCCTGACTCCTGACTACTTTGATAATGGAATCTCAATAACAAATTCTACCCCTTGCCCTGGTACAGAATTACATATTAGTTTGCCCTGATGTTTTTCTACTATAATTGAATAACTAATTGACAAACCTAAACCTGTACCATTACCTACTGGTTTAGTAGTAAAAAATGGGTCGAATATTTTCTGTTGAATTGCTGGGGAAATGCTAGGACCATTGTTACTAATTTTGATTTGTACAGTTCGGTCTTTAGTTACTTTCGTGCTAATTGTAATGGTGGGTTTTTCACTTGATTCACTGTCTTTTTGTCTCATATCTTCCAGGGCATCAATAGCATTATTAATAATATTCATAAATACTTGATTTAGTTGGGATGGGTGACAATTAATTAGCGGTAAAGAAGCATATTTTTTGACTATTGTTATTTCTGATTTATTTCTCTGAAAATTGAGTCTATTTTGTAAAATTAGTAGAGTGCTATCAATACCTTCATGGATATCTACAGGTTTCATACCTGACTCATCTAATCTCGAAAAATTTCGTAGAGAAAGTACTATTTTGCGAATTCTTTCAACTCCTACTTCCATTGAATGTAGTACTTTGTCCAAATCACTAGGTAAAAAGTCTAAATCTATTTCTTCAATTATTTCTTTGATTTTATCTGTAGGATTAGGATATTCCTGCTGATAAGTATTGATTAAACCTAGTAAATCTTGACTATATTCAGCTACATGGTTAATATTGCCATAAATAAAAGTAATAGGATTATTAATTTCGTGAGCAATTCCTGCTACCATCTGCCCTAAACTAGACATTTTTTCTGTCTGAATTAATTGGGATTGGGTATGTTGAAGTTGTTTGATAGTTTCAGATAAGTGTAGATTTTTTTCGTTTAATTCTTCTGTGCGTTCTTTGACTTTATCTTCTAAGGTATGACTATATTCTTCTAGTTGATTTTTGGCAATAGATAAGGTTTCATAAAGCTTGGCATTTTCGAGGGAGAAAGCTGCTTGAGTAGTTAGAACTTTTAATACTTCTAGACGATCCTTAGTAAAGGCTGCAACTGTCAAATTATTTTCTAAATATAGTATACCAATAAATTGACCGCGATTAATCATAGGAATGCATAAAATACTTTTGGGCTGATAATTTTTAATATAAGGATCGGCAGCAAATTGAGTTTCATTAGTAGCGTTATCTAGCACAATAGTTTTTTGAGTACGTGCCACATAGTAAATAATGGAATTTGGAAGCTCGTTTGTTGAATCTAGGGGGAGAGATTGTTTTGATTTTAGTTGTATTTCTTCTGAAGAATTACTCTCACGAATAGCTTTAGCTTCTATAACCAACTTTCCTGTTTCAAGAAGGATTAAATAACTTTTTTGAGCACCAGCGTTTTCTAGAGTAACTCGCATCAAAACTGAAAATAAATTTTCTAGTTTTATTTCTCCTGAAATAGCTTGGGTTGCTTTCATTACACTCTTGAAGTCAAGTAGACGGGTACTATCGGTGGTTGTATAAGTGACTGTTTCTTGAGTAATGTTGCGAGTAAAAGTATAATCTTGCTGTTGAACAGGTTTGAGTAGTTCACCGTAGGATTTTTCTAGGTGTTTAAGTTTAGTAACTGCGCCCCACTGAGCATAAGCGTAGTAAGCTTTGATTAGATACGCTTGGGCAATAGTTTCCTTATTCCACTCTAGGTAAAATTTAGCTGCAAGTTCCTTAGCTAGAGCTTCTTCTTGAATGTATTCGTTTTCTTGCGCTCCGGCGATCGCTTGTTCATAAAGTTCAATTGCTCCGATATAGTTACAAAGTACTCGATGTTTTTCTGCTTCTACTAAATGAAATTTATGTAAAAAGTTCATAGGAGCATGGTTTGCCCAGATTTTCATTTGTTCCTGGTTTGAGGTGACTTCTTCTAACCACTGCTGTTTTTGTTCTTTAGAAGCTTCATTATAGAGAGCAAGTCGGATCAAGGAACCATAAAAATACAACAGTACTTGAACATATTGAGAAGTAACTAGATGGAAATATGATTGTGTTGCGATAGAAATTGTTAAAGATTTTTGGTATTCACCAAACAAATAACATAAAGAAAGTTTGTGGAAGTTTAGATATACCAATGTTTGGTCTTGAGATTGTATTTTTGCCTCATCCAAAGCTTCGCCAACTAAAATACAGGGATTTTCACCGCGATCGGTTAAATTCATAATAGTCTGTTGAATTATCTGCAACCGTATTACTGCACTTTCTTGTTTGATTTGAGCAACAGTATCAATAGCATTATTGAGTTTCTGAGCAAGTTCTGTTAATTCTAATCCACTGTAGAAAGCATGAAAATAGTGAAACAAGAGATTGTAACTAGCAAATGCTAAGTCTCCTCTAGATAATTCAAGAGAGTAGTATTCTAGGAATAAAGGTAAGCTATTTCGCAAATGTTCCTGCCAATGACGAAGGTGCATATTTGCTACTGCTACTCCATTAAGAGCATCTCCACCACAAGACTCAAATACACTCTCTGTTATCTGAGATAATTCATAAGACGCTTTAATTTCTCCCTGACTCCAAAGCATAATTCCATAACAGCTATATCCATAAGCGGAAGCAGGTGTATTTCCCCACTTCACAGACAAAGTGATGAGAGCAAAAACTATACTTGACCATAGAGGCGAACCAATCACGAAAGCTACAGATCCAATTAATCCCATAATTTGCATCAAGGCCAGCTTTTCAGGATTTGTCATCTTTGGCAGTTGTTTGAGGTCTTCAGTGGAGCGATCGCTCAGAAATGACTTAAGTTCTTCAAGACCAGCAAGCAAGTCTGCTTCTTTTGGTCTAGGGGATAATTCTAATCCCAAATCTTTAATCACAACTATTGCTAGATCGATACCTTTAAAAAATTGGTATTGAGCAAATTCTGCCTGAATTTTGGCGATGTAAACCGGAATTTGGTCTAATAAATTCTTTGCTTGTTGCTGTACAATTTGAGCTAGTTGTTCCATCCGTTCATAGTCGCCGATCAAATACCTAGCTTCTACTGCTTCTAAATATAGAGCTAATGTTAATTCGTAATTAGTTTCCCAACTATTAATTGTTAATAATTCTACTCCTGTCTTTAGATAGTCAACTGTAGCGTTATAAGCAGTAGAAGCTTTTGCTTTGCGACTTGCTATTAAGTTGAGTTGAGCTAATTGTTCTCGTTCAGTGGGATGAGAAATTAAATCTACTCCATAATTCAACTGATTAACAATATCAAAAATTTTCTCTTGTCTTTCCGTTTCTGGAATATTTTCTAATAATAATTTTCCTATTTTCAGATGAGTTAGTTGTTTTTCTGTTTCTGGGATTAACAAATAAGCTGCCTGTTGAACGCGGTCATGCAAAAATTTATAACTAGCATTAGCTTCTATGGCAGTAAAAGATGTAAATATATTTGACTCTTCTGTATTATAAAATTTATAGACTTCGGTAACAGGTAAAATTAACCCTTCTGGCAATGCTTCCCACAAATCCTGTGCTGTTTCTGTGACAGATTTTTCATAAACAATAGCTAAAGTTTTTAAGGTAAATTTATTGCCAATACAAGCTGCTAATTTGATTACATCCTGGGTAGCAGGTGATAATTTTTGTAGGCGACTTGCCATAAATTCTACAACATCATCTGTGACAGAAAGTAATCTAACTTGAGCAACATTGCATTCCCAATAACCCGCCTCATAATTAAAGGTAATTAATCCTTCTTCATACAGTGCTTTCAGAAATTGAGTGATAAAGAAAGGATTTCCTTTGGTTTTTTGATGGACTAATTTTGTCAAAGGAAATGCTAACTCCAAAGAGCAATGTAAAGTGTCTGCCACTAAGGGGTTTAAATCAAAAGTTAATTCTAGAGGTTTCAAAGTAATAGTATTAACAATTGCCGATGTTTTAGTAATTTCTTCTAATGTTAATATTAAGGGATGAGTAGGGCTGACTTCATTATCCCGATAAGCTCCTAATAATAATAAATATTGACTATTTTTGTCACTCATCAACAGTTGCATCAACTTCAACGAAGCAGTATCTGCCCACTGTAAATCATCTAAAAATATCGCTACAGGATGCTTTTTCGTAGTAAATACATTAATAAATTTTAAAAATAGTAAATTAAACCGATTTTGAGCAGCAGTTCCTGATAATTCTGCCACCACAGGTTGAGAACCAATAATATATTCTAATTCGGGAATAACTTCAATAATAACTTGCCCATTTTCACCCAATGCTGAGAGAATTTTAGTTTTCCATTCCTGTAATTGAGTTTCTGTTTCACTGAGCAGTTGCCCCATCAAATCTCGAAATGCTTGAACAAAAGCACTAAGGGGAATATTGCGTTGAAATTGGTCAAATTTACCTTTAATAAAGTAGCCTCGTTGCCGGACTATTGGTTTATGAACTTCATTAACTACTGCAGTTTTACCAATCCCTGAAAAACCAGCAACTAACATTATTTCTGAACCTCCCCCCTTTCCAAAGGGGGATTGAGGGGGGATTGCAACTCTTTCAAAAGCATCTAATAAACTTTTAACTTCTGCTCGACGACCATAGAGTTTTTCTGGTATGGTGAAACGGTCAGAAATATCCCGACTTCCTAACTCAAAAATCACAAACTTTCCTGTTTTTTGCCAAGATTTTAAACAGGTTTCTAAATCATATTTTAATCCCAAAATATTCTGATAGCGGTCTTCAGCATTTTTCGCTATCATTTTCATAATAATATTACTTACCATGAGAGGTATTTCCGAATTTAACTCACAAGGAGGAGTAGGTTTTTTAGCAATGTGACAGTAAACTAATTCAATGGGGTCAGTTGATAAAAAAGGTAGTTGACCTGTGAGTATTTCATAGAATGTAATCCCTAAAGAATAAATATCGCTACGGTAGTCGATACCCCGATTCATTCTTCCTGTTTGTTCTGGGGACATATATGCGAGAGTACCTTCCAGAACATTAGGGTTAATAAGTTCTTGGGTTTCTCTTGGTAATAATGTGGAAATACTAAAGTCAATTAATTTGATATCTCCAGTATCTGGATTAATGACAATATTTGACGGTTTAATATCTTTATGAATAATCTGATGATGATATAACCCTTCTAAAATTTTCACTATAGAAATAGCAATACTAAGAAATTCTGGCAGACTAAGTTTTTTATTATTCAGATATGTCTTGAGAGAAATTGCCCCAGTATCTTCCATAACTAGAGCATAACTATTATCATATTTTTCTAAGTATAGAGGTTTGACAATTCCCGGTAAATTAAGATTTTTAGTAATTGTATATTGATGGCGAAACTGTAATAATTCAGAAAAGGTAGGGTATTCTTTATTGAGAACTTTGATAACTACTGGTTGTTTATTTGTGGTAGTCATTCCACGATAAACAGTAGTTCTTGTTCCTGTATAAATTTGTTGATTTATTTGATAATTAGGTAGTTTAATCATGAGAAAATTAATAAATTTATTGTTCTATAGGAACTATAGAAGTTATAACAAGCAACACCCTTTTACTTCTTATTTAATTTATACTAGCGCAGATATTCTTAAACTCAGCAAGCTTAAAATTTTAACTCATGGAAGGGCCTAATGTCACCCTTGTTGTTAAATCTTGTCGAAAATCGACAAATTTTCCAAATATTTATTGTCTATACCTGCTGAAAAGCTTGTTATACATAGATTTTAGATTATTTTTGAATTTTTGTTAAGCCACTGTCGATTATCGACAATTTCTTTTTTTAGCTATGCAAAATTTGTTAGCGTAAGTTATTAAAGGAAATTGATATGGAAGGTATTTTTAAAACTGTTGCCCATAATCTGGTATAATCTATGAAAATCTCTAATTATCTGTTTTATGCTACTGGGATTTAAGACTGAGTTGCATCCCACAAATCAGCAAAAAACATTGCTGGCTAAACACGCTGGTGTTGCAAGACACGCCTGGAATTGGGGATTATGGCTAACTAGAAACATCCTTAATCACAATTTCCATAATCCTGAGAGTAAACTTAAATTTCCTACTGCTATTGATTTGCATAAACTATTAGTAGCAATGGTTAAACCTAATAACTGCTGGTATTATGAAGTATCTAAAACAGCGCCTCAATATGCTTTGAGGTATTTATCTATTGCTTGGAAACGTTGTTTTACCAAAGTGTCTGGTCAACCTAAATTTAAGAAAAAAGGTAGGGATGATAGCTTTACTCTAGATGGCTCAATTACGGTCGGCTTTAATCGTATTAAACTACCTCGAATTGGATGGGTGAAAAATGCATGAAATTCTACCAGATAATACTAATCCCAAGTCTGTAACTATTAGTAGAAAAGCTAATCGTTGGTTTGTCAGCTTTAAAGTAGAAAGAAAACCTCAAAACACTGAAAAATTAGTAGATGTAGTTGGTGTAGATTTAGGTATAAAATCTCTAGCTACGTTATCCACTGGTGAAGTTTTTGTTGGTGCTAAATCTTTAAGAAAGTTAGAAGCTAAACTCTCTCGGTTGCAATATTTAAACCGACATAAAGTCAAATTTTCTCAGAATTGGAAAAAGGCTCAACTCAAGATATCTCAGTTACACAACAGGATAGCTAATATTAGAAAAGATACATTGCATAAACTTACTACCTATCTAGCTAAAAACCACAGCCAAATAGTAATAGAAGACTTAAATGTATCAGGCATGATGGCTAACCATAAACTAGCTAAGGCTGTTGGGTCTATGGGGTTTTACGAGTTTCGCAGACAGTTAGAGTACAAGTGTGAGTTATACGGTTCTCAACTCACCGTTGTGGATAGATGGTTTCCTAGTTCTAAAACTTGCTCTAATTGTGGTTTTGTTAAAGAGTCTCTGCTTTTATCAGAGCGTGTTTTCAATTGCGAACACTGTAATTTTAGCTGCGATCGAGATTTGAATGCTAGTTTAAATCTAGCTCAGGCGGTCAGTTCGACCGTGTCAGCTTGTGGACTGGATAACGCCGACGTTGCCAGGTAGAAGCAATAATAGAACAGATAATCATAGATTTATATAGATTATCGTAGGTTTCTAAGAACGGAAAACTAAATCTTCGGAGCTTAATTGAAATTCTGAGCGGATTATTAGAAAGTCTTACAACAACAGGCCAAAAGTGGAAAGATGCCTTTCAAAGTGAGTGGTGGACTCTTGAACAAGTCTATGCTGTAGCAATTGATAGAGCAGAGGCAAAGTTAGGTCTTGAAAGTCAAGATTTAGTTGAGGAAGCAATTGAGAACATGAAACATCTTTTGGTCAAGGCAAAAAGTTGAGAGAAATTGTTCTGATTTCTTGCTGTTTCCAAAGGTTGAAAGAAAAGTGATCGCTCTACCACTTACCAAAAGCGATCGCTTTCTCTTTTCAATATACAGCATATTTCGGGCAAATGATGTACAGGGTAAATGGTGAAAACATTGTAGTGCAGGCATCTTGCCCGCTTCGTGGTGTACCTCATAGAGTCGCAAAGTGCTGTAATTACCAACAGACTTGATTGACAAAATCTCCCATCCATTTTAAAATTAAATCAAACAGTGGAAACAAAAACCTAGCTAGTTCCCAAATACAAATGGCTCAAATCTCTATATCTCTGTCTGACGATCTGCTGGCATACATTGAGCACAAAGTTGAAAACCCAAGTGCTTTAATAGAATCTCTTCTACAAAAATGGCAACAACAGCAAGAAAAACAAGCCTTAGCTGAAGCTTGCAAAATGGTTGACGAACTTAATTTAGGTTGGGAGGAAGAATGGCAGACTCAAGCAATTACCGACTGGGAAGCATCTGGATCGTCAGATTCGACCCCTCAATAGGAACAGAAATACGCAAAACACGCCCTGCCTTAATTATTTCTGGTACGGCTTTTAATATACCCCGTAGCAAAGTAACTGTTCTGCCTTTTACCTCAGCTAAAGTAGAGGAAGAACGTATTTCTCCGGCTGTGGTATATGTACCAGCATCCACAAAAAACGGTTTAGCCACAGATAGTTTGTTGGTGTGTGTTGACTTGATGACATTTGACAAATCTAGATTAGTCCAACAAGTCGGCGAACTGGAAACCGAACTACTAAAGCAAGCTCGGGCAACTGTGAAACGATATCTTGATTTATAGAACCCATTTAGGATATTTTTTAAGAAAGGCGATCGCTCTACCACTTACCAAAAGCGATCGCTTTTCTCAGTTATATCAAATTCGCTTAATAATGACATTAGCCAATAATTCCCAAATTATTCTGAACCAACCATAGAATCACGTTCTACCAACAGACGACGTAATTCCTGTTGTCGAACGCTATCAAGTGGAAAATTCCAGATAGCGATCACTGCTAAAAGACTGATTGGGATAGGAAGACAAATAAATAGATATTTCAGTGCCTCAATTGCTTCAGGAGTATTTGTGCCTCCAGGAACAAAACCAATCCAATCTAGAATAGGGTAAACCATACCAACTCCTAAAGCAGAGCCAACTTTGTTAGTCATGGTCAACAAAGAATAGTACAAACCTGTACGCTGTGTACCTGACTCTAAGTTGTCATGGTCTGTAACATCTGCCATGATCGAGCGTAACAAAAATGCTCCCGAACCAGATTCGATACCAAAAAGAATATTAACTAAAGCATACAACCATAAATTCCCTGGTTTGATTAGCAGTATAGTAGCGATAATTATACAACCATAAATTTTAGCAACACCAAAAGTCCGATGTTTCTCCAAACTATAACTAAGACGCATCCAGAAAGGAATACCACAAAAACTAGCAATGAAATAGAGTAAAAGCATCAGACTAGACCATTGGCCTAGATCCATGACATAAGTAACAAAAAAAATGTAGATTGAACCAATAATTCCAGGAGCAAGACCAATCATGACATTTGCCAGTAGGACTCGCATTAGTAGCTTGTTTTTGAACAGTAGAGAAGTTGACCTGACCAAACCAAGCTGAGGTGGTGGTGTCACCGGTCTTTCTTGAACATGACAAACAGCGATCGCTACAGTAATAGGCAGTAGTATAATAGTAAACCAGCCCATAGCAGCAACTTTATTCCCAGCATCAATACTCCCAGTTTGCTCAAGAATAGTTGGAAGTATCAAGACAGCTAACATTCCAAAGACCAGAGCAAACTCTCGCCAACCCTGAATTCGCGCTCGCTCATAATAATCAGACGATAATTCTGCACCCCAAGACATATGAGAGATACTCAACAGAGTCCAACCCACATAGAGCAGCAACATCCAAAACAGAAGATAATTTCCCCCGATCGGCCCTTGAGGCATAAAAACTTTGTAAACGCAAATCATTAAAATGGGAACAGATAATATAATCCAATGACGGCGGCGTCCAAGAGGAGTTGTTACTTTATCGCTGAGAATACCAAGAACTGGATCGGTAAAAACGTCCCAGAAACGAGTAATCATAAAAACTGTGCCCACCAGAGAAAGGCCAAGTCCCATTTCTTCTGCATAAAAAGGGGGGAGGTATACCAAAAGAGGAAGACCAAGAGCGGAAAGCGGTATTGCAGGAGATACAAAGGCTGCGATGGTTTTTTTGGTCAGATTCATCTTTTTGTATTATTTATGGTCTTGGAGCAAGTATGAAATTATATTTCATTTAATTTTAGTCAGATGAATCAGAAATTACCGAATCATTAATAATTAATAATTAATAATTAATAATTAATAATTAAGAGTTGATAGTTAATAATTATTCATTCAACAATTCACGCCTTGAAGCCTCCCCTTTTAACTATCCCTTATCAGGAACTCCTGAAAACCTTGTGGTCAGCAGGGGAGCAGGGGAGTAGGGAGCAGGGGAGTAGGGAGCAGGGGAGAAAGGAGAAAGAATCATAGTAGATAAGAAAAACTACTTAAGTTATCAAAAAAAATGTACTTTGTTAATACACTTTTTCTCTGACAAAAACCTTTTAAAGACTTGAATATAACTTGTCTATGCGTGTCAATTTTTATGTTAAGAAAGATGTTTATAAAGCATAGCCTTTTAAGGGGATAAAATCAAAAAAATCCTTTGAGTCAATCCTATCCGTTTTAAAAAGAGGTAATTATTAATTGTTATATCATGTCCGGATAATTAGTGATAAAAAACTTTCTCCTTCTTCTCCTGTTCTTCTTCTTCCAACTTCAGTCTTCCCTCCTGACTCCTGACTCCTGACTCCTGACTCCTACGCCGTTATTTATTTATAACTGTTCAACCGGACATGATATTAATTGTTAATTGTTAATTGCTGAAATTAGTTATATCTCATGAGAGCTGAGAGCTGACAGCTAATAGCTGTTTGCGTAGCATTCCGCAGGAAATGCTTACTAGAGAGATATATGCCATTGTCGCCAAAAAAAAGAATGGTTTGAGCCTAATTTTTAAATTTTTCCAAAGCGATCGCTAATATTATGTCCGTTTAAATATACACCGTCACTCTTAGGCATCAAATCTTACAGAGTCTTCCCTACAAGACTTTCAACTCTATAGATATAGTAATTTGCCTAGATTAACCGTAAATATTTTCAGATTTGCCTACCCTACATTTTTGATATTCTTTTACTGTATAATTGTTCTTATTATACTTAAATATTATCACAATCATGGTAGAGATATTTAACAATTTATCATCAAATAAAAACGTCAAAATAAAATTTACTAGATAATTAAGATAATTAATAGACATCTCCAAAAATCAAAAATAAAATCAATTATCGTACAGAAATTATCAATTATTTCCCCTCCTGGGAGGGGCGAGGGGTGGGTTCCCTACTCCCTACTCCCTACTCCCTACTCCCTACTCCCTCTTTTGTGGAGAAGTCTAATAAAAATCATCGAACAAATATCAACAATTTTAATTCTCTCATGTCTGCTAAAGTCAAACTTACTATTATCCAAGGAAGCACGATCGGCAAAGAATATATCTTTGAAGAACGAACTACCTGTATTATCGGTCGTCATCGAGACTGTAAACCCAGACTACCTAGTGATGAACAACATCGTACAATTTCTCGTTATCATTGTCTACTTGATATTAATCCTCCAGATATAAAAGTGCGTGATTTTGCCAGTAAAAATGGTACTTATGTTAATGGTAAAAAAATTGGGCAACGTCAATCTGAGCATCTCTCTGAAACAACAACAAAAAATAATTTCCCTGAATATGAATTAAAATCAGGAGACCAAATTCAATTGGGAAATACTATTTTTCAGGTTAGTCTTGAAGAAGAAACAGAGATGCCTCCAGAAATGCTTGATCAACCAAAAACTTGGCAAGAAAAAACAGTTAAATTATCAACTTTACGACCAAGTTTAGGAGATTCTACTCTCACTAAAATTCCTGGTTATACGGCACTTAATTTATTAGGGAAAGGTGGCTGTGGAGAAGTTTATTTAGCTAGAAATAATTATACTCAAGAGTTAATAGCTTTAAAAACAATGTTGCCAGAAATCACAAATAATCCTAATGCTATAAATCGTTTTTTGAGAGAAATAGAAAATACTAAAGCTTTAAATCATCCCAATGTTGTCCAATTGAAAGATTATCATTATAGCGATCGCCTATTTTTCTTTACTTTAGAATATTGTAATGGTGGTAGTATTTGGAACTTGATGCAGGATCATGGTTGTCGGTTATCTGTTGATGTGGCAGTGCCAATTATTCTACAGGCTTTAGATGGTTTAGAATATGCTCATAATGCAGAAATTCCTTATGTAAAAAAAGCAGATGGTAGTTTGAGTATTGGGCGAGGTTTAGTTCACCGCGATATTAAACCAGCTAATATTTTTCTGAGTAATAATGTAGATAATTCAACAGTAGTAAAAATAGCAGATTATGGGTTAGCAAAAGCTTTTGATTTAGCAGGTTTAAGTGGGCAGACAATTACAGGAAATAAAGGAGGTACTTTTCCATTTATGCCAAGGCAACAAATGATTGATTTTAAATATGTAAAACCGGAAGTAGATGTTTGGGCAATGGCAGCAACTTTATACAATATGTTAACTGGTGTATATCCTCGTGATTTTGTTGGTAAAGACCCTATTTTAACTGTATTGCAAACTAAACCTGTACCAATTAGACAAAGAAATCTTTCTATTCCTAAATCTTTAGCAGAGGTAATTGATTTAGCATTAATTGATGAACCAGAAATTTATTTTAAAACAGCTAAAGAATTTAAACAGGCATTATTATCTAGCTATCAGCATTTTCCGTAACGGAATGCTTCGCAAACAGCAGTCAGCTTTCAGCACGCTAAAAGTATTAATATCATGTCCGGTTGAATAATTAGACTTTGGTGGAAGGAAGGCAGCGGGAGCAGGAGGCAGGAGGCAGGAGGCAGGAGGCAGAAGGTTTTCTCAAGAGTGTCACCTTAATTTTATACACGCTCCGATGCTACCGGACATGATATAACTAGGGTTTGCTGAAAAAGTATGAGTGGTAGGGGTAGAATCCAGAATCCAGAATCCAGAATTCAGGAGGAATGGGAATTATAGAAGAAGTAGTCAGAAGAATCGTACCTTGATTTTCTACCCCTATCTTGCCGAAAATTTTAGATTTTTGAACCATTACCACCTAAAAGCTGGTACTTTATTAGTACCTGAAAAGAGTAAAACCTTTACCTGTCAAGACTTTGGTATTTAATCAGCAAGCCCTAACTAGCGATCAGTATGTGGGTTACAAGCAAAACCTTGTAGGGACGTTCCATGGAACGTCCCTACTGTATTATATCATGTCCGGATAATCAGTTATAAAAAACCTTCTCCCTTTGAACTTTTCTTTTCCCTTCTCTTCTCCCCCCTTTCAAAGGGGGGTAGGGGGGATACCCTCTGCCTTCTTTAGACATGACATTAATTTGATTAGTCCGAACGTTTTTTCCAACCTGATTGATAATATACCTGAGAACCTGAGTCTGGGACAAAATGACAAGCCAAATAAGAGTTGATAAAACTCTTCCATATAGGTTCGCTTGACTGGTGATAATATTCACCCAAAATAGGTTTTATTGCCTCTGTAGCTGTCTTTAAATGATAGTGTGGCATACTCAGAAAAATGTGATGAGCTACATGAGTACCAATATCGTGATGAATAGAATTGATAAAACCATAGTCGCGGTCAATGCTAGATAATGCACCTTTCAGGAAATACCAGTCATCTCCACGATACCAGGGAATATCTGGTTCAGTGTGGTGTAAGAAGGTAACTAAATCTAGCCAAACGACAAATATCACATAAGGAACTAGGTAATATTTTACTAAAAATACCCAACCAAACTGATAGGTGAGCCATCCAAGAAAGCCTACCATTAACATCCAGAGTGCTGAACTTGTTAAGACATCCCACTTTTCAGAAGGACGAAATAATGGACTGTTGGGCAGAAAATGGGAGCCAGCACGATCGGGCGATCGCCTAAACAAATAGAGTGGATAAGCTAATAATGGCAGATAAAACCGAAATAGCTTTTCATACCAAGGCATCATATTATACTTACTCTCAGAAACAGGATACCAACTTTCATCGGTATCAATATTTCCAGTATTGGCATGGTGGGTTCTATGGCTAATGCGCCAACCGTGGTAAGGCACAAGAATGGGAGTGTGAGACAAATGCCCAATTAGGTTATTAAACCATTTATATTTGGAGAAGGAGCCATGGCCGCAGTCATGTCCCACTACAAATAATGCCCAAAACATAGTTCCTTGCATTAACCAAAAGATGGGAAAAAAGAACCATGAATCTAGATTATAGGCGATTGCATATAGACCAGCAATAATGCCAATGTCAAGAAAAAAGTAGCTCAGAGACTTCCAGACGGAAGGCTCAAAACAATGTGGAGGAATAGCTGCTTTCACTTCTTGAAGAGTAAAGGGTAACTCTATTTTTGAGGGAGTTAAGTTTGTATCAGTTGCTTGATTGATAACAGTGTTTGATTGCACTAAATTTTCAACTTTGTGTAATATGTCTGATATTTCATCTTGAAGTAGCACTCAGCAATCAGCTATCAGCTATCAGCTTTTCAAGGTGTATAATGGGAGATTATTTCTCCTCATAAAAGGCGCACCACTAATTTTTCAAACACAGTGGGGGACTTAAACCCTTGAATTTTTAGCTTATAGCTGAAGTGCGCTCTAGCTGATAGCTAGTTCACAAGTCACATTTTGCAGATTTAGCTTCCATCAACTACCCCTAACTCTTCTGAAATTAACAGTAGAGAAATAGGGTATAGATTTATGGAACTTTCACTACATTAGGACGAATCTCATCAGCTATAGGACAAAAGCTAGTGAGAGATGAAACGACCACTATTGTATATTATCTAGAGCTAGTTTGTCACAAAAAGTTTATATTTCTAGTGCAGGATGGCAGAAATATAGCGCTGTGCGCAGGCAACAGCTCATCTGGGGGAATAATACCAATTTGATAAATGTTTGCTACATTTTCGCATTGCGGGGGAGTAGGGGAGTAGGGACGTTGCATGCAACGTCCGTACAGGGAGAGGTAAAAATAAGAATAATTAACAATAACTAGCTAATAATTATCAAAAAAAATATTCAGTATTTGTTAATTACTTAATAATTGAAGTGCCACTTAAATATAGCATTCTTTTTTCAAATTGGTATAAAAAACCGATAATATAAGGCTTTTAGCTATTGGACAGTTCTTGTTATTTGTACATAAGCCAGCGCACATTACTATACTTTTGACTTTTGACTTTTGACTTTTGACTTCCACGTGGCACTAGGCTAAAAATAGCTTGTAGGCTGGGTTTTGGCTTTCATCCCAATAGCGATAATCGAAAGTATGGACAAAACTTTGCCATTCGGCCATTTCGTCAGGAGGGACTTGCATTCCCACCACAATCCGTCCATAATCTGCCCCATTATTACGGTAGTGAAAGAGACTAATATTCCAGTTGGGACTCATGGAAGCGACAAATTTCATTAACGCCCCTGGCCTTTCGGGGAATTCAAAACGGTAAAGTAGTTCGTGGTGGGCGAGGGGGGAACGCCCCCCAACCAGATGGCGCAGGTGTAGTTTTGTCAGTTCGTCGTCGGTTAAATCTAGGGTTTTCAAACCTTGATTTTCAAAAGTTTCTACTATTTTGGCCGCATCAGCACGGTTTTCTATTTGTACTCCTACAAAAATGTGTGCTTCTTTTTCCTCAGCAATGCGATAGTTGAACTCAGTAATATTACGTTTGCCTAGACAGTCACAAAATCTGCGGAGACTACCTGGAGTTTCGGGAATAGTAACGGCAAATATGGCTTCGCGACGTTCCCCAAATTCTGCTCTTTCAGCCACAAAGCGGAGGCGGTCAAAATTCATGTTTGCACCACAGGCAACGGCGATCAGAGTTTCATCTTGAATTTTTTCTCGCTCGACGTAAGCTTTTGCACCAGCGATCGCCAGTGCGCCAGCAGGTTCGACAATGGAGCGAGTATCTTCAAATACATCTTTGATAGCCGCACAAGTATCATCTGTTTCAACAAGAATAATATCATCTACATATTGCTGACATAGACGAAGTGTTTCTTCTCCTACTTCTCGCACTGCAACACCATCGGCAAATAATCCCACTTGAGGTAAGCGGACTCGGTGTCCTGCTTTTAGAGACTGGGACATAGCATCAGCATCAGCAGGTTCAACACCAATAATTTTGATTTCCGGGCGCAACCGTTTGACATAAGCAGCAATACCAGAAATTAAACCACCACCACCAATAGCGACAAAGATAGCGTGAATGGGTTTTTGATATTGGCGGAGAATTTCCATTCCTATTGTTCCTTGTCCGGCGATGACGTAGGGATCGTCAAAAGGGTGAATAAAAGTTAAACCTTTTTCTGCTTCCAGTTGATGGGCGTAACTAGAAGCTTCGTCGTAGGTTTCGCCATACAAAATAACTTCCCCACCTCTAGCTTTGACAGCATTAACTTTTAGTTGAGGGGTAGTGACAGGCATGACTATGATGGCGCGAGTGCCGAGGCGATCTGCGGCTAGGGCGACACCTTGAGCATGGTTTCCAGCGGATGCTGCGATGACTCCCTGGGAGAGAATTTCTGGAGGCAGTTGAGCCATTTTGTTGTAAGCTCCGCGTAATTTGAAGGAGAAGACTGACTGCATATCTTCTCGTTTGAGTAAGAGGTTGTTCTGGAGGCGTTTTGAAAGGTTGGGAGCAGTTTCGAGTGGTGATTCTTGGGCTACGTCATAGACGCGGGCAGTGAGAATTTGTACTAGGTAGTCGCAATACATAGGTGTTCTTTGGTTAGTAAATGCTTGATTATTAGAACTTACACAGTACAAGGTATTTTCGTCATTGCGACCGACAGGGAAGCAATCTCAAATCCTAGTTTTTTGTACCTCATGCGTAAGTCCTAATTATCTTACCATTACCCAAGTTTTTTTTAAATCAGGACTTACGCAAAGGCACTATGTATAGGGTATATTGACTATTGGACAATAGTTTAAAGTACTATATATAGCGTATCTGCGTAAGTCCTATAAATATAGCAGTCGAAGCAAAGGTTAGGATAGATAAAAAGCTTCACACCCAGACAAAGCAAAACTTTTCCTTCTTTACTTCTTCCTTCTTGCTTCTTCCTTACTCTTTAGGTGCTGTCAAAACATCCCAAGCTGCTTGACCTGCTTTAACTAAGCGATCGCTAAAATCCTGATATCAAAAAAAAGCGATCGCTTTTCCTTCCATTGGAGAAAGGGACAGAACGATCGCTTTTCTTGAAAAGAGGAAACCTAGATTTGCCTAGATTCTGGCTTTACTATTGGCAATCCGCTGGGTAGAATGTCGTCTTACTGATTGCCACATTGCGCACGCCTTGATTGTCTTGGGTTACTGTTGCGATGGCTAACTTCATTGTCGCAACACTATCGCCGTTGCAGGTATTTGTTTTCTTCGTATCCATTATGCTGCCCGTGTATGACATTATCGCACCTGGGTATCGGAAGCCGTCTGAATTCCATTGGACGCTAAAACCAACTTCACACTGCGGTTTGCATTTTATATCTCCGCCTCCATAGGGATACGGATTGCATGCCTTGACTGTGTATGGCAATCGCTTGCCCAATACGAATCCGTCGTCACTTGCGCTTCCGTAACTATATTGACCTTTTACACCTGCTTGGTCTTCTGGAATGGGTTCTAGGGTAACCGTCGAACTGCCGGTTGATTTCCATGTCTGGAATACCACGTTACAGTTATCATCGACTCGGTATATGCCGTCCGCATTTGCTTCTCCCACACCAAGCATTAGTATGAGAAACGCTGCGAACAATACCGTGCTGACTAGCGTTTTTTTGAGTTTCATTGCGTTTTCTCCTTTTGGATTTTCAGTTATCATTGGGTCATTACTGGTGGGTCATTCTGTAGGCGCTTCGGTTCTTTTTGATGACGTTTACTTTGACACCATCAACGAAGGGCGTTGTTGCTCCAATTGAGAATTTCCATGTGCGATACCATTCCCGCACTCCGTAACTGCCGATTCTGTTTGAGCCTTTTAACTTGCCGATTTTCCCGGCAAATTTTTGCAATTCCCAAGCTTTGATACAGACCCGAGAAAGGGCATCTTTCGCATTTTGAGACAGAGCCGGTAGAGGGCATCTCTATCTTCTTCCCATTGCTGCCAAAACACTGCGACTGGGCTCGTCCGGGCCAGCCCTCCTGGCAGCCCCATCTCTATATTGTTCAGTTCTGCACGCGGCAGGCATCATATCCTTGGCCGAGCAGCTAGAGCTGGTTTTCGTCATGCTTACCGTCCACTATAGTACGCCAAATCCCGAGCGTCAACCCCCCAACACCTTTTTTGGCTTCAAAACACCACCTTTTTTGGGCTTACCTGCATAAGTCGTGCATTTTGTAAGTTCACCCAGCTCCACCTTTTTTGCTCTAATTTTGCTCGAATTCATAAATCAAAGGATTTGTCAATCCACCTTTTGGCCATTTTTTTGCCTGAAAACACCACCTTTTTTGCCCAGGCCCGCTATTTAGGGTTTGCTGAAAAAGTCTTATGGGTGAAGGTAGGAGAATCCCCTCCATAAAAAAAAGCGATCGCAGCTCCCACGAAAGGCTATCGCTTTATGAGGCAAACAAGAAGAACAATCGCACAAAATCTCAAAAAAAAGCGCTTGCTCTGCCTGCTATTGGAGAAAGTGACAGAGCGATCGTTTTTCTTGAAAATAGGAAACCGAGATTTCGGCTTATCTCATCGGGTTACTGAGTTGCAAGAGCGCGATCGCTCTTAGACAACATGCTTGGCGTTTATTTCATATTCCACTTATCTAGCCAAAGATTCTTAAGTTAGGAAACCCAACAATTGTAATGTTAATAATATCTATTTTTTTGGTTTATCTATAGGAGAGAGCTGCCGAAGAGCGGTGCCTCAACCCAACCTACGACATTAATATTTTTGCAAATAAATATGAGATGCACCCTAAGTCTAATTAATGAGAGTTGATATCAGGAGTTAGTTTTATTCCTAACCATTAATTTAATAGAGTACACAAATAGCTTGCTTTGATTTTTTTTGTCAAATCATCAATATTTTTATAGATTTTTTTTCGGTCTTATCTATTTTGTCAGTTCCTCCAGAAAAATGGTAATAGTTAATAACTTTAAATAAATAACTTATTTTTCCTAAAAGCTAATCAGTTATTGCTTATGCAATTTGAAAGTGATAACTGGCATGACTGCCATTTGGATATAGAAAAGTACAAACCACAGCAACTTCTGGATTATAATTATCAATCAAATTTCCTAAACCAACTTGTTGCCAATCACTAATCATTGTTCCTATTTGACTCATCGGTTTAAACTTAACTTGCCATTCTGCTAAAACTGTACTATTTTCTTCTAACTGTCTAAAAATTATTACCGTACCTTTTTCAGAAAGTAGTTGATATCCTTGATGAGCGATCGCTGCTATTTTTTCAGCATTTGCTTCTATTACTGCTAATTGTTGTGCTTTAGATTCTAGAACATTTTCCATTCTTTTTATCCTCTTTTTCTAGTTGAATTTTTATAATCTATCATCTTTTTAATTTATGTTCAATAGAAATATCCAAAAATCAAAAATAAAATCAATTCTTATCCATAAATAATCAATTATTCATCCCTGTTCCCTGTTCCCTGTTCCCTGTTCCCTGTTCCCTGTTCCCTCTTTTCAAGTTATGTTCAATATTAATTCTTGAGCCACAGCTTTAACTACATTAATACTCACAGAATTACCCAGTTGATAATAAGCTTTCTTATCATTGTGATGCAAAATAAAATTATCAGGAAAACCTTGTAATCTTGCTGCTTCCCTAGGAGTAATTTTCCTGACTCTATTTTGATGATAAATACCTAATCGATTGGCATCACTTGCCACTAAAGTTACAGCAATTTTATCCGGATCTAAAAACTTATAGACTTCAAAAGAAAAGTTTCCTGATACTGGTTTATATTTTGACTCAACTATTTGCAGATAATTTTTACTAACTAAAGAATTGAGCAATTTTTCTAACTGAGGATTAGAAAAAAAACTAGCTATTTGCTCCTTGCTCAACAATTTACCATCTTGATGTTTACCAAATTGACTATTTCTCCTTTTCAAAATCAAACTGTTCATTAATTCTATTTCTTCAGCACTGCATTCTCCTCTCAATCCCAACTCCCAAGAGTGAATAGAATTTCCACCACGATAATCAATTAATCTGATGCCATGTAATTTACTTAAATCTCCATTTAATCTCTGTTTTAATGCTGCCACAAATCTTTCCGAACAATTATATTTTTCATCTGGATTATCTTCCAAAATATCCGCCACAGTTATAGATTTTTTCAGGGGATAAAATAAAGATAATTGTTGTGGATGATAAGAATGAGAATCTTTCGGACCAAAGTCAGAAATTAAATTAAATTTTGGCGTACTATCCAAAATTCCCAGGATATAAACTCGGAGACGATTTTGAGGCAAATCAAAATTCGCGCTATTCAATAAAAATATCTGAAAATTATAGCCTCTGCTTTGAATTTCATGTTTAATAGTTTCAATTGTTCTACCTTTATCATTAGTCAGCAAACCACGGACATTTTCAAAGATAAAAGCTTGGGGTTTATATGTATCTATTAATCTGGTAATATCAAAAAAAAGCGTACCTCTAGTATCCCCAAATCCAGCCTTTTTTCCAGCATAAGAAAAAGATTGACAAGGAAATCCTGCTAATAATATTTGATATGGTGGTAACTTTTCAATTTTGCGGATATCTCCTAAAGGAAATTCAGCAAAATTTTTCTGATAAACTAAACCAGCATCGGGATTTATTTCACTACTTAATACACATTCAGTTTCAATGTTTAAATATTCGGCAGCTTGTTCAAAACCTAATCTCATTCCACCAATGCCAGCAAATAAATCGATAAAGCGAATTTTTTTCATAATTTATCAGAAAAGAAAGCACGACAAGGATTTGGGCACGGATTGCACGACAAGGATTTGGGCACGGATTGCACGACAAGGATTTGGGCACGAATTCACGGATAATTAGTTAGGAAAATTTGATTTTGGTAGTTTGAGTAATTTAGATTATTTGATTGATTGATGATTTTATGGTATTTTAAATTTTTGGTAGGGGTTTAATCTCCAAACCCTTAAAGTTTACCAGATTTAATATAATTTGTGCTCAATAATATATGGGATATTAGCTAGGAAATAGTATCATTTTGTAGGTTGGGTTGACCTTAAGGAAACCCAACAATAAACTGGTATCTGTTGGGTTGCGCTGCCACTTAACCCAACCTACTATTCTTCCCTATTTATTCTTATGTTAGAAAGTATTATTTGGATATTATTAATAGTATCATTTTGTAGGTTGGGTTGACCTTAAGGAAACCCAACAAAAAACTGGTATCTGTTGGGTTGCGCTGCCGCTTAACCCAACCTACTATTCTTCCCTATTTATTCTTATGTTAGAAAGTATTATCTTAATATTATTAATAGGCTTTTTTGTCGGACAAATAGCCTTTAGATTAAAAGCACCGCCACTGGTGGGAATGGTGTTAGTCGGAATATTATTAGGTCCTCAAATTAGCAATACCATCGACTCTAGTATTTTGCAAGCTGCCGACTCCCTACGCACGATCGCCGTTATGGTAATTTTGATGAAAGCAGGGTTAGGGTTAGACAGAGAAAAATTAGCACAACAAGGAACTGTAGCGCTACGGTTAGGTTTTCTCCCTGCTACCTGTGAAGCTATTGTTATTGCCCTAGTAGCTATGTGGTTACTTCAGTTTGACTTCGCCACCGGGTTGTTATTAGGTTGTATCATCGGTGCTGAGTCTCCCGCAGTTATTGTTCCCGGAATGTTGCGTCTCAAAAGTTTGGGTTGGGGTGTAGCTAAAGGTATTCCTGATGCAATTTTGACAGGTAGTGCTTTGTCAGATGTATTGCTGTTGTTAGTTTTTAGTTTGCTGCTAGCATTCTTATCCCAGGGAGCAACGACTGTAACTTTACCTGGTGGCATCACTCTCAGCGCATTACAACTATTACCATTTCAAGTAATTTTACAAATTATTCTCGGAGTTATCGCCGGGTTGCTGACAGCACGAATATTAGTATTGCTCTTAGTCAAACAAAATTGGACTCAAAATGCTACCCAGGATACTTTAGTTGCAGCAAGTTTTGCTCTATTGTTAGTTGTTTTAGCAGAAAAATTCCCCATATTTTCCGGTTATTTAGCAGTCATGGCAACAGGATTTTTTGTCATCGAATTTGATGCTCCTCTAGCGCGACGGTTGCGAAACAGTTTTGATACTTTGTGGGTGGTGGCGCAAATAATTTTGTTTGTGTTACTCGGTGCAAGTATTCCGTTGCAAGTATTGGAAAATGTCTTGTTGGTAGGATTGTTAATTTTAGCAGTCGGTACTTTAGTCGGGCGGATGCTTGGTTGGTATCTCTCGACTTTGGGCAGTAATTGGAACTGGCAAGAGCGTCTATTTTTACTGCCCGGAAATTCTGCAAAAGCAACCGTGCAAGCAGCCATTGGAGCTATTCCTCTAGCAGCAGGTATTGACGGAGGGGAAACAATATTAGCGATCGCTGCCCTATCCATATTAGTCACAGCACCTTTGGGAGCTTGGGCAATACCTACCTTTGCACCCAAACTACTACGCAAGGGAGAAGTCGATCCGACAAAAGTAGCGATCGCTCGTCGTATTGTTTTGTTAGCTGCCGTTGATACTTCCCCCCTTGCTGCGGATGTGTTGTTAAAAGTTGCAGAGTTAGCAAGACGTTGTGATGGGGAAGTTGTGGTGTTGCACGTTATTCAGTCTGAGGATGGGGAAAGTATTGAGCAACTGCGACAGCAAACAAAGCAACTTTTAGCAGATATTCGGTACCGGTTTGTAACTGTTGCGGGAGTGGTATCTGAGGAAATAGTTTCTGTTGCGCGAGAGTATGGAGTAGCAGAAATTGTTATGGGGAAAAGGGGGCATAGTTTATGGGATAATGTGTTAGTTGGTTCCGTTTCTCAAGCAGTTTTGGAAAAGAGTTTAATTCCTGTGGTGGTTGTTGAAAAAAGAAAAATATAGTTGTGTACGGGAAGAAACAGATCTTTTTTGAAGACAGGGTTTACAACCTTGTTTTTTCTGTTACGATTGGATGGTACAGCAGTTCTAATCTATGATATAAAATCCGGATAATTACTATATCTAAGTAATTACAACTGGAACGGAGTGGAAGGAAGCAATTTCAGGAGCGCACGGAGATTGCTTCTTATCGTCGCTGCGGACAACTGCTCAACCGGATTTTATATGAAGGCACAGTGTTATATCCCTCCGCACCCTTAATAAAGGGAGGAACCTCCAAAGCCTCCTTTTTTTCTTTAAGGAGGATTTAGGGGGATATTAAACGTACCTCATAACTTTGGGAATTGCTATAAATTGAACCAAAAATTCTCTAGGGAAAATAAGTTCTATATAAAAGCCTTAGCCTTAATTTTTGACGACGACTTTAACATTCTCCATTTTAACGGCGGAGCCTTCACCCTCATTTGACCCAAGGCAGTCTTGGCCTACCCATTTCCACTTAAGCTTATCTGGTTCGTACATATCGTATTCTCCTGTATATGTTCCTTCACACCAAGGTGTGACGTTGTTCCATGTCATAGAGAAGGTAGTGGAACTTGATTGTTTATTCCCTTTTCCCAGTCCAGCAACACCAGTATTTGCCCAATAATCTCCCAAAATCTGGTCCGATCCTTTGGGTGTCCCCTTCTTCGTTATAGTAAAGTAAACCTTTGCATCAAAGCAAGCTTTTGTGTTACATACCTTATAGTTTCCCTCCCAGTTACCTATAACACTAGCTTGACTCGGTGTAATGAAAACACAAAACGAGGCTAATACTGCCACAAACATTGCAATTGTACGTCGGAAAAATAATCGGCTGTCTAACATTCTCAATGTCCTTCTTTATTTTGAGTGGTACTTAAACATTTTCAGGACTTACGCAGAACCTCCATATCTAGAAGAGCTGTTCGCCCCTACAGGTGGTGTATAATTTGATATTTTGCGTAAGGCCTGATTTTCTGTTTTAGCAAGCCATTAATACATAACCATTATAGCTGAATCTAAACCTCAAAACAATTAGGCAGAAAATCAACTATTTTTTGACCCAAGCTGAAAGCTTTACTCTCAGTAGCTAAAGAGCCAATAAAGCAGTACAGTAACGGATAATTTAAAGGGTAGATCCCGGATTATTCGGCGGTATGCTCATCTCAAAACGAAAGACATTGTCAGGATCGTACTTGTACTTAATCTCTTGCAGTCGCTCGAAATTGTCTCCATAGTAATCTTTCAGTGGCAGATCCCGATCTACGAAATTTATGAAACCACCTTCAATATAATTGCCTTTTTTAAGCGTATTCCGGAATTCTTTTATCCATTCTAAATAGTCATCTCCTTTGTCATCCTCTGGATTCCACCACGCCTGAAACTGAAGCAAGAATTCTTTATCTCGGTAAAAGAAGGAAGAGTCCTGCTCAGGAGACTTCACCTTTCCACCAAGGCTATGGATACTTAAGTAAGTAGATGCAACCTTAAATTTTTCCTTATCAACATAATCAACGATCTCTTTAGCCATTTCAGCAATAGAAATATCATCTTTCGGAAAGGCAGAAGAAACCTTATGCGGCAATCTTTGCCCCTCACAAGTTGTTGTGGGTCTTTCAGTAGTTCCATCCAATAGCTGGCTACTTATTTGATTCAATGGATGCAAACTGAAACTTAACAACTTAGAAATCTTAGAAACATATTCACTATTAGATAGATCGCCTATCAATGATTTCAATCTTCCAGGGATCTGGCCATTAAGTAGCAAAAATGCTTCATAATTTGTCAGGGAATCATCATCATCATCACCATCATCTTTCTCGGGTTGATATGTAATGTCATAATCAGCATCATAATTCTGGCCTAGTCCATCAAGAAAACCTTTTAAATGATTTTCAGCCTCTTTTTGGGAACCAAGATACTGAAATGTCATCCTTAATGTAGTAACATTTCCGTCGCTATTGTAGGGGCTAACGCGAGCAGATGAGGTAAACTTTAGATCGAAGTTTGGTAGGTATTCTAGATAATACTTGAGTGTATTAGCAAGTTTCTCTTGATCCACGGCTTGACCTTCTTGAACCACGGCTTGGCCTTTATTTGTTTTTGGATATTGAATACTTACTGTGGTTACCTTAGTCACTTTCATTAACTTAAACTTGTAGTTGGTAATGACTCCAAAATTACCACCACCACCACCTTTTATTGCCCAAAATAGGTCTTGATGACTTGCCTCATTAACAGTAAGGATATCGCCATTTGCGCCAACTAGCTCGACTTCCTCCAAGGCGTCGCAGGCTAACCCCCCAGCTCTGGCTAGCATTCCCCAGCCGCCTCCCTGAACTAGACCGCCGATACGAACAGTCCCACAGCCCCCACCAGGGATAGTATAGCCCGAATCCCCGAGTTTCTTATATACGTCTCCCAAGGAAGCCCCTGGCTCTATCCATGCTGTGCCATTTTTACTGATGCAAATATTGTTCATTTTGGAGAGGTCAATGACTACAACATCATTACCCGAACACATGCCTTCATGGTGATGGCCGCCAGAACGTACTCGAAAAGGCTTTTTCTCTGATACGCAAAGCTTGATTACCTCCCCAACATCCTTAGCTGTCTCACACTTAACAATACAGAAAGGTTGATAGTCAAACCTAGTATTTCTGATAGGACGCCACGTTTCATAGTTATCATCGCCAGGACATGCAATTTCCCGAATGTTGCGATTTTGCAAACTTTCCTTGAATTCGACACAGTTCATATTCAGTCTCCTTACCGAATTATTAATTATTAAATGATTCTGGTTTAAAGCCTCCCCTTTTAAGGGGAAAAAAAAGAAATAATAGGGTGCATCTCAATGCAAGAATAAAGCAAAAAAAATATCGCTTTTAGGCAACAGCTCCGGAAGGCAACAGGGAACAGGGAATATATAGGAAAAAAGTATTTTTGCACATAAGAAATACACCCTATTCATCCCTATTTATTGAGTACAATTAGTGACCGTTTAATTGAGATACACCCAAATAATATCTCCTTATATTCAATCAAGAGCGGTTTTAACCAGAGGTAATTATCAATTATCCATTATCAATTATCAATTAATGAATAGGTATGTATTTAGTTGTGCAATTAAATACATTTAATCGCACAATTATGAAAGTAATCTATCTATGTTGGCTCATCAAGAACTTTAAAATCTTTTAGTTCAAAACCATCACCATCCTTTAATTCATTGGCTTGTACATGGTCCATAACTACAGCTAAAACTGCAGGCAAAATATATTCATAATTATAAGCATTTGGTCCGTGCTTGACTCCACCAAAATTATTCATAAAACCGTCTCCATAATATTTTGTGTTAGTGACAGATTCATTATGGTTAGCTATTAAATCTTTCTCTTTATTAGATGTAGA
>NZ_JAAHHG010000097.1:4935-26516 GCF_010692555.1 Okeania sp. SIO3B5 | reverse complement strand
CTGGGAAGATTTAATTGTTAATATCTGTACTTCATATACTTGGAATCTGCTGTATATTCCTATTGTTGAACTAAGCTTGACAAGACTTATTCTACTTGGCTTAACACGTGATATACTGGTTATTTAGTAATCTAAATAATATTCCTTAAAAGTTATGAGTCGTTCAAAAAATAATTCCTCTAATATGAATACTAAAGGCGATCGTGTAGTTTACTCAGAGTTTGGTAATAATGCCACCTCCCCAGCAATAGAAAGAGCAGTACCAAACTTACCGCCAAATCAGCAAAATTTAAAAGTACAAGCATCCCGCAAAGGTCGCAAAGGAAAAACAGTTACAATTATTAGTGGGTTTCAGTCGAACCAGGAAATTTTGACAGCTTTACTGAAACAACTTAAAAATCAATGTGGTGCGGGCGGCACTCTTAAGGATAATGAAATTGAAATTCAGGGGGAACATAAGCAGAAGTTACTGGAGATTTTAACTAAATTGGGCTACAAAGCTAAAATTAGCGGTGGTTGAAGTAGCAGTCATATCATGTCCGGTTGAATAGACTTTGGTGTACAGAAGGCAGGAGGCATCCCCCCTACCCCCCTTTGAAAGGGGGGGAGGCAGAAGGTTTTCTTCCATTGTCACCTTAATTTTATACACGCTCCGATGCTACCGGACATGATATCAGCACTCAGCTATCAGCAGTCAGCTTTTCAAGGTATATAGATCCCAAATGGGATCTATTAAGCATCTCCTCCATGCATAGGCAGTAGGGAGTAGGGGGAAAGAATTGATGAATAATATCATGTTCGGTTGAATACTTACACTTTGGAGGAAGGAAGGCAGGAGGCAGGAGGCAGGAGGCAGAAGGGAAGAAAAGGTTAGAAGGGAAAAAGGTTTTTATCACGCTATTATCCCGACATGATATAAGAGTGCAATAATTGAATTGATTTTTGATTGTTGGAGATATCTATCTATGCTATGTAATTAAATATCAATACTTCTTTGCCTAAAAACCCTTCCTTTGCAAAGATACGATCAGGGCTTCTATAATGGGGGATTCAAATCCCCATAAAAGGCGCACCACTAATTTTTTCAAATAAGTGTGGGGGACTTATACCATTTCTCAAAAACTTTTCTACATTTTCTTAAGTAGGGGAGTCAGGGAGTGGGGGAGTGGGGGAGAGACAAACATCAGAATAATTAGCATTAACTTGCTAATAATTAGGAAATAAGTTATTAAACCTGTGTTAATTACTTAATAACTGAAGTTTCAGCCAAGTATAGCACTACTTTTGGGAATTGGTATTAAACCCTCGAATCTTCCATCTTCCCTCTTCCTTCTTTCGTAGGGACGCCCTTATGCAACGTCCCTACTATTTGTAACAAACATTTATCAAATTAGTATTATATTTCTCATGAATTTGAGCTATTCTTCCCCACTGTAATTTGCTTTAATATCTAGTCTATATAATACTAAAACTGCTTGTAATTATCAAATCAGGAAAATATAACAGAGGTACTGTAGATATTTACGGCAAATTCCAAGTAGATGAAGTACAGATATTAATAATTTAATCTTCCCAGTCCGAGCATCTTGCTCGCTCAGAAGCATCTTGCTCGCGTGATTGTACCTCACCCAAGTGGAATACACTGTATCAACAAAGCATGAATTATTAGAGATAAATGCGCCAATAAGATTTATATAGCTAATATTAAGATCGATAATTGTTACGGAATTTTGATTTTGGCTTTGTAGTTTTAAATAAGAAGTAATTAAACTTATATTTAGTGGAGATATATAAATGTTTAGAACAGTTGCTTTAGTATTACTAGGAACTTCTGTTGGTTTTGGGTTTTCTATGGTAGGTAATGGTAACGGGTTTGCTATTAAAGTACCTCAAATAGAAGCAGGAAAATTAGAATGTCGTTGGTTACCTGAGGATACTTCTAATAACTCTTCTATTAACGGAGAATTCTTGGAGCCGAGATATTAGATTTGCTCTCAAGTCCAATTGTTCATTACACAGAATTTCTCAGTACAAGGAAGGCATAAGGCAGAAGGCAGCTATGCTGAAGGGAAAGAATAAGGTGAGAAGGTACAAAGTTTTTCATCAACTAATTATCCGGATTCCATATAACTGTTAACTGATAACTGAAATAACCCAGATTTGATATAACTACTCTACTCTACTGACTAACCCGTGAATTTATCCAGAAGTATATCAATGCTCTCTAATACTTGCTGAAACTGTTGAGCTAAGATTAAAGCTTTGGTAGATAAAGCTTCCAGATCGGGAGTTTCACTTCGTAGATCCCGATGTAGAGAGGCAGCAGACTTGTAGAGAATATCTGCTCCAATGTTACCTGCTGCTCCTTTGAGGGAGTGAACCAAATATAGCGCTTGCTTCAAATCTCCGCAGTCTAGTGCTGTTAGGATTTCAGTGTCATACTTTTGTTGAGAGGTTTGAAAGATTCTCAGAATGTCCAGATAATCACTCCAATCACCACCCGTAAACTCTAAACCCAAATTGATATTCAGACCAGGTAGAGATAATTTATCAGTCTCTGGAACAGAAGTATTTTCAGAGAAAAGACAAGAGATATTATTCGTCGGTACAGAGGAACTGTTAGTTGGAATAATCCACTTCAGGAGAGTCTCATATAACTCTTGCGGGTTAACAGGTTTGGATAGATGATAATTCATCCCCGCTGCCGAACTTTTAGCTTTATCTATATCCATAGCATTAGCTGTCATAGCAATAATTGGCACTGTGGCAAACCATTCTGTTGCGCTGTTGTCTTCCTCTGCCAGAGAACGGATACGCCGAGTGGCCTCTAGTCCATCAATTCCTGGCATCCGAATATCCATCAAGATGAGGTCGTAAATCTGTTCCATAACTTTAGCGATCGCCTCTTGACCATTAGTTACGCAATCTACTATAAACCCCACCTTTTGCAGCAATTCCTTGGCAATTTGTTGATTCACTGCATTGTCTTCTACCAGTAGAATATTAGACCCCTGAATTTTCTCAAATTCTTCCATCCAGATCAATGAAGTCTCTATAGGAGGATCAGTGTGTACCGGATAATCATCATTATTGGCAGGCTCCCAGAGATCGCCTAGTTCTAGCTCAAAGTAGAATATACTACCTTTACCGAGTTCGCTCTCAACACCAATGATGCCACCCATCATGTTCACAAGACCCTTAGAAATCGCCAATCCGAGTCCTGTACCACCGTACTCGCGACTGGTAGAAGCATCCACCTGGGTAAAGGACTGAAATAGTTTTTCCAGATCAGAAGGACTAATACCAATTCCTGTATCTTGCACCTGAAATTTTAGGCAAACAGTTTCCTGGCTATAAGTGAGTAGTTCAATTCTAATGGTAACGCTACCTGTTTCGGTGAACTTGATAGCATTGCTCACCAGGTTCATCAAAATTTGAGTTAAGCGTAGTGGGTCTCCAATTAAATATTGGGGAATCCCTTCCTCAACCTGAAATAATAGTTCCAGCCCTTTTTCAGCAGCTTTTAGACCAAGAACATTGTTGATTTGATTCAGGATTTGAACTAATTCAAATGAGATAGATTCCAGTTCCAGTTTCCCAACTTCGATTTTGGAAAAGTCCAGGATGTCGTTGATGATTTCCAACAATGATTGGGCGGATCTCTGGATTTTGGTGAGATAGTCCTGCTGGTAGTTGGTAAGATCGGTTTGTAAAGCCAAGTGAGTGAGTCCCAGAATACCATTCATCGGAGTACGGATTTCGTGACTCATCAGGGCTAAAAATTCGCTCTTGGCACGGTTAGCATATTCGGCAGTTTCTTTTGCTTCTCGCAACTGCTGTTCAGCTAATTTGCGCTCTGTGATATCCTGTATCGTACCTATGAGATGCGTTACTTTGCCGGAGATATCCCGCAGAGGTCTGCCACGAGCGGAGATATAAACCAAAGAGCCATTCGGTTGAGAGATGCGACATTCGATTTTGTAGGGTTGAGCAGTTGCTATGGTAGCCTGAACTGCACGGTCTATACCCTCGCGGTCTTCAGGATGGACAAGCTCTAGGAAATCTTCATAAGTTAGAGTTTTCACTTCTGGCGACTGTCCAAAAATACGGAAAGTTTCGTCAGACCAAGCAACTACGCCCGTTGTTAGATTGAATTCCCAACTCCCCAGTTTACCTATTTTTTGTGCTGCTTTTAAATGAGTTTCACTTTTGCGTAGAGTTTCTTCAACTTGTTTACGACAGCTAATATCAGTAATTGTGCCAACATAACCGATTTTCTGCCCCTCAGTATCCCATTCTGGTACTGCTTGTGCATACACCCACTTCACAGTACCGTCAGGATGTTGCAAGCGATATTCCATTTGGCCAGAATGCTTGTCTTGAAGAAATTGCTCCCAGACCGTTGTAACCATCACTTGATCGTCAGGGTGTAACCCCTGCTGCCATCCAGTTCCAGTTGCTGCCTCTACAGATATCCCGGCAATCTGACTCCAGCGGTTGTTAACATAGGTACAGTTTCCTCTCAGATCGGTACGAAAAATTCCCACTGGAACAGTTGCAGCTAATGTTGAGTAACGAGTTTCGATCTTATTCAAGGCAGATTCTGCTCGTCGCCGTTCTTCTAGTTCAACCTTTATTTGTTCGTATGCTTTTCCCTGTTGGATAGCAATGGCAATGTGAACAGATAATCGTTGTAGTAAATCGATACCATCTTTTTCCCAGAGATATGCACGATCGTGGCTGGCGAGAATCAGACCCCACAGTTCCTTTTCTACTATAATTGGCACAACCAGGGTAGCACAAAGACCGGAACTTACAAGAATTTCTTGATTTTCTGGACTTATAGCTGATTCGTATACGTCATTTACTACCCGAATTTGACCATGGCGATACTGCTCCATCCATTCAGGTGTCACCCAGATATGGGCAAATTCTGCATCCAATAGCGATCGCTCACCTTCAGCAACTGACTTAGCAACCACAGTATCAGAAGACTGAGGATGGAATTGGTAAACCATTGCCTGATGGCAGTGCAACAGCGAGGGAATCTCTCGTACTGCTGTATCAAGAATTTTCTGCAAATCCAGCGACGACCGTATCTGGTCTGCTACAGTCATCATTAATTTTTCGCGTTCTGCCTTAGCTTTGAGAGCATTAGTTCTTGCTTCCACCAAGCTTTCTAGTTCAACAGTCCGACTTTCCAGTAGTTTGATTCGCTCTGCCTCTAAACGCACTACCCGTTGTTCCAAAACTTCCATCAATTTGCTAACTTCCCAAGGATTGATAGCTTGCAAGACACTGCTCTGTGTCACAATGCCTATAAGCTCTCCTTGTTCTCCTTTAACCACTAACTGACGGATGTTGTGTTCTTCTATAATCTTTTGCACAGTCCAAAGTGACGCTTCTGGTTTAACTGTCAGCAGCGGTTGACTTATCACCTCCTCTGCTATGGAATTTTCTAGATTTAGACCCAATGCCTGAAATCTAACCATATCTGCCTCACTCAGTATCCCCACTGGAATTTGCAGTGATTCTGTACTAGGTTCCACAATCACTATTGAACTAATATGGCGATCGCTCATCAGTTGGGCAATTGTCCACAGAGATGTCTTCGGTGTGGCACAAACCACCTTACGGTTCATTACTTCGGACACCAGACGTAGTTGTAGCAGGTCAGTTGGTTGGCAAATTTGTCGCAAACTATCGTGGGTAATTAATCCAACCAGATGCTCGTGCTCATCTAGAATCGGCAAGTGACGAATCTGATGCTGCTGAAGCAGGTTAATTACAGAAAATAAATCGGTAAAATCATACTCAGGTAGGGTAATGGCAGAAGGTGTCATAATCTGGCTCATTACCAAGCGGTCTATGGGTTGTTGCTGGGCACTTAAGCGGACTACATCCCACTCAGTCATTATACCTACGACCCGCCCATCCTCAACTACTAAAGCACAGCTTGACCTTGCCCCTTGATGAGGATCTTTTTCTGGCCCATCTGCTTTTTTGGCCTCACTGGTAAGCGATCGCTGGTTATTCATTAAGGTAATGGCCTCTCTGACTGTTGTATCCGGATTAACAACCAGGGGATTCCTAATGATTGCAGATTTCAGTTCTAGCTGAGTAAGCATCGTGGTCCGAACAGAAACTTGACTAATACAGGCGTATAACGAGGTAGCTGTAATATCTCCCTTGACCAGATAATCTGCTGCTCCTAGTTTCATTGCTCGTACTGCAACCCGCTCATCGCCCAATCCAGTTAACACAATTACAGGTAATTGAGCTTTAGGGTAGTGAGTGGCAATTGCTTCTAAGAACTCCAACCCATCTCCATCCGGTAGATTTACATCAATCAAGGCTATATTTGGTCGTTCCGAGTGCCACATTTCTATTCCTTCTTCTAAAGTTTCCGCTTCTATTATGTGGTAAGTGCGGTCTGGATCTGATGTCAGATAACGAATGTAGGTGAGACGATCGACCTCAGAATCATCTAGAAGTAAAATAGTTATTTTCGGTGATAAGGCTTCAGGTGTGTTAACATTGCTGTCACCATGGGGAATTTTGCTATAGCTTGAGTTGGGCATTTTTGTGCTTCTTTTTTGAGGAAGTAGTCAGGAGGAAGTAGTCAGTATGAGTGATAACAATGCGAGTGATGGTAGGGTATTCAACCTAATCAGGCCACAATTATTAATGGTTAAGCTTACTACAGCTAGATATACTAAATATTTAGATTGGTAAGTTAATGAAGTAAACTTCTTGATTTGATCGATTTCCTAATCTTTTAAAAATAGTTAACAAGTTTTTGTTACTGTATTTATCACCCTAAAATATATTGTAGATTATAGTTTAATAGTTAAAATCACGCAATACGCAATACTAGGCATAATATAGAATCTGGTTGAATAGTTATTGTATAGTAGGGGAGTAGGGGAGTGGGGGGAGTGGGGGAGATTAAATATTGAAGTAATTATAGAATTATCAACATATACTATATAACCGGATTCTATATAAAATAAATAGTTATTGTACTAGCACGGCAAATATTCTAATATTAATAAGGCGCATCTAAATCTAAAATATCTGGCGGAGTTTTTCCTTTTGTTCAATAGGCATCTCCAAAAATCAAAAATAAAATCAATTCTCACACATAAAATATCAATTCTTTCTCCCTACTGCCTACTGCCTACTCCCTCTTTTCTGGAGATGTCTAATATAAATAGTGTTGAACAAGAATGTATAGACGTCTTATACCAATTCCCAAAAGTAATGCTATACTTGGGCAATACTTCAGCTATTAAGTAATTAACACTAGCCAAATAACTTTTTTGCTAATTTTAGCTATGTTAATGTTAATTATTATAATGTTTACTTCTCCCCCACTCCCCTACTCCCCTACTCCCCTGCTCAAGAAAGCGTAGAAAAGTTTTTGAGAAATGGTATTATTTAGGGTTTGCTGATTAAATCTGAAAGTATTGACTGATATTTGTTTGAGCAATTTTATGTCTGGAAAAAGTACTAGCTTTTCGGTGGCAAGAGCTGCATAAAGCTAGTATTTTGGGATGATTATGACAGAAAAATTGAGGTACAATTCTTACTTCTACCTCCTAGCTCCCGAACCATTTCTCCTGTCTTCCCCTCCTGGGAGGGGTTAGGGGTGGGTTGTCTCCTGTCTCCTGTCTCCTACCCCTACTAAAAGACTTTTTCAGCAAGCCCTATTTATTCAGCAAGCCCTACATTAAAGTAATTCTTGTTCATGATTTACTGATTTTGAAAATATAACATATGCAGTGGTATTTTAAGTAAAAATATTAACGATACTATATAGGTAAAATAGCTGTTTCAAACCAATATGATAAAAAATCTTCTATGTTTTTGCTAAAAACTTTAATGCTCACTGGTTTTTCTATATAGCTATTAACTCCGTATTCATAACAAATTTGAATATCTTTGGTATTTGATGAAGTTGAAAATGCAACTATAGGGATAATTTTTAATTGTTGATGATTCTTGATAATTTCAATTACTTTTCGTCCATCAGTTCCTGGCAGATTTAAATCTATTAAAATCAGTGTAGGACGAGGAGCTGTTTCAGGAGAATATTTTCCTGTCTGGAAAACAAAATCTAATGCGTCATCTCCATCTACACAGCGATATATAGGATACTCAAAACCTTGTTTCCTCAGAAGTCGGATCAATGTAGTGTAATCTTCCTCACTATCTTCAACTATGAGCAGAGATAAATCTTTTTTTTGCTTATTTAGTAATTCACTCATTGATGATTAATACTCCGATAATTTGATATAGAATGTTGTTCCTTCTCCATAATTAGACTCCAACCAAATTTTACCACCATGACGTTCAATTATTTTTTTGACTATTGTTAAACCTACCCCTGTACCGCCACCAAACTTATCTTTTCCATGTAATCGTTTAAAAAGTTTAAAAATTGTATCTATATGCTTTTCTCTAATACCTATGCCATTATCTTTAACATATATTAAACAGGAATATTCTTCCGTGTATTTATAACCAATTTCTATAATTTTATGAGTTTTTTGATTATATTTCACCCCATTATTAATTAAGTTGCCAAAGACTTCTTCCATAAGAATATTGTCACCGTAAATTACTGGCAAATCATGCTTTTTTATGATTTCAATAGATTCATTAGGTTTACTCATTCTAATAACTTCTGCCACATTTTCAATTAATTCATTCAAATTAATCGGAGATTTGTTAAGTTCCTGACGACCCAAACGAGAAAGAAACAATAAAGCGTTAATTAAATCTTCCATCCGTTGAGTTAAACGCACCAAAGTCTGTAATTTTTGCTGACCATCTGCCTCAAGAATTTCACCATAATCTTCCATCAAAAATGTAGCATAATTATGAATACCTCGTAAAGGTTCTTTAAGATCGTGGGAAGCAATATAGTTAAAAGAATCTAAGTCACTATTACTTTGTTCTAATTCTAGATTTATTTCTGCTAATTTATCTATTCTGCTCATTAAAATCCCCAAAATTGCACTTTTGAGTTCTTGTGCCCCTTCTATTTCATAAGATTGCCAAGGAAGAGAATGACATTCAACTATTTCGAGCCATTTTGCAAAAGATTTCCGAGGCAGAAGTGTGATGCTACCATCCAATTCAACTTTGCCATGTTTCTGTGGATTTCCAGCCCAATTAACTATTTGACTTACCTCTGGGCGAAACCATAACACATAATTTTTTTTAACTTTGGTAATTTCTAACACTAATAAGCCACTAGCAATCTCTTTAAATTTATTAGCTGGAGGATAAACTTTTGCCAAATAATCTGTGTAATATACATCAGTATTTATTTGAGTTATGACCCAATTAAGCAAAGGTTCAACTTCTTCATCTTTGATAGTTTTTCCTATTTTTTGCAGTTCTCCTTCCCCATAAACTATTGCTCCTGTTGCTCCTACTATTGTTAATAATTTTTCTCCAATATTTGTGAAGGCCATTAATAAATTTTCAGACTCAGAAATATCTGTTATTACCTGAGACTGTAGAGATTTTAGATAAATTTTATAATCTAAATTATCATGTTGTTCTTTTGTAGTAATATGAACAGACATTACTTGTCCAAAAAAATCACAAACTGTTCGTAAATTATAGGGAATATATTTAATTGAGTAGTGATGACAAACAATCAATCCCCATAACTTTCCTTCTTTTAATAAAGAAATTGACATAGAAGCTTTTACACCCATATTCTGGAGATATTCTATATGAATTGGGGAAACACTCCGCAACACAGAAAAGCTTAAATCTAGGGGTTGGTTAGTCAAAGGATTATTTTTAGGCAACAACTCTACTGGTTGATAGTTAATATCTGGAATAATCCGCAGATAGTTAATACTATACAAATGTCGTGATGATTCAGGAATATCGCTGGCAGGGTAATGTAAACCTAAATATGATTCTAAATTTTCCCATTTATCTTCTGCAATTACCTCACCGGAATTATCGGGATGAAACCTATAGATCATCACCCGGTCTACTTCTGTCAATCGACGGATTTCTTTAACTACAATTGAACAAAGTTCCTGTAAATTTGCAGACTTTTGAATCTGAGTAATAGTGCGACGAGTGAGTTGATAAAATTGGAAAAAATCTTGTTCTAATTCAATTTCACAAGGTTCAAGTTCTAAAATTAATACTCCATTATTACGATGAACAATACTGTTAAATGATTTGGTTTCATCCCCACATTTTATAGATAATTTTAGTGGGTTTAAATATTCAAAATCTCCTGTTAAACTATTACGGATAGAATCTATTTGTTGAGGCTCTAATAGATATTTAATATTTTGTTTGAGCAGATCTTCTGGGAGAACATTTAACCAATCTTTTGTATTATTACTAACTTGAATAATATCCAATTCTGGTTCTTTTAAAACTAGCAATACCCCATGAGGTTGAATCGAACCAGGAATATGAATTTGTTCGCGGTCGCAATTAGTTAAATTTACTTTATCTGCTGTTACAATTTCAATTTTATTGTTCATTACTTCTAGTTTTAAGTTGGCATAAAGAAGGAAGAAGGAAGAAGGAAGAAGGAAGAAAGAAGGAAAAATTTGGTGTTGTGTAAATTTTCAGCTTTTAATACCAATTACCATGAATTAATGGTATACTGATGCTGAATAATTCTGAAAATTCTATAATTACTTCAATCTCCCCTGCTCCCTAATAGACATCTCCAAAAATTAAAAAGACAATCAATTATTATCCAGAAATTATCAATTGTTCCCCTCCTGGGAGGGGTTAGGGGTGGGTTCCCTGTTCCCTGTTCCCTGTTCCCTCTTTTCTGGAGATGTCTAATATAATTCCTCAACTAACTTCGGAACTCCTGCAGTTAATACTTCATTTCCTTCTGCGGTAACTAAAACATCATCCTCAATTCTCACTCCAATTCCACGCCAACGATCATATACTTCTGGTTGACCTTCAACTGATTTAATATTCGGTCCTATATAAATACCAGGTTCCACAGTTAAAACTTGTCCTGGTTGTAAATTTTGCGGTTCTTCTCCCCACTGATAAACACCCACATCATGTACATCTAAACCTAACCAATGTCCGGTTCTGTGCATATATAAATGCTTATATTTTTCCTTTTCAATTATTTCGTCAATATTACCTTTTAACAATTTTAAATCAATCAAACCTTCCACTAATACTCGTACTGCTGTATCGTGAAATTGTTTATAAGGATTTCCTGGTTTTACTTCAGCAATTGCTGCTTGTTGCGCTCTTAAAACCAACTCATAAATAATCTTTTGTTCTGGTGTAAACTTGCCACTAATAGGAAAAGTCCGAGTAATATCAGAATTATAATAATTGTAGGCAGCTCCAGCATCAATTAACAACAAATCATTTTCTTGCATTTGCCGATTATTTTCTATATAATGAAGAATGCAAGAATTAGCACCAGAAGCAACAATAGAAGGATAAGCTGGAGTCGCTCCATGACGAGAAAAAATATACTCCATTTCCGCTTGAACTTGATATTCAAACTGCCCCGCTTTGGCAAACCTCATCGCATGGTTATGAGCATCAACAGCAATATCAGCAGCTTTCCGCATTTGTTCTAATTCCACATCACTTTTAATCAGACGCATCGGATGTAAAACCGTACCCGCATCTTGAATAGCGATCGGTCCCGTACCAGTTTTCGGATAGACTCGCATTAAATTTTGCCAATGTCGAAGAATTGTTTCATTGAAGTGGCGATCGCGTCCTAAGCGATAATATATTTTGTCGGCCTTTTTCAAATATTCAGGTAACTTTTTATTCAGTTCATTAATAGAAAAAGCTGCATCAGCACCATACTTTTCCTTAGCAGCTTCTACACCAGTCCGATAACCACTCCAAGTTTCTTTTTCTGGGTCTTTTGGTCGGACAAACAAAACAAATTTATGCTTTTCATCGTGTGGTGCAATAACTGCTACTGCCTCCGGTTCATTAAAACCTGTTAAATAAAAAAAATCACTATCTTGACGATAGGCATATTCTACATCATTGTGCATGACAGCCATCGGCGCACTTCTAAAAATAGCCGTACCATTGCCAATTTTTGCCATTAATTGTTCGCGTCTTTGTTTATATTCTGTTGAAATTGTCATATTTTTTAGAAGTAATATTTATGTATTTTGAATGTATTTTGAAAATACCCACAATAAAAGTTTTAGGGAACAGGGAACAGGGAAAAATTTATCAGAAAAAACATTCTTATATCAAGTCTCATTAATTAGTCATAATAAATTTAATTAGGGCTTGCTGATTAAATACCAAAGCATTGACATATATAAGGTTTTAGCATTTTTTGCTCTAAAAAAGTGCCAGCTTTTCGGCTCAAAAAGCTCAAAAAGCTAGTATTTTGGGACAATTATGGCAGAAAAATCACTCTTACAATTTTTCCGACTACCTCCTCTATAATTCCCATTTCTCCTGTCTCATGTCTCCTGTCTCATATCTCCTGTCTCCTGTCTCCTACACCTACTAAAAGACTTTATTCAGCAAACCCTAATTAGCCATAATAAATAATACCATTTCTCAAAAACTTTTCTACGCTTTCTTGAGCAGGGGAGTAGGGGAGTAGGGGAGTGGGGGAGAAGTAAACATTATAATAATTAACATTAACATAGCTAAAATTAGCAAAAAAGTTATTTGGCTAGTGTTAATTACTTAATAGCTGAAGTATTGCCCAAGTATAGCATTACTTTTGGGAATTGGTATAAGCTATCTTCAGTCATCTTTAGATGACTTCTGCTTTGAGCCAAGAAATAAGTTTCTTGGCTTGGCGGATGATATGGCTTGGCGGATGATATGGCTCTTGGCGGATGACATGGCTTGGCGGATGATATGGCTTGGCGGATGATATGGCTTGGCGGATGATATGGCTCTTGGCGGATGATATCATGTCCGGATAATCAGTGATAAAAAAAACCTTTTCCCTTCTAACCTTTTCTTTCCTTCTGCCTCCTGCCTCCTGCCTTCTGCCTTACCTCCTCCAAAGTGTAACTATTCAACCGGACATGATATGACATGGCTCGCCAACCTCACCAACCCTGGCAGATGGCATGGCTCGCCAAGCCAAGGATTGAAATCCTTGGCTAATAGTTTAAGTCATCTTAAGATGACTCTTGAGGAGTATGCCATCTTTTTATATTGTGGTTAATCAGTGCAGCTTGATATTACTTCTCTGCTAGAAAACTAAAGACTTCCTTCTTTCTTATTCCTTCTTCTTTGTCTCCTAGAAAACTAAAACCTTCCTTCTTCCTTCTTCCTTCTTCCTTCTTCCTTCTTCCTTCTTCCTTCTTCCTTCCTCCTTCTTCCTTCTTCCTTCCTCCTTCTTCCTTCTTCACACTATATTAAAAGAACCAAAAATTAAGCACAAAAACTACTTAACTTTCAGTTCTTTTTTAACACACTATATTTCTCACTTCAACTATTAGTAAATCAGGTAATCTATTACGATAAACCTACTAAATTAATTGAAGTGTAAAACCTCAATTACGCTGATAGCTGATAGCTGATAGCTGAATTGCTTACATGATGGGAACAAAACGTTCTTTTTCTGGCACATTAGTGTACTCAGCCACAATTTGTCGGAACTCATCACCATCAATAGTTTCTTTCTCAATGAGCAAATCAACTAAACGATCTATAACAACCCGGTTCTCACGCATTATATTACAAGCGTGTTCATAACAATGCTCAACAATAGTGCGAACTTGATCGTCAATACGAGAAGCGATCTCATCAGAATATTCTGAACGAGTCATTAAGTCGCGACCCAAAAACACCTCACTTTGTTGAGTTTCCAGAGACATCGGACCAAGATCGGACATACCATAACGAGTCACCATTTGACGTGCCATCCCCGTAACCTGTTGGAGGTCATTACCAGCACCAGTTGTCACCTCAGCATCGCCAAAAATAACCTTCTCAGCAGCGCGACCACCAAGAGCACCAGTAATACGAGCCAAAATTTGTGACCTAGAGATTAAACCTTGGTCTTCACTGGGCATAAACCAGGTGAGACCACGAGCTTGACCACGGGGAATCAAAGTAACTTTTTGCACCGGGTCATGGTCTTTAATCAAAGTACCAACGATCGCATGACCAATTTCGTGATAACCAATTAATCGCTTGCTCTTACCATCCATGAGTGGAGTTCCTTCCATACCTGCAACTACCCGGTCTACAGCATCATCAATTTCCGGCATAGTAATTGCTTCTTTACGACGACGAGCAGTTAAAATTGCAGCTTCATTCAGCAAGTTGGCCAAATCTGCACCTGTAAAACCAGGAGTACGACGAGCGATCGCATCTAGAGATACTTCTTCACTGATCTTTTTGTTGCGAGCGTGAACTTCCAGAATTGACAAACGACCTTTAATGTCCGGAGCATCAACACTAACTTGACGGTCAAACCTACCTGGACGTAATAATGCAGAATCTAATACATCAGGGCGGTTAGTAGCAGCAATAATAATGATACCAGTGTTACCCTCAAAACCATCCATTTCCGTCAGTAACTGGTTAAGAGTTTGTTCTCTTTCATCATTACCACCACCGATACCAGCACCACGTTGTCTACCCACCGCATCAATTTCATCAATAAATATAATACAAGGAGCATTTTCCTTTGCTTTTTTGAATAAGTCGCGAACGCGGGAAGCACCCACACCCACAAACATTTCCACAAATTCCGAACCAGAAATGCTGAAAAATGGAACACCAGCTTCACCAGCGATCGCCTTGGCCAACAAAGTTTTACCAGTTCCCGGAGGGCCAACTAACAGTACACCTTTAGGAATTCGGGCTCCCACTGCAGTGAATCTTTCTGGTTTTTTGAGGAAAGTCACAACTTCTTGTAATTCTTCCTTGGCCTCATCAACCCCAGCCACATCATCAAACAGTACACCTGTCTTTGCCTCCATGGAGAAGCGGGCCTTAGACTTACCAAAATTCATTGCTTGTCCAGGGCCACCAGGAACATTACTGGAGCGACGGAAGAGGAAAAATAGACCGACAATCAATAAAACTGGGAAAATCAAATTTCCTAATAAGCCCCATATTGCCCCTTCATTGCGTGGAGGATGACTGTCAAAGCTGATATTTGCTTCTCGTAGACGAGAAATTAGGTCTGGAGAATTGGCTGGTAAGTCTACTCGTAGTCGTTGGACTCTATTATCTAGTTGTGGATCAACTGCTTCAACAATAGCTGTACGGCCACCCTCATAAAGGTCTACGCTTGTAACTCGATCTGCTTGTAAGTAGTCCAAGAATCGACCATAGCTCATTCGGGTACTGGCGGTATTGTTACCTATGTTTGCTACTGTTGGGGAAAATGCTCCTTGCCAGACAAAAAAACCGATGAGTAGAGCTGGTAAACTCCAAAGTACAATTGTTCTCCAAGAAATTTTCATAAATTATTGGCCTCTTTTAGTAAAATTGAATTGAAATAGATAGCGTGATTTTTTACATTCTTGACATCTTTACCTACCTGATTTGGGAGAGCTTTCCTACGGAATGTTAGCCAAAGGCAAAGAATGTACCTGCCTTCGGGGTAGACCATTTCAGCTCTAAAGGTTTGCTTCACGGGTAAGTCAGCGCGGTCTTGGGGTTTGCCCATGAGCTACTGGCACTGACACTGCTAGTTCAGCAGCCAAGAAATACTCATAATCTTAACTAAATGTAACTTAACAATAGACATTAGGGCAACTACTGGGACTTCCTGAACAAATCTCCTGGCATTGACACAAAGAAATTAGGAGTCAGGAGTCAGGATTCATGAGTCAGGAGTCATAATTTTAAAGGTTTTCAGTTGAAACTAACTATCATAAAAATTGTCACAATCAATGGGCGGATTACTATGTATAGGGAACAGGGTTAAAGAAGTCAGAAGTTAGAAGTTAGAAGTTAGAAGTCAGAAGTTAACCCACCCCTCGCCCCTCCCCCTCCCAGGACTATCCCTGATAAGGAACTCCTGAAAACCTTGTAGCAAGCAGGGGAGCAGGGGACCCACCCCTCGCCCCTCCCAGGAGGGGAAAAAGGAGAAAGGAGAAAGAATCATAGTAGAGGGGAAAAACTACTTAAGTTATCAAAAAAAATGTACTTTTTAATACACTTTTTCTCTGACAAAAACCTTTTAAAGACTTGAACATAACTTGTCTATGCGTGTCAATTTTTATGTTAAGAAAGATGTTTATAAAGCATAGCTCCCAGGAGGGGAAGTAGGGGATTTGAGCAAACCTCCAAAAATATTTCGCCTTAAAAGTTGGGGTTGCGCGACCCAATTAGGGCTTGCTGATTAAATCTAAAAGTATTTACAGATAAAGGTTTTAGCCTTTTTTGGGCCTTTAAAAAGTGCCTGGTTTTCAGCTCTTCACGCTCGAAAAGGAGCGTATTTTAGGCGCATAGTTGGGCAGAACAATCTTGGGACAAAACTTAGCTCCTACCTCCTCTAAATTCCCTTTTCTCCTGTCTTCCCCTCCCCTCCTGGGAGGGGCTAGGGGTGGGTTTGGAGGGGGAGGGGCGAGGGGTGGGTTGTCTCCTACCCTCACCCATAAGACTTTTTCAGCAAACCCCAATTATTTTGATAAATAATTGACAATTTTATAGACCGGAATTGCTTTGATTTTTGATTTTTGGAGATTTCTATTGAGGAGAGAATACTGAAATCCTACGGTTTGGGTCAAAAAATAAGCGAAGGGTATTATTAGAAATATTAAGAAGGAAATATTAATTTCAGGTTAAATCTTTAAATGAATATAAAGTCATTTTGTTAGAAGTAGGGAATTACTCTAGTTGCCTAGATGTTTTGCTTACTTAAGAAGTGAACAGAGGCACAGTCAAAAAATCAACTTTTTTCCTTTTCCTTATATATGTGCTAAACATTTTTAACTTAAGATGCTAAATTCATGGAGAGTTATTTTAATTAAATTAGAAATTCTAATAACAATTCCTGCAAAGTGTCATTAACTTGTTTAATTAATTGAGGCAGCTTCGTGAAACGATGCTTTAATAATAATTTTGACCGGACTAATATCTAATATCTAAATATTATATTTAGTTAGCTATATGTCCTCGGCTCAAAAGAACAGGTTTGACCAAAAAGCTATCTAGAGAAAGTCTGAAAATCTCCACTTTTCAACCGAGCGGTCTAAAATACTCGCTTGTTTTAACAAGCGTGAAATAGAGGAAGGTCTCACACCTGATATGGGATATCTCCCGTACTGCAGAAGTGAAGGTATAAAAGTATAGAGTGTGCATTCTCTAGTTGACTGAAACTTCTGAAAGTAGTTTACTTCTACCTTCTATGTTAATTTTATTCAGCGATTTTATTCGCTTAATGCCGTAGGTCTTAATTAATCAAATAACTTAGGATTTTAACAACGGCAGTATTTTGATTTAAAAGTTTAGTGAGGTAATACAACCTAATGGTTATTAAACAGCCAGCCGCAGCAGCAATGCTGACCCAGAAACCACCAAGTGTCGGTAAAAAAACAATCCTGAGTGTGGACTTAGGACGGACAGCTAGTAAAGCTTGTGTTAGTCGGACTCCCAATGCTGTAGTTTTTATTCCAGCTAATGTCAAACAATTAACTTTAGAACAAGTCAGATCGGGTAATTTTGAGTCTAAACCTACAGACCCACTATTAGATATGTGGCTGGAATATCAAGGCTCTGGATACGCTGTAGGTCAGTTGGCTGCTGATTTTGGGGCCAATCTATTCGGTGATGAACGCTCTTTTGCCAAGTCCAAAGTTGAAGATGCTCTCATTAAAATTTTGGCCTGTGTTGGTTATTTTCAGCTCAAGGGCGAATTTTCAGTTGTGATGGGTTTACCATTTTATTCCCAAGAGCAATTTGAAAAGGAAAAGGAACAGATTGTTAGTCAATTACAATGTCCTCATAAAATGTCTTATCGAGGTAGCGAACCCATCGAAATTAGAATTAATAAGGTTTGGGTCATGCCAGAGGGATATGGTAGCTTGCTATGGTCTGAAGCTAACAATGGCAAGGAATTTAAGCCAGAGTTACCCAAACTATCTCTTGCTATTGTTGATATTGGCCATCAAACTACGGACTTTTTAATGGTAGACCGTTTTCGGTTTGCTAGAGCTGCTTCTAAGAGTGAACCTTTTGCCATGAGCCAATTTTATGAAGATGTGGCTTCTAAGATTGAGGGAGCAGATGCTCAGTCTTTATATTTGCTAGAAGCAGTCCATAAACCAGAAGGCCAGCGTTCCTATCGTCCCAAAGGAGCGACAAAACCTATTAATCTTGATGGTGTTGTGCCCGAATTGCGTAAAGTTTTTGCAGCTAAACTCTGTGACCGTTTGATTAAATGGATACCAGAAAGGGTGACAGATGTTGTTATGACTGGCGGTGGTGCAGCATTTTTCCAGGAAGATTTGGAAAAGTTATTACAAGAGGCAGGTCTTAAAGCTCATTTAGCTCAACCATCTAGAGAAGCAAATGCTCTGGGACAATATATTTATGGAGAGGCTCAACTAGCAATATCTAGATAAGTTTTAACATTACAAAGATATTTGAGGTTGTACCATCTAAGGAATTTTAGATAACTTCAGGTACTAAAATTCAGTTTATAATTACAACGCTTTTGAGGAAGCATGAGGTACAGTATAGACTATTCTTAATATTTCCTGTTCCCTATTCCCTATTCCCTGTTCCCTGGGGCAATAAAACTTTGTACCTCCAAGACTCGAAAACTTCTGTAAGTATAGCACTGAGGTTCCTGTGTAGTTTTTTCTAGTTCTGGAACTAAAAAATAACGGGGGCACAGTAGAAAATTTATTTTCTCTGTCCTCGTATTAAATTAACAAAAATATTACCTGATGCTTTGGGAAAAAAATCAGAAAAAAGAAGTCTTTTTTACCGAAGAGGCAGCAGATCGGCAATTATTAGCAGCTATAGAAAAAGAGTTAAATTCTCACAAATATCGAACTTTTAGCAATCTTTGTAAACAAGCTCTATGGCAATTTTTGGATGTATCTTCATCATCGATAGAATTAACTCAATCTGCGTCTAATTTACAACGACTAGAACATCGGATTTATGAGAGGCTTACCAAACATTTTGCTGAGTTAGAAACAAAGTTGGTTTCTGAAGAATTGAAGACATCTAATAATACAGTTCAATCAAATGAAAATGAGTTAAAAAAACACTTGAATCAATTGAATCAACAGTTGAGTCAAATTCAATTAAATTTAGATGCTAAATTAATTGAAGTTATGGAGACTTTTAAGGCAGAGTTATCACAGATAGAAATACCTATTACTAAATCAGCTCAAGAAGATTCAGAAGAATTAACTTCTACTAAATCAAAAGCAGAAGAAGATTTATCTGTTAAAGAATCAACAACGGATGCAGATCCTTTATTGCAGCACTTAAGTTCTCTAATAGAAGATTTCTAAGTTACCGAAAAATTCAGGTATAAAGCCTCTCCATTCGTGGAGAAAAAAGAAAAAAAATCCTTTGCTCCAATCCTCTTAGTTTATTAAGAAGAGGTAATTATAAATTCTAAATTCTTGAATCATCATTCACAAAAATTAGTTAATATTACCGAAAAATTCAGGCATAAAGCCTCTCCATTCGTGGAGAAAAAAGAAAAAAAATCCTTTGCTCTAATCCTCTTAGTTTATTAAGAAGAGTTAATTCTAAATTCTAAATTCTTGAATCATCATTCACAAAAATTAGTTAATATTACCGAAAAGTTCAGGTATAAAACCTCTCCATTCGTGGAGAAAAAAGAAAAAAAATCCTTTGCTCTAATCCTCTTAGTTTATTAAGAAGAGGTAATTCTAAATTCTAAATTCTAAATTCTAATTAGTACAAATACATTGCCTTGATTGCCTCTTCCAATGCGTAAATCTTCATCTAAATATGTAATATCTAACCATCCTTTTTGTTCTCGGTTTTGTATATTAAAATCAACAGCAGTAAATTTTTTCCCTGATTCTATTTCGGCAATTAATTTATTAGGCGATCGATAATCTATTAAACTTTGTAAACCCAAAATTGAGCGATTAAATTTAACATTTACTCGCTTTTCTGACACAGCTTCAAACTGAGCAACAACACTAACTATTCCTTCTAAAAAAGGCAAACCAGATACTTCAGCAATATTATAGACTGCTGTATCTTGGACTCGGATACATTGATAAATCTCTCCTAGTTTCAGGAAAGGAAAACTATCAATGCGTAGTAATTCTTGACTGGTAGTATAAAGTAATCGCCAATTGCCATTTAATAGTTCTTTTGCTTCCAAGGGACGAGGGTTGGGATTATAATCTTCTACTTGAGCGATCGCTGCTAGAATTACTTGTTGGTCATTTTTACTTGCTAGTAAACCACGATTTTTTCCTGTAATTGTCTCTATTAATCTGGATTTATATATCATAATTATTGTTTATTGTCAATCTACGTTGATTCTAAGCTGGCAATTTTCTTTTATTTGCAGAAGAAGAAAATTTCAAAAACATTCATCGGATATCCGGGTATTAAGCAATTTTAACGATATCTTTAACAGTAGCAAAAAATTTAGATCGGCTTACTACTTGGATTAATTTTACAAAAAAAACGTGTAGTTGAAAACCAAGTGGCTTTAGCCCTTGGATGAAAACAAGTTGTGGGAATTTATTCCCAAGTATCCTAAAACGTGGCATAATTCCAATGAATGCGAGTAGGGACAAAGTTTGTCCCATAGACTCTTTGCTAGTAGGGGTGAAACTCCTGTCGGTAAGAAACTAGTAGCATGGTTCTACCAAGACTAAGGTACAGACAAACAGGCAGCAAGGATAGGGATTTATAGCTCACTCCTTGAGTAAAACTACTCTGAAAGCGAGATAAAAGTAAGGGCGATGTATGTGGCATTCGGAGTCAGCATATTTGAGTCTGTAGGTGGTTTTTGACTACCACCACTGGAAAAAACTAATTATCCCAGTGACAGCTAGTAGCTATGAAGAATCGCGTTTTGAAACCGATTCGGAACAACTGCTTAGAATCACCCGTACTTTAGTCGGGTGAGAAGTCAATAAAATTCCTTGACTGAGGATATATGGAAGAAAAACAACAAACAAACAGCCAATCACAACCGGTAGTGCCACAGCCAACTGTGGTACAGGAAACAGTAAATCCACAACCAGTAGTACCACAACCAACTACGGTACAGGAAACAGTAAATCCACAACCGGTAGCACCACAGCCAACTGTGGTACAGGAAACAGTAAATCCACAACCAGTAGTGCCACAACCAACTACGGTACAGGAAACACCAGTAGTACCACAGCCAACTGTGGTACAGGAAACACCAGTAGTGCCACAGCCAACTGTGGTACAGGAAACGGTAAATCCACAACCAGTAGTGCCACAGCCAACTGTGGTACAGGAAACAGTAAATCCACAACCAGTAGTGCCACAGCCAACTGTGGTACAGGAAACAGTAAATCCACAACCAGTAGTGCCACAGCCAACTGTGGTACAGGAAACAGTAAATCCACAACCAGTAGTGCCACAGCCAA
>NZ_JAAHHG010000097.1:0-4925 GCF_010692555.1 Okeania sp. SIO3B5 | reverse complement strand
GTAAATCCACAACCAGTAGTGCCACAGCCAACTGTGGTACAGGAAACAGTAAATCCACAACCAGTAGTGCCACAGCCAACTGTGGTACAGGAAACAGTAAATCCACAACCAGTAGTGCCACAGCCAACTGTGGTACAGGAAACAGTAAATCCACAACCGGTAGTGCCACAGCCAACTGTGGTACAGGAAACACCAGTAGTGCCACAGCCAACTGTGGTACAGGAAACAGTAAATCCACAACCAGTAGTGCCACAGCCAACTGTGGTACAGGAAACAGTAAATCCACAACCAGTAGTGCCACAGCCAACTACGGTACAGACAAAGGTAGAACAACAAGTAGGACAGTCAGTAGGAGTTATTAGTCGTAGAAATAACCAACCTCAGTCACAACCAGTTCTAGTTTATAACCCCTCTCTGCTTTTAATACCTCGCCATGAGCCTGCAGATGTAATTCCTACCCAAAGAGACTCATCTATAGTTGACTGGTTAGAGACATCAGGCAGAATGTTACCTAGAGATCCTGCAGAATCAGACAATTATCTAGAAGAGGAAGAGGAAATTTCAGAATTGATAGCTGTAGATGATAATTTTAGTGATGATGATGTTTTAGAAGGAAATGAAGATGACTCGGGTGAATAGATATTTATAATAATTAATAATTAATAATTAATAATTAATAATTAATAATTAATAATTAATAACCAAAAAGCTATTCAGTTAAAAGTTGAATTTGATAACTATTTAATCAAACCTAAACTATAAAAAAAAGTGTGTGTGGAGGAGATTTTTTATGCAAAATAAAATCATTGTTAGCAAATCTATTACTTTATCGGGAGAAAACTTATTCTTGGGTCTGGGTTTAGGGTTAAGTTCTTTTGCCCTAATTTTGGATAGCATAGCTAATCGAAATATCGGTATAGAATCTCTGAGTTTACCTCTAATTCTATGTGGTCTAGCAACTGCAAGTTTGGGGTATTGGGTTATACCCATACTTAGAAGACTTAAAGCTGGACAAATAATCCGGGAGGATGGCCCCCAAGCTCATCTACAAAAAGCAGGTACTCCAACTATGGGAGGCATATTTTTTGTACCAGTAGGAGTAGCGATCGCTCTGTTATTATCTAAATTTCATCCAGATGTCATGGCAGTATCGGCAATAACCCTAGCTTACGGTTTGATTGGTTTGCTAGATGATTGGAAAATTTTGCAACGTAAGTCTAATAAGGGAATATCCCCGAAAATGAAATTGGCTTTGCAGGTGGGTTTTGCAATGCTATTTTGTGGATGGCTAGCATGGAGTCAACCTAGTACAGTTACTAATATTGCTTTACCATTTGGTTTACAATTATCTTTAGGATTACTATTTTGGCCTCTGGCAGGTTTTGTTTTAGTCGCAGAAAGTAATGCTACAAATCTTACGGATGGTGTTGATGGTTTGATGGGAGGTTTGGGAGCGATCGCTTTTTTAGGGTTAGCTGCTTATTTAGCTCCTACTGCTCCGGAGTTAATGATTTTTTGTGCTTGTATGAGTGGTAGTTGTCTTGGTTTTGTTGCTCATAACCATAATCCTGCTAAGGTGTTTATGGGTGATACAGGATCGTTAGCTTTGGGTGGAAGTTTAGCTGCAGTTGCTCTACTAACTAATACTTTATGGATATTATTAATTCTTAGTGTGATTTTTTTAATAGAAACTCTTTCGGTTATTGCTCAAGTGGGTTATTACAAGGCAACAAAAGGACGTGATGGTGTAGGTAAGCGCTTATTTAAAATGGCTCCTTTTCATCATCATTTAGAATTGTCTGGTTGGTCGGAAACTAAAGTGGTGGGATGTTTTTATTTAGTTAGTGCAATTTTGGCTAGTTTGTGCTTATTTTAAAAATAAGTATTCAGTCAGAGGAGTCAGGAGTCAGGAGTCAGGAGTCAGGAGGGAAGAAAGAAGCAAGAAAGAAGACCGGGAAAAGGAGAAAGTTTTTTTATCACTAATAGACATCTGTTCATTAATTGATAATGGATAATGAATAATGGATAATTACCTCTGGTTAAAACTGTTACGGAATTGAATATAAGGAAATCGGATTTCTTTTTTCTCCTTAAAAGGAGAAGCTTTAAACCTTTGGGGATTAATTATCAATTATCAATTATCAATTATCCATTGGTAAAAATCAAAAATAAAATCAATTCTTATCCATAAATTATCAATTATTTCTCCCTGTTGCCTGTTGCCTCTTTTCTAGAAATGTCTAATACCAATTTGATAAATGTTTGCTACAAATAGCTAGGGTATTTCTTAGAATTCAGCAATCCTGCAATTCAGGAGCCGTATGGGAATAGATTTAATACCAGTTTTCAGTTCGTAAATTCTCTTTTTTGTCAAAAGGACATTTCCTGCAAAATCTTTTTATTCCACTTATTATTCGTAACATTCTTTTTTCACGCTTGGTATAATAGGCATCTCCAATAATAAAAAATAAAATCAATTCTCCCATAGAAATTATCAATTATTTCCCCCTACTCCCTACTCCCTCTTTTCTGAAGATGTCTAATTATCCGGACATGATATAAATTATTAATTGAAAAACCGATCATGACAAAAGTTTCGGTAATTGTACCAATTTATAATGGTGAGAAAGACTTGCCAGACTTGATAGAATGTCTACGGTTGCAAACTTATCCTGCTGATCAAGTAGAATATTTACTTGTGGATAATAATAGTGGCGATCGCAGTAAGTCACTAATTGAAGCAGCAGCAGAGTCAAATCAAATTACAATTTGTCTAGTTACTGAAAATCAAATTCAAAGTTCTTATGCTGCTCGCAATGCTGGTATCCGTGCTGCTAGTAGTGAGATATTTGCTTTTACTGATGGTGACTGTCGTCCTCAACCTCAATGGTTAGAAAATTTAATTCAGCCATTTTCTGACTCTAATATTGGCATTGCAGTGGGAGAAATACTTGCTTTACCTGGGGACAGTTTATTAGAAAAATATGCAGATAAACAAGATACTCTTTCTCAAAAACATACTTTAGCTAATTCATTTTGTCCTTATGGTCAAACTGCTAATTTAGCGATTAGAAAGCAAGCATTTGTAGAGGTGGGATTATTTCGTCCTTACTTAACAACGGGTGGAGATGCTGATATTTGTTGGCGGATTTTACGAGAAACTTCTTATCAGTTTAAGTTTGTAGAAAATGCAGTAGTTAAACATCGTCATCGTTCAACTTGGAAAGATTTACAAAGTCAATGGCGCAGGTATGGAAAGTCAAATAAGTATTTGCATGAACTCCATGGCATCGATCTAATGCGAGAGTTTAAAACAAAGGAGTATGTGTATCGTTTGAGTAGATGGTTATTAAAAGAGTTGCCTCTAACAACGATGAAAATAATATCAGGTAAAGCAGAATTGGTAGAGTTGTTTGATACTCCGATTGGTTTGTTCAATGGTAGGGCAAGAATTATTGGTCAAAAAGAAGCAAAATTATCAGATGAAGCACGAAAAATTGAAAGATTTTAGTCTAACTTTTTGTAAGCATTCAGTCGTCAGCTATCAGCTATTGCTTTTGGTGTGAATTTAAAGCTCTATTAATTGAGCTAGAATTAATCTTACTACAAAAGTCGTTCAAGTCTATTTTCATTTAAACTATCTCCTTAAAAGCAGGGTATTCTTGCTGAAAACAGACTGCTAATAGCTGTTTGCGCAGCATTCCACAGGAAACGCTTACAACTTTTTTTATATAAAATTTCACTCAATTAGAATGCTTTAATGATTAATTTTTATAGAAGCTATTATAATTGCTTATCTAGCTAATTCGGAGTCAGATTTCAAAGATGAAGGACTGAATTTTGGGCAAAATATAGATGTTTAAAATAGTTTAGTCGATCAATGTTTAACTAACTAAATTTATTATTTTTCTACAGGCTGTATTGTGATATTATTATTGATGCTTACTCCAGTAATAATATTGGTAGTTCATTAATTGATAATGGATAATAGATAATGAATAATTTATAATTACCTCTGGTTAAAACCGTTACGGAATTGAATATAAGGAAATATTATTTCTTTATCTTGGTCGATTGGATATGGTTAGGAAACCCATCCATCCCATCCTACGGAATGCTCCGCAAACGACCGCTTTTTTCCCCTTAAAAGGGGAGGCTTTAAACCAGAATTATTTAATTATTAATTATTAATTATTAATTATTAATTATTAATTATTAATTATTAATTATTCGGTAAGCTAAATTGAATCTGTTTAAAACAGGCGAAAAACTGATACATAATCTAACCAAAGAGGAGATAGTAAAATGAAAAACTTGACTGTTGATAGTCAGAAGAACTGTTTATTAGTAGACAAAACATGGATGGAAAACCTGCAGAAAGAGGCTGCATCTGCAAGTTTAGATCCTGGTATGTATGTTTTGCGGATTAAGAGTGGCTCATTTAGCTATGGTAGTGGTATGGGTGCTGAACCATTTGTGTTACTCTGGATATATGGTGGCAAATTTGTTAACTTGAAGACAAATGTTGAAACTTCAGCTACATGGTCTTCTTTAAATGGATATGATGATACGATTACATTGGAAGTCAAAGAAGCAATTACAGTTAGTGCTTTATTTCTTGATGTTTATGAAGATGATAATTCTGGTGAAGTTACTGTTTCTATTTTGGATGCGTAAATCATCAGTTTAATATTGGCTATTTTGTCAAAAAATTAGTAATAAATTTGACGCGATCGCTCTCTTAAATTAGTTAAGTGAGCGGTCGTTTCTGTTTATTTTGAAGGAAGAAGGAATAATATCATGTCCGGTTGAACAGTTATAAATAAACACTCAGAATTCAGAATTCAGAATTCAGAATTCAGGAGGGAAGAAAGAAGAAAAGAAGGAGAAAGTTTTTTATCACTAATTATCCGGACATGATATAA
>NZ_JAAHHG010000096.1 GCF_010692555.1 Okeania sp. SIO3B5 | reverse complement strand
TTACCTCATAACAACGGAAACCGCTGTAAGTTTTCTAAGCACAGGAAAAAATAAGAAAAATTCGCCCTCTTCAGGGCGAAGCTTGAATCCAATTTTTTTGTCAATTACACTGACATCGGGGTAGATGTAGATGCTGCTAACTCTTGCAAACGTTCCTGCTGATCTTGAGTAATACAAGCTTGAATTACATTTTCGATATCTCCCTCCAGAAGAGGTGCAAGAGAAAAGTTCTGACTCAAGCGATGATCTGTCACCCTATTATCCTTATAGTTATAAGTCCGAATTTTTTCTGAACGGGAACCAGTACCTACTTGCGATCGCCTCATCGAACTAACTTCTTGTTGTTGCTCCTGTAGCTTCATCTCATAAAGTTTAGCTCGTAAAATTTGCATTGCCCGCTCTCTGTTTTGTAGCTGACTGCGCTCCTGAGTACAGAAAATTCTAATTCCGGTGGGTTTATGAAATAAATCTACAGCAGTTTCCACCTTGTTCACATTTTGTCCACCTGCTCCACCAGAACGAGCAGTTGTCAGTTCAATATCTTTTGCATCTATCTCAACTTCCACATCATCGACTTCAGGCATAATAGCCACCGTTGCCGTTGAAGTATGTACCCTCCCACCTGCTTCTGTTACTGGAACTCTTTGAACCCGATGAACCCCTGCTTCAAACTTCAGCTTACTATAAACCTGTTCTCCCTTAATCTCTAAAATCGCTTCTTTAAAACCTCCCATATCTGCTAAAGATTCACTTAGTAAACTCACCTTCCATTTTTGAGTTTCTGAATAACGGGAGTACATTCTCACCAAGTCCCCTGCCCAAATACTCGCTTCATCTCCTCCTGTACCAGCTCTAATCTCCAACATAATATTCTTATCATCGTTGGGATCTCGTGGTAGTAGGGCAATTTTCATTTGAATTTCCAGAGATTCCAGCTTGGCCTCCAATTCCTGTACTTCCATTCTGGCCATCTCTTCCATTTCTTGGTCGCCACCAGCTTCTTTCAATATTTCCTTAGCATCAGCTAATTCTTCCTGAGTATTTTTCCACTCTTCATAAGTATTTACCACTTCTTCTAATGAGGAACGTGCTTTAGCTACTTTTTGGAACTCAGTTGGATCTTTTGCAATATCTGGATCTGCTAAACGTAGAGTTAACTCATTGTAGGTTTGCTCAACGGATTTTAATTTTTCTAGTAAATATGTTTCAGCCATTGTCAGTTGTCCCTTGTCTTAATTAGTATTTTATTTATGGGGGATTTTTTGTGAGATGTTGATATTAATTGTTGTCTATAAAATAACCGAAAAGCGAGGTTGAAAGCCCCGTGTTTTAAGCGGGGAATGAAAACAAGCGAGTCGTTGAGACTAGACAACTTTAGTTATCCTGTGTTATTCTGTAGACAGAAAGCTAGGGTTAAACTTAAGCCGACTGTGTAGGGGCACAATGAAATTGTCCCCAAAGAGTATATCTTTAGTCAGCTAAGAAAAAACTAAGCAACATGAATTTATCCTGTTGCGTAGTATCAACTTAGAATCCCCTCGGCAACAGCTGCGGGGAGTAGTCAAAGACAACTAATTAAGGACAATTGACATTCCAGCTATTTTTTATCCTTACTCTTTTTAGATTTAGAGCTTTTCCCTCCATCTTTCTTACTATATTTACGCATAAATCTCTCAACTCTTCCTTCAGTATCAATAATTTTTTGAGTACCTGTAAAAAAGGGATGATTTCCCGACCAAACATCAACATTAATCTCTGGTTTTGTAGAACCAATTGTCATTACCACTTCACCATTACAGTAAACTTTGGCTTCTGGATACCACTCAGGATGAATACCAGCTTTAGGCATTTTCTTTACTCTACTTAAAATTACAAATATTTTTATGTACTATTTTAACTTATTCTACTGAATTATTACAGTAGCTTCTGTGTAGAAATAAATCTTATCCTAGTAGCCTATCTAGCTTTAAAATGTTGGTAAGTTTGAGAAAATGAATACCTCTCCCAACCCCCCTTTCAAAGGCTATCCCTTATAAGGAACTCCTAAAACCCTGTAGATGGGGAGATGGAGGGAAAAAGCTTCTAATTAGGGTTTGCTGATTAAATATCAAAGCATTGACAGATAAAGGTTGAGCGCATTTTTTGGTCTAAAAAAGTGCCAGCTTTTCAGCTCAAAGAGCTGCATAAAGCTAGTATTTTGGGACGATTATGGCAGAAAAATCACTCTTACAATTTTTCCGACTACCTCCTAATTAATTCCTCGTTCCTCCTGTCTCCTTTCTCCTGTCTCCTGTCTTCCCCTCTTCCCCTCCTGGGAGGGGTTAGGGGTGGGTTGTCTCCTACCCCTACTAAAAGACTTTTTCAGCAAACCCTAATTAAATACGTTTACTCTCCCGGAATACCCATTAAATGGCTAATACATAACTTCTATCTTTTGTCAAGTTTTATGTTAAGAAAGATTTTTATAAACCATAGCCTTTCTAAGGGGATTGAGTAGTTAGATTTTACTCACAACTTTAGTCTAGACGCACTACTAGATAATTTAATAAATCAAAGCCATATAAAATTTTTTGCCAATTATCACAAATTTGTAACAATTGGCAATTTTGTTAAAATATCATCGTTTGGAATATTGAGGTGCTTTACGAGCTTTGCGTAAACCATACTTTTTCCGTTCTTTAGCCCGGGGGTCGCGAGTCAAATATCCTTCTGTCTTCAGAGGTTTACGATTATCTGGGTCTAACTGGCACAAAGCTCTAGCAACGCCTAACTTAATAGAATCAGCTTGTCCAGTCAACCCACCTCCTGTGGCTTTAACTAGAATGTCATACTCATTTTCCAAACCTAAAGTCTCTAATGGAGCTTTAGCAGATGATAAATAACCATGATTATATTGTAGGTATAACTCACCATCCTTGCCATTAATAATCAATTTGCCTGTACCTGGAACTAGACGTACTGAAGCGATCGAAGACTTACGACGACCAGTACCCCAATACATAGCACGGCCACTTTCTTTTGCTTGCATTATTTTTGTTCTCCTGGAATAGTTTGAATAGTTAACGTTTCAGGTTTTTGAGCTTGGTGAGGATGGTCAGGCCCTGGATAAACTTTTAGTTTAGTATGAAGTTTTCTTCCCAGAGAATTTTTTGGTAGCATTCCGTAAACTGCCTCCTCAATAATTCTTTGAGGCAAACGAGCTTGCAACTTAGAAAAAACCTCTGTTTTCATGCCTCCTGGCCTTCCTGAATGGCGACGATAAAGTTTCTGACTACTTTTTTTACCAGTTACATCCACCTTTTCAGCATTAACGACAATTACAAAATCTCCTGTATCGAGATGTGGAGTATAAGTAGGTTTATTCTTACCCCTAATAATCATCGCAATAGCAGTAGCTAATCGCCCTAAGCGTTGACCTTCCGCATCAATAACATACCATTTTGGCTCTAGAGAATTCAGTGGTGGAACGTATGTTGTATTCATAATCTACTTAATTTAGTTATTTTTTTTTAAGAAGCGGTCATTTCAGTTATCAGTTATCAGTTATCAGTTATCAGTTATCAGCTTTTTAGAGGGTAATTTAATTAAATCAATTCAAGATATGAAATCAACAATTTCATCCCCCTATTCCCTATTCCCTATTCCCTATTCCCTATTCCCTGACTTCAAAAAATAAATTTCGGCATATTATTATACCAAACTTCTTGAGTAAAAGGAAATTCCAGATAACCAACCCGCAATAAACAGAGGCCACTAGCCGGAGCTGAGTGCTTCACAACTTCCCTTCTTTGATTAACCCAGATATCTGTAAAACTTTCCAGAGATAGCTTCTGTTGACCCACTTGAATAAGTAACCCCACCAATAATCGCATCATTCCATATAGAAACCCACTAGCTTGAACCTCTATATGAATAAATGGTCCCTGACTTTCACACTTAACCTCTTGTACATCTACCCAAGAATGAGGACGAGAAGAGCCAGCTCTTTGAAAAGCAGCCAAGTGATGACGGCCAATTAAAGGATTCAAAGCAGCTTGAATCAACACTGGATCTAATGGTGCTTGATAGTAATGCCAGACAAAAGGCATCACAAACAAATTAGGCCGTTTTTCTGTATATAGAGTGTAGCGATAACGCCGCGAAGTTGCAGAAAACCGAGCGTGCCAGGTAGATTCGACTTGAGCAGAACTGGCGATTAAGATATCATTAGCCAACCGTGAATTGAGAATAGTAGCCCATTTATGGGCAGGAATTGGGCCTGGAACATCGAAATGAGCTACTTGTGCTGCGGCATGAACTCCCGCATCTGTTCTTCCTGCACCATGTAATATTACAGGCTGGTTAACCACAGAAGAAATAGTATTTTCAATCTCTTCTTGTACAGTTCGTTGATTTGGCTGTCTTTGCCACCCATGAAAATGAGTGCCTTGATATTGAATTACAAGAGCAACACGCTGAAGTGACATACTCCCATATAACTATAGACCTTAAACCAGTTCAATAATTGCCATTTCTGCATTATCTCCACGACGGCGAACAGTTCTTAAAACACGGGTATAACCTCCATTACGAGAACCGTATCTATCCTGTGCCCCCTCAAATAGAGAGTGAACTAGCTTCTTATCATAGATATAACCTAAAGCTTGTCGGCGAGCTGCTAACGATCCATCCTTTGCTAAGGAAATCATTTTTTCTGCTTCTGACTGTACAGCTTTAGCACGGGTTTTTGTGGTAGTAATTTTACCATGACGGATTAATTCAGTGGCTAGAGACCGCAGAAGAGCGCGACGCTGATCTGCTGGTTTTCCTAGCTTTGGAACACGACGACTATGACGCATGACTACTTTGAGTATCTAAAATATTTGAACGAATGTTTTCGATTTGTTTTCCGTACTGCTACTAACAGCTTCAAAAATTCGGTTGGTCATCTTTGAAAGCATAGTATTTCAGATTTACATTTTTGATGCCATTGACAAAAACTGGTTTGAATTTCTAACTTTTGGCCTCTAAGTAGCTTTAGCAACTTTTTCTTGAGGTAAAGTTATCCCCAAGCGTTTCTGTAAAGCTTCTATAACTTCCTCAGCAGATTTTTGACCAAAGTTTTTGATCTCTAAAAGGTCTTCTTGACTGTACTCCAGTAGATCTGCAACAGAGTTAATTTGCGCTCTTTTCAGACAGTTATAGGCCCGAACCGATAGTTGTAATTCTTCTATTGGAATCTGACTTGTTGGATCTGTAGGCTCTCCTGATGGAGGCTCTGCCATATTAGTAATATCTTTGAGTGGCTCAAACAAACTCATTAAGATACTAGCAGCATGACTCAAAGCATCTTGAGGTGTGTAACTACCATTAGTCCAAACTTCCATAATGAGTCGGTCTTCTTCTGCAGATCCACCTATACGAGCTTCAACTGTATAGTTAACCTTACGAACTGGCATAAAAATGGCATCAATTTGCAGAAAATCAAGAGCTGTAACATCATCGCGAGTACGATCTACCGCTCTATAACCAGTCCCTTTCTCAATTCTGAACTCCATCTCCAGAGTTGAACCAGGGGATAGAGTAGCCACATATTGACTGCGATCGATTATTTCCACCTCCGAAGGTACATCAAAACGATCTGTAGTTAATGTTGCTGGCCCATCTATCCTGACTCTACCAATTTGTGGTTGGTTGGAATGGCTTTTGAGAACAACCTCTTTCATATTCAGTAGGATCTCTAGAACATCTTCCCTTACCCCTTTGATTGTGGCAAACTCATGATTAACCCCAGCTATCCTCACTGATGTAATGGCTGTTCCTTCTAAGTTAGATAGTAGAACTCGCCTCAGTGCATTACCTACTGTTGTCCCTTGACCGCGAGCTAATGGCTCTATAATAAATTTTCCATACTGACTACGATCTTTGTCAGTTTTAGATTCTATACACTCGTAATGAAACTGCGCCACGGAGTGACCTCCCTTGAACATTGAACCCAGAGTTAATAATTTGATTAGACTCTACGCCGTTTTGGTGGACGGCAGCCATTGTGAGGAATTGGGGTAATATCTCGGATCAAGGTGATCTCTAGCCCTGCCCCTTGTAAAGCCCTAATAGCAGTTTCTCTTCCTGCTCCAGGACCACTAACCATTACTTGAATCTGACGCATTCCTTGGTCATTAGCTCGACGTGCTGCGCTTTCTGCGGCTGTTTGTGCGGCAAAGGGAGTTCCTTTTTTTGCTCCTTTGAAACCACTAGAACCTGCTGAAGCCCAAGAAATTACTTCACCGTTCAAGTCAGTAATAGTTACAATTGTATTATTGAAGGTAGACTGAATGTAAGCCACCCCACTGGGCACATTCTTTTTTTGCTTTTTTGCACCTGTTTTTTTACCTGGTTGTCGTGCCATATTTGTCTTTATGAGTGGTATCTCAAAGTAATAATGTACTTTTCTCAGAACAAGTGGACTTATCTCTAATCTTAATCTTATAAGAATTGTTTGCTTTGATATAGCGTTAAAAGTTATGCTATATCCTTAAAGTTACTAGAAATATTGTGTTTTGGTTTTACATCACAGATTGTCTGAGAAATAAGCTTTTTTTTTGTTGGCTATTGAGTTTTTAAATGCTATACTTTTAGAAATAGCAATAGCCACGTTTTGTATTTGAAAACAAAATCCTAGTCTACATAGTCAACTTAGTTAATGTGATGATTTTTTACCAGACCGAGTTTTTACTTTTAGTAGAAAAGCTATAGATATCTATAGTTATAATATCTAAGATAGCTAATCTTTTGTGTTTCAAAACCAAGGTAAAATTTTTTCACCTAAGTCAACAAACTTAACTAGAAATAATTCTTTTGTCTCCTTGATTTAAGAGTGTAATGAGACAATAACAATTGATTTTCAGAGTTGATAATCTAAGTTGATGAATTTACTTTCAATTTGACTAAATCACATCAATTTGTTTGTACTTAATTGACCTCTCCCCGGCTTAAAAGCGCAAGGATTCTCAACTGTTCCTAGGATTAGGGGCTAAAGCCATACCTCCTAGCTTTTTTAGTTTTGGTTTCCCAGAACCGAAATCTGGTAGCAAGGGTCAAAACTTGCCTACAGACCTTGACTAGGTTTATACCTAATTGTTTCTCTACTTTTCGTTCGCGAAGTGTGCCGGAGGCAAGTATGTTCCCTGCACTATTACTATTTAAGTAAGCGTTAACCAATAAACCTTTACCAGTTTGATACATCCGACGTTATTTTTCCCGCCCTTTAGTGAGCTAGGTCTCTACGTAGATTATAATAGCTTTACATAAAGATACAAACAAACTTCTATTTCTTCGCACTAGCTTTTTTCTTACCAGCTACAGTTCGACGTACACCTCTACGAGTTCTGGCATTGGTGCGAGTCTGCTGTCCTCTAACTGGTAGACCCATCCTGTGCCGACGACCCCGGTAAGTACCAATATCCATCAACCGCTTGATGTTCATGGCTTCCAATCGTCTCAGGTCTCCTTCAACTTGGTAGTTATTCTGAACCGTAGAACGAAGTGCTGCTATATCAGCATCACTTAAATCCTTAACACGGGTATCAGGATTTACACCCGTTTCATCTAAAATTTCTTGAGACCGAGATAGTCCAATTCCATATATGTATGTCAGACCAATTTCTATACGCTTATCGCGTGGGAGGTCTACTCCTGCAATTCGTGCCACTTTACTTTATCTCCATCACCTTAAAATTAAACTTAAACTAGGTTAATTACTAGGCAACAAATAATCTGATGCCTGTGTCGAAATATGCTTAACCCTGACGTTGTTTATGTTTGGGATTAACGCATATAACCATTACTCGTCCTTTACGACGAATAACACGACACTTTTCACACATTTTTTTGACAGATGCTCTAACTTTCATGCCTTATTATGGCAATACTACAAATTTAGTATTGTATCATTTAATAATGTTTTCAGCAAGTAGATTATCTCTATACAAATTATTGAGTAGAGATATGATAGTTACTACTTTTTCCTTAGCCGATATGTAATTCGACCTTTTGTCAAGTCATAAGGTGTTAACTCTACCTTGACTCGATCGCCTGGCAGAATTTTGATGTAATTACGACGGATTTTTCCAGAAATATGAGCTAGCACATTAAACCCATTATCTAGGTCCACTCTGAACATAGCATTCGGTAGGGACTCCGTCACTGTACCCTCCATTTCTATAAGATCTTGTTTTGCCAACTGTTAATCACCTCAACCCTGCAAGTTACCAATTTATATTCGGAACAGCCTGTTATTTCAGGTGATTCCCCTCAACATATCTTATCAAAAATTTGTGATTTTTAGAGGTTATTGAGGATGAGCGATAATCATATCTCTAAATATTTAGCTGGCATCAACAGCTTCAACTATCTATAGCTAATTTGAGGGTTGAAAAAGTCGATCGAATCCAATTTCTATTTACCTTGTGACGCTCATCTAATAGCTTGTTTTAGAAAATTAGTCACAGAATCAATGGAATTATTTCCATCTATAGTAACTAGCTGTTGACGTTCTTTGTAAAATTCAATCAAAGGTTCTGTTTGTTGATGGTAGACTTTTAAACGATTTGTTATGGTTTCCTCATTATCATCTTGGCGACCTCTTGATAATAAGCGACTGACTAAAACCTTATCTGGAACTTGTAAATTTATGACCATCAAAGAATTACTAATTTCAGCTTTTTCTTCTCGAGTGTCATTTCCAATTTTACTTGCAGATAAAAGTTTTTCTACAAAATCTGCTTGAGTCACATTTCTCGGAAAGCCATCTAAAATCCAACCATTTTGAGCATCATTTTGTTTCAGTCTCTCTTCAACCATGTCAAGGATGAGTTGATCGGGAACTAATTCACCTTTGTCCATGTATTCTTTCGCTTGTAAACCCAGGGATGATTTTTCTGCCACATTATTGCGTAAAATATCACCTGTAGAAATATGAGGAACTTGGTAAAAATCTGCTATTCGAGATGCCTGTGTTCCCTTGCCTGCCCCTGGCGGACCTAAGAATATCAGTTTTACCACTATTGCTTCACCATTCCTTCGTATCTCTGAGAGATAACATAAGTTTGAATTTGTTTTGCTGTGTCTATAGCTACACCTACTAGAATTAACAGAGAGGTAGCTCCTAATCCTCTAAAAGTAGGTACACGAGTTGCACTTTCTACTGCCGTAGGAATAATTGCTACTAAACCAAGGAAAATAGCTCCTAGGAAAGTCAACCTATTCAAAACTTTCTCTATATAATCGCTAGTAGTTTTACCTGGGCGAATACCTGGGATACTTGCCCCCATTTTCTTCAGGTTCTGCGACATATCCACTGGGTTCATAATTAGGGAAGCGTAGAAATAGCTGAAGAATAAGATTAGAACAAAGTAAAATAGAGCATATAACCAAGGAGTCGGGCCACTAGGACTTATAGAAGTAATAATCTGAGATAAAAGTGGATTGTTAGAAAACTGAGCTAAAGATACAGGTAATATAAGGACGGCAGAAGCAAAGATAATTGGCATTACTCCACCCTGATTTAATCGTAAAGGTAAATAGCTTTTTGTTTCCCGATAAAGTTTTCTACCTACTTGGCGGCGAGCTGAAAGTATAGGAATTCTGCGGCTTCCCTCTTGTACAAAGACAATGCCTACAATCATCACTAGGAATACTAGAAGCAGAACAATCGCACGACCGACGATAGCACGGTCTCCTCCTTCAAACAATTTAATAGTGTCGCCCAGTGATTGAGGTAATACAGCCACAATATTGACAAATATCAACAATGATGCTCCATTACCAATTCCTCTTTCTGTAATTAATTCAGATATCCACATCACAAACATGGAACCTGCTGTAATTGCTAAAATAGTCTTAGCAATAAATAGAGGCCCTGGACTAATAGCTACACTTACCGATGAGCCATTAATTTCTACAGATGAACTATTCAGAAATATTGCTAAACCAAAGCTTTGTAAGACCGACCAACCCAAGGCCACATAGCGAGTGATTTGAGAAATTTTACGACGTCCTGCTTCACCTTCATTCTTCTGCAGATTTTCTAAACTGGGTAAAGCTGCTGTCATCAATTGAATGATGATCGAGGCATTAATATAAGGTATGATACCTAATGCAAAAATACCCAATGCCGAGAAACCTCCACCAGAAAATAGGTCAAGAAATCCAGTTAAAGCCTGATTTCCTATACTTGCTTCAAAAGCACCTCTATTTATTCCTGGTACTGGTAAGTAAACACCTAGACGCACCAAAAGAAGTAAACCTATTGTCACTAGCAGTCGCCCCCGCAACCCTGCTGCTTGGGCCATCTGCAAGAATGTTTCTTGAGCAGTTGGTGACTTTTCTCTACTAATGTCCATACTTATTTGAGATTTATATTTTATATTTTTGATTTTAGCAAAATTAGGTAGAATCCTCCGCTTCTAGAGATTTTGTTTGTTTGAAAACCAAGGTTTTTCTTCAACTAAAGCTTTTGAAACTCTACTTGAGATAACCTGAAAAAACTAGAAAGTTTACTGAAAATCATGAAGAAAAAAGAAAAAAAATCCTTCTAACCAATCCTCTTAAATTTATAAGAAAAGGTAATTCTAAATTCTAAATTCTAAACTCTTAATTCTTACCTATTTGTTCGCAACTACCACCTGCTGCTTCTATTTTGGAACGAGCTGTAGCTGTAAAACCTATAGCATGAACATTTAGTGCAACATTCAACTCTCCATCTCCGAGGACTTTGAGCGGTCCATCATTACTTGTAATAATTCCCGCTTCCATTAGAGAGGCAAGAGTTACCTCTGTGTTTGTTGGTAATGATGCCAACTTACCCACATTGATAATTGTATATTTTTTCCGATTTACCATCGGAAAACTTTTTAACTTTGGCAAGCGACGATAAAGAGGATTTTGACCACCTTCAAAACCCGGTCTAGTACTGCTACCAGACCGAGATTTTTGACCGCGCATCCCCTTACCACAGCTTGCGCCTTGACCTGCTGAGATGCCTCGTCCTAATCTACGAGGGCGTTTCTGAGAACCTTTTTTAGGAATTGCATCTTTTAATCTCATATTGTTTTATCTTGCCACCGATGAATTTGCCATTAAGATCAAGATTCAAATTTTATCTGTATCTTTTGCGGATTTAATACCCCACCATCAACAGGGGTGCTTAAAACTGCCTGTTGCCTGTTCCCTGCTTAAGCATATAGATGTTCCACAGGTAGGTCTCTTTCTTGAGCAACATCGGCCAATGTCCTCAAAGCAGATAAGGCGTTAACAGCAGCTCTAGCATTGTTTAATGGATTATTAGACCCTAGCTGTTTGGCTAATATATTCTGAACACCTGCTAGTTCAAGAACTGTTCTCACAGCTCCTCCCGCGATAACTCCCGTACCTGGTGCTGCTGGTCGCATCATTACTTTAGCTCCACCACCAACACCATTTACAGGATGGGGAATAGAGTTAGATTTTGTGAGAGGGACTTCTACTATATGTTTTTTGCCATCCGCAACTCCTTTCTTTACAGCACCAATAACATCTGCTGCTTTACCCACTCCTACGCCTACTTGACCTTTTTCATTGCCTATGACAACGATAGCCCGGAAACTCAGGTTTTTACCACCTTTAACAACTTTAGTGACTCGGCGAATTTGGACAACCCTTTCCTGCCATTCACTTTCTTTCTCTTTTGTACGGTTATTTTTTTTACGACGCTGCTGTTGTTGTTCTGCCATAGTTGTTACCTTTTGTCAAGTTCTTTTTTTTTGTGTAACTTTACTAATTATCTAGAAATCTAATCCAGCTTCACGAGCTGCCTCAGCTAAAGCTTTTACACGGCCATGATAGATATTTCCACCACGGTCGAAAACTACTTTTTCTATTCCTTTTTCCAGCGATCGCTGTGCAATTAATTTTCCTACTTGCACAGAAGCATCACAGTTAGCTCCTGAACTTGATTTTAATTCTGGTTCTACAGTTGATGCTGCAGCTAAGGTATGTTGTTTAGTATCATCAATTACTTGAGCATAGATATGCAGATTTGAGCGAAATACTGATAATCTAGGGCGTTCTGATGTACCAAATACCTTTTTTCGCACCCGACGATGCCGCTTTCTGACAGAGTCTTTACGAGTATACTTCATTGTCTATTTTTTACCTGATTTACCTGCTTTGAGTTTAATCATTTCACCTGCATAGCGAATACCTTTGCCTTTGTATACTTCTGGTGGACGAACAGCACGAATTCGCGCAGCAGTATTTCCTACCAATTCTTTATTGATGCCAGTAACAATTACATTAGTATTATTTTCTACTGCCACCTGAATACCTTCCGGAGAAGGCATTTCTACTGGTTTACTGTAACCTACGTTTAAAATCAAGTTCTTGCCTTGAACTTGAGCACGATACCCTACACCTTGAATTTGTAGTCGCTTTTCATATCCTTTTGATACGCCTTCGACCATATTGGCAACTAGAGTTCTAGATAGACCATATTGCTGACGAGCACGGCGAGTTTCACTTTGTGGTTTAACCACAATAGTGTCTTCCTGCTGCTCAACAGCTATTTCTGGGGACAGAACTCTAGACAGTTCACCTTTCGGGCCTTTTACTGTTACTTTTTGACCATCAATGGTAACGGTCACTTTCTTGGGAATCTTGATTGGAAGCTTACCAATTCTAGACATAGCTTTCTTTGTATATATATTAGGTTGCTAGATATTGTTTTCTTTCGGTTAGTGAATAGCTCTCGAACAGACCTCTTGCAAAATTTTTAATTACATCAATTCAAGACACGAAATCAACAGTTTTACCAAAAAAAAAAGTGGTTTCAAGCTTCCTTTTTTACAGAGATAAAAAGAAAAAAACTTTGAGTTGATCCTGTTCTTTTAAAGGATAGGTAATTATTAATTATTAATTATTAATTATTAATTATTACCAAACATAACAAAGGACTTCTCCTCCGATGCCTCTTTTTCTAGCTTCTCTATCAGTCATAATTCCACTGGATGTGGAAATAATAGCTATTCCTATTCCACCTAAAACTCGTGGTAATTCTTTACGATTTTTATATACCCGGAGTCCAGGTTTACTAACTCGCTTCAGATATCTAATAATGGGTTGTCTATTTTTGCCTTTGTATTTTAAAGAAATTACTAAGAACTTCTTAATACCTTCGCCTTCTTGTTCAAACCCACCAATAAAACCTTCCTCGCTCAATACTTTGGCAATACTGCGAGTCATCTTTGTTGCTGGAACTTTTGTTGTTGTATGTTGCGCCATGCAGGAGTTGCGAATTCGCGTCAACATATCTGATATTGTGTCGTTAGCCGCCATTTTTTCCTTTTTTCCTTAACTACTTTAAGTTAATTAGTCCGAAAGGGCATTCCCATTTCTTTAAGTAAGGCGCGGCCTTCCTCATCAGTTTTAGCTGTAGTAATAATTGAAATGTCCATTCCCCGAATTTGATCGATACTGTCATATTCTATCTCTGGAAAAATTAGCTGCTCTTTTAAGCCTAAGCTGTAATTTCCTCGACCGTCAAAGCTTTTAGGATTTGTGCCTCTAAAGTCTCTAATTCTAGGTAATGCTAAATTAATTAGTCGGTCTAGAAATTCATACATTTTTCCAGAGCGTAGAGTAACCATAACTCCTACTGGCATTCCGTTACGGATTTTAAATCCGGCGATCGCTTTTTTTGCCCTAGTCACTACTGGTTTTTGACCTGTAATTGTGGCTATTTCTTTGATTGAGGAGTCTAGAGCTTTAGCATTTTGAGATGCTTCCCCTAAACCCCGGTTCAATGTTATTTTAACCAGTTTTGGTACCTGGTGAATATTTTTATACTTAAATTGCTCCATCATTTTGGGAACAATTTTTTCTTGGTAAAAACTCTTTAGTCTTTCTGCCATAGTTTTGGTAACTATTAGTTTAGTAATTTATGCAGTAAATAGTGATTTGACTCTGGTCTTTAATTTTCTAATTTTAACCATTATTTACTTAGTAATTAATCAATAATTTCACCTGTTTTTTTGAGCTTTCGCACTTTGCGGCCATCTTCTGTAAATGTATAACAAATGCGACTAGCTACCTTTTCTTTGTTAGAGTAGAGCATCACATTAGAACTATGAATAGGAGCTTCAATGTTAACAATCTTACCTGACTCTCCTTCTTGCTGAGGTTTAACGTGCTTTGTTTTGACGTTAATATCTTTCACTACTACTTTGCTAACTTTTGGCAACACCTTCATAATTTCGCTTACTTTGCCTTTATCTTTTCCAGCAATTATTTGAACTGTGTCACCTTTCTTAACGTGCATTTTATAGCGTATAGGTTTTCCCTGTGCGCTCATTTGAGGTTTTTTCTTTTTAGAAGCCATTTATAGTACCTCCGGTGCTAGGGATACGATTTTAGTAAAATTTTTGTCTCGTAATTCACGAGCTACTGGACCAAATACACGAGTTCCTCGTGGATTTCCATCCTGGTTGATAATTACTGCTGCATTATCATCAAATCTAATGCTCATACCACTGTCTCGACGTAAACCTTTCCTAGTACGAACAACAACAGCTCTCACTACATCTGACTTTTTGACCGCCATGTTAGGAGATGCGTCTTTGACTACAGCTATTATAACGTCACCTATGCGAGCATAGCGACGATTGCCACCACCTATTACACGGATGCACATTAATTTCCGGGCACCGCTATTATCAGCTACATTTAATATGGACTGTTGTTGAATCATTGCTGTTTTTGTGATGTTTTTATAGATGTGTTAGAATTAAAGTTAATTTATTTGTTAATTTTAATCGGTTTGCCAAGGCCAATAAAATCAACTATTAACTAATCTTGGTACTTAGGATCTCAGCAAGTTGCCAACGTTTAGTACGACTCATTGGACGAGTTTCTGTAATTCTAACGCGATCGCCTTCGTTACATTTATTTTCTTCGTCGTGAACTTTATATTTTTTAGTTTTCACGACTGTTTTGCCGTACTTCGGGTGGGCAGAACGGTTTTCGATCGCCACCACTATTGTTTTGTCCATTTTGTTGCTGACAACTACACCGACTCTTTCTTTAGCTGCCATAATTTTCCTTATTTTATCAATAATAAAGTTTGCTTGAGTTTTCCCGAGAAATACTTTGAAAATGTCAACAATTAATAATTTACTAATTGCTACATCTATTAAGTTTTTAATTTTTATCTTCTCAGTGGCGAGTTTAATACCCCACCGTCAATGGAGTTGCTTAAAATTGCTTGGGGTTATCAGACACGAAGTGGCCAATCATTGACTATCCATCAGCAATTTTCCCTTCTGCCTTCTGCCTTCTGCCTTCTGCCTTCTGCCTTCTTCAAGCTGGACTATCTGCTGTTTCAACATCTGCTTTTTCAACAGTTATAGTCGAAGATTCACTTGAAGCTGATTCTGCTACTTCTTGAGTAGAAGCTTCTGCTTCTTTTACTAATTCTCGTTCTCTTTCTATTGTTAACAATTGAGCCAGTCGATGACGGTTGTGTTTGAACAGATGAGGTTTTTCCAATCTTCCGGTAGCTTTTAACATCCGTAAATTGAACAATTCTCGCTTAGTGTTAACTATTTCAGCGACAAGCTCGTCATCACTCAAATTCCTCACTTCTTCTATTTTAGGAAAAGGCATAGATTAATCTCCATCGCGTGTAATAAACCTAGTCTTAATTGGCAACTTAAATGATGCTAAACGCATAGCTTCGCGAGCGATTTCTTCTGCAACCCCACCTAACTCAAACATAATGCGCCCTGGTTTAACTACTGCTACCCAATATTCTGGGGCACCTTTACCAGAACCCATACGGGTTTCTGCTGCTCGCATTGTCACAGGTTTATCTGGAAATATACGAATCCAAATTTTCCCACCCCTACGGATATAACGAGTCATGGCACGACGAGAAGCTTCTATTTGACGGGAAGTAATCCAAGAAGGTTCTAATGCTTGGAGAGCAAATTCGCCGAAGCTAATGGTATTGCCACTATTTGCATTACCTCTCATTCGCCCGCGTTGCTGTTTACGGAATTTTGTTCTTTTAGGACTTAACATAGTCTACTATTTTGTGCTTAATTTAGTATTTTCCTAGAAAGTCAGTTATGGCGCTACGCGCAATTCAAAAGTTAAAAGTCAAAAGTAATATCTGACTAAGGGCGAAATGTTTTTGGATAGTTGCTCGCGCATACCCGTTACAAATTCTGAATTCTGAATTCTAAATTCTAAATTCTGAATTCTAAATTCATCCTTCGTTAGACCTGTCTTCATATTGCTGACGACGTTTTTGTTGTCTACGTTTTAGTTGATTTACTGGTGCATTTCCAACATCTTCTTGACCAGGAATAATTTCTCCTTTGAATATCCAAACCTTGATGCCCAGGATGCCGTAGATTGTTTTAGCAGTACAGTAGGCATAATCAATGTCAGCTCTCAATGTATGCAATGGCACACTACCTTCTCTTGTCACCTCGGTACGAGCAATTTCTGCTCCATTGACTCTTCCACTTACTTGTACTTTTATACCCTCTACCCCTGCTTTTTGAGCCCTAGTTATAGCTTGACGTACAACTCGACGAAAAGAAACCCTTTTTTCTAGTTGTTGAGCAATGTATTCACCAATAAGCATGGAATCAGTGTCTACTTTTGTCACTTCAACAACGTTGATTCTGATTTGACGGTTGCTTCCCAAAAGTTGTTGTAAACCTACTCTCAAAGACTCAATGCCTGCTCCGCCTCTACCAACCACTACACCTGGTCTTGCCGTGCTAACTTCTAAGTCTATCTGGTCTGCTTTACGCTCAATTCTGATTTGAGAGATGCCTGCATTTGCCAGAGTTTGCTTTACATATTTACGAATCTTGTGGTCTTCTTCCAACAGATCTGGGTAGTTTTTAGCATCAGCATACCAGCGAGAGCGATGCTCTTGGGTAATGCCTAATCTAAAACCAGTTGGATGTATTTTTTGTCCCATTACGTCTATAACTTAAATTAATTTAATCTAATCGTTCAAATTCCTTATCTTTACTAATCAACTACAGGAGCTACTGCAACTGTAATGTGACAAGTAGGTTTACGAATTCTGTAAGCACGACCTTGAGCACGAGGTCGATACCGTGGCAAACAAGGCCCTTGATCGGCAAAGGCTTTGGATACAATTAAGGTTTCTGGATCTATTCCTCTATTATGCTCGGCATTCGCTGCTGCTGAACGCAATGCTTTACGCACAGGATCACAGGAACGATATGGCATAAATTCAAGTATGATCAACGCTTTCCGGTAAGAGATGCCACGAATTTGGTCTAGTACGCGTCGCACTTTAAAGGGAGACATTCGGATGTAACGTGCTACGGCTTTTACTTCTTCACTGGTATCTACAGGCATACCTTTCTCCAATTATCAATTTCAACAAGTTTTCTATTTATCTTTTAGATTTTCTATCTGAACCGTGACCTCGATAGGTTCTAGTCGGTGCAAATTCCCCTAACTTATGGCCTACCATCTGATCGGAGATAAACACAGGGACGTGTTGCCGTCCGTTATGTACTGCGATCGTATGACCTACCATGTCAGGAATAATAGTTGAAGCTCTTGACCAAGTTTTAATTACTTGTTTTTGATTTTTCTCGTTTAAATCTTCTATTTTTTTCAATAGATGATCTGCGATGAATGGTCCTTTTTTTAATGATCGAGCCATAATTGAATTTATGATTGATTTAATACTATTCAAGTTAGAGGCGAAATGTTTTTTGGGGCTTGCTCAAATCCCCGTTACAAAAACAACTACTGACTTCTGAATTCTAAATTCTAAATTCTAAATTCTGAAGACTGATTTTAGCTTTGCCGTCCACCTTTTCCTCGTTTCGAGGATTTACGACGACGTTGTACGATTAAAGCATCACTCCGTTTTTTCTTCTTACGAGTTTTCATACCTAGTGCTGGCTTACCCCAAGGAGTAACTGGTCCGCTTCTACCTACTGGTGCCCGGCCTTCACCACCACCATGAGGGTGATCGACTGGGTTCATCACACTACCTCTAACTGTAGGTCTTTTACCTTTCCAGCGGTTGCGACCTGCTTTTCCTAAGCTGATATTTCGATGATCGACGTTGCCAACTTGGCCAATAGTGGCGTAGCAACTTCCTCTAACTTTACGTCGTTCACCAGAAGGGAGTTTGATTGTTACATACTCACCTTCTTTTGCTACCAATTGAGCAGCGGCACCAGCAGCACGAACTATTTGTCCTCCTTTACCTGGAACAAGTTCTACATTATGAACATCTGTACCCAGGGGAATTTGACTGAGTGGTAAGGCGTTGCCAATTTCTATTGGAGCGTTTATGCCAGAAATAATGGATGCACCAACTTTTAATCCTACAGGATGAAGGATATAACGTTTTTCTCCATCTTGATAATGTAGTAGTGCGATTCTGGCGTTCCGGTTCGGGTCGTATTCTACTGATGCTACTTTGGCCGGAATATTATGTTTGTTACGACGGAAGTCGATAACACGATATAGTTTCTTGCTACCTCCGCCTCGGTGACGACAGGTAATTATACCACGGTTGTTACGACCCTTTCGTCTATGCTTGTTTTTTACCAGGGACTTTTCTGGTTTTGAGCTAGTTATCTCAGCAAAGTCTGATACACTATGTTCTCGGGTACTTGGAGTATAGGGTCGATAGGAACGAATACCCATAATTAATTTTCTATGCCACTTGAGATTTTACAGATTTAAATATTTTAAATTTAGTTGAGTTTTCTTAGAGGTCTGGGAATAGAACTTTTCTAATTGGTTCTCCATCTTCTAAGCTGACAATTGCTCTTTTATATCTAGGTTTGAAGCCTTGAAATTTACCTACTCTTTTCTTTTTTCTTGGTAAATTTAGGGTATTCATACCTGTTACTTTTACTTCAAATAGTTGTTCAATTGCTGCTTTGATCATTGGCTTTGTTGCCCTTGGATCTACATCAAATGTGTATTGATTTAGTTCCATTAATCTAGTAGCTTTTTCTGTGACAACTGGGCATTTTACTATATCCACTAAGTCTCGTGAATCAACTTTTATCCCCATATATCTCCTGAATTTTCTCTATTGCTGCTGCGGTGGCTATGATTTTATCTGCTTCTAGAATATCGTAAATATTCAAGTTATTAGCTAGAGAGATTTTCAGTTTCGCAATATTACGACCTGACAGATATACATTTTCTTGTTTCTCTTCTAATACCAGCAGAACTTTAGATTCTGGTTCTACTCCCCAACGAGCGATCGCTTGGGCTAATTCTTTTGTTTTAGGTCTTGTTAATTGCTCGGAAATATTTTCGATCGCAATTAAGTCTTCTGAACGACTTTGGAAGGCGGTGCTGAGTGCTAGACGTTTTTCCTTGCGGTTCATCTTATGGGAGTAGTCTCTTGGTTTAGGACCAAAAATTACGCCACCACCACGCCATAGAGGTGAACGGATGGAGCCTGCTCTTGCTCTACCTGTTCCTTTTTGTCGCCAAGGTTTACGACCTCCACCTCTGACTTCCGATCTTGTTTTTGTGCTGGCTGTTCCTTGGCGGTTATTCGCCATTTGTAGTCTTAAAGACCTATGAACAACATGGGCTGCACTTTCTTCTTTAGCTACTCGTAAGTTAAGAGTTGCTTGTCCAACTTCTTCACCTTGCCAGTTTTTTATTACACAATCAACCATCTTTTTTCTCAAAAAAATTTTTTTTTCTTTTCCTTTATGTATGGGTTTAATACCCCACCGTCACCCACGGTGCTTAAAATTGTTTGGGGTGAGTAGACGCGGAGCGGCAGGTTGCCGTTCTTAGAAACCTATGATTATCTATATAAATCTATGATTTTCTATAAATAATCTGTTCTATTCCTGCTTCTACCTGGCAACGTCGGCGTTATCCAGTCCACAGGCTGTCACGGTCGAACTGACCGCCATAGCTAAATTTAACGCTGCATTTAAGTCTCAATCACAGCTAAAATTGCAGTGTTCGCATTTGAGCACGCGTTCTGATAAACACAGAGACTCGCGATTCAGTTCCACACCTACTGCAAGTTTTAGAACTAGGAAACCATCTATCCACAACGGTTAGTTGGGAACCATACAGCTCACACTTGTACTCGCGCCTGTCTGCGAAACTCATAAAAACCCATATCAGCAATAGCCTTAGCCAACTTATGATTTGCCATCATTCCTGATACATTAAGGTCTTTTATTACTATTTGACTGTGGTTTTTAGCCAAATAGGTAGGCGCGTTTATGCAATGTATCTTTTCTGATGTTGGCTATCCTACTATGTAGTCTAGCTACTTTTAGCTGTGTTTTTTTCCAGTTGTTCGAGAACTTTGCTGGTTTGTGGGGTGCAGTTCAGTATGATATCCAAGTAGCATAAACAGATAATCCCAGATTTTTATAGATAATACCAGATTTTAGCCAACAGTTACAAACCCTCCTATCCCCATACAATTTTCCCTTCTGCCTCCTGCCTCCTGCCTTCTGCCTTCTTCAATTTTGACCTACTATATTGGCTGGAGCAATGCTGACTAATGTGCCTGGTTTACCAGGAATGCTTCCTTTGATCAGCAATAAGTCTCTTTCTGTATCTATTCTCACTACTTTGAGTTTTCTAGTAGTGACTCGCACGTTTCCTAAATGCCCTGCCATTTTCTTACCTGGATAAACACGCCCTGGAGTTGTTCCCGGACCTGTGGAACCTGGTAAACGATGGTTTTTGGAACCGTGAGCCATTGGTCCACGTCTAAAGTTATGACGTTTCTGATAGCCAGCAAAGCCTTTACCAATACTTTTTCCTGTGACATCAACGAGTTGGCCTGCTTCAAATAGATCGACTTTTATTTGTTGACCCAGTTCAAAGTTACCTGTATTTTCTACTCTGTATTCTCGTAGATGACGTAAGGGAATACCACCTGATTTTACTAAGTGCCCTTGTTGAGCATTAGTCAAATACCTATTAACTTCTTTTGGTTCTTTGATATTGAGTTGACGGGTTTTATTTTTGGCTTCTCCATATCCTATTTGGATTGAAGTATAACCGTCTGTTTGTTCGGTTTTAATTTGGGTTACTACACATGGACCAGCTTGTACAACTGTTACAGGAATTGCTGCTCCTGTTTCAGCTTCAAATACTTGTGTCATGCCTAGTTTTTTGCCCAGGATACCAACTGCCACTGTCGCTCTCCTATACTTTTTTATCCACTACAACAATAATGTTTTTTTACTAGCTATCACCTATCATTCTAAAAATTTGTATTAGGTATCTGTTTGCAGAGCATTCCGTCAGGAAACGCTTTTTAATTAAAATAATTTATTTTTTTTACAGACAGTTTTGTACCTAACAAATAATTAATAAATCATACTATTTACACATAAATAATATTTTAAACTTATCCCGGTCTCTTAATTACAAAAGTGGTTAATTTCCTTACTGCTACTTAGGGTTTATCGCCTAAGTCTTTTGTTAGTAATACTTAACTTCTTTGACGTCTCCAGGGGTTGAAACACCCTGGATTCTGTGGTTAGTCCACCGTAAATGGGATAAATCCACATTTGCTTCAAGCCTATCAACAGACTCCTACACTCCTCGGCATAGAAAAAAATCTAGCTGTGAGCTTACTTTCTTTTTGAATAGCTGTCACAAGTGATTTTACTCGAAATGTTAGAGCAATAAATCGCTGCTCTAGCTGCCTGCTTTCAGCCATTGAACTAATGACTTAAGCTTGTATTCGTTTTGATTCTCATTTTTGTACTAGAGAAATTGTAGAACTAATACTCAGCATGACATTTACATCCTCCCGACGCTGCTCTACGAGAGAGCGCGGGATTCCTAACCATCGCGCTCTTAGGTCTTTCTGCTGCCTCTTGCAGAGGAGCTGCGCTAACAATGCACCAGCCTCTAAGGTCAAGCCTCTTTTCGCTCTAAAGGCGCGCTCCACAGACTGACACTGCTAGCCCAGCAGCCAAATTTTAAGTCTAACAAACTATTGGCATACGCCACGCAATTGATTGGTTTTCCCATCTCTATGCTCCTCTTTTGTTCCCCCCGCATCATCGGGGGGCTAGGGGGGATGGAGAGCGCGGGTCTTCAACCAACGTTTAGATAAAATATCATCGCTTACTGATAACGATAATATTTATGCTTACCAGCTATCTATATATTTTTTAGCTTTTTGTCTTTAGCTCTAGTTCTTAGCTTTATGGCCACCAGGACTTGAGTAGCTTGCTAATCAGTATCCTTTTTCTTCTAGGAAGTATAGAAACTTACACAACTAACTATTTCTTGATTTTTAGCCTTGAAATAGCTAGCCAAGTAATAAGTTACTAACCTTTGTATAACCCCAATCTAAGATTGAACTCAATCATAGGGTTGATATAGGCTATACTTACCCATTACTTCACTTTTTTTGGCGACAATATATAATTGTATAGTATTTACTAGGACTTGTCTAGTGGTTTAAATAATTTTTTTTGAGGTCGCTAGGAACACAAGTATCTTTGGTTTAAACAACTATAATGTAGACCAAATATAATAACCTAGAATCTAAAAATTAGGGACAAGATTGAGCATGGCACTGATTACGACTGGTCGAGGAATGATTAAGGATTTGGAGAAGTCTGGGTCTTTGGCCGTTTATGTTCCTTTGGAAGGAGGGTTTGAAGGGCGTTATCAACGTCGGTTAAGGGCTTCTGGCTATGTAAGTCACAATATTACTGCTAGAGGTCTTGGCGATCTGGCCATGTATCTGACAGGGGTACATGGAGTCAGACCTCCTCACTTAGGTAAGAAAAGTACGGGTAATGGCCCAGCAGTTGGTTATGTTTACTATGTACCGCCAATTGTGAGCTATCGATTGGAACAGTTACCACCTAAAGCTAAGGGTTTGGTTTTGTGGATTATAGAAGGTCAGATTCTATCTAGTCAAGAAATTGAGTATTTAACTGTCCTACCTAAATCAGAACCACGAGTCAAGGTAGTAGTGGAAATGGGTGGCGATCGCTTCTTTAGATGGACATCACTTCAAAATGCTTTGGTACCTAGCTAAAGAGTTTTTTGAGCTAACATTATTCTTTGTACTTCAAATTTTTTTGAGTTAAAGGCTACTATATAAGCGTGAGAGAACGCTATTATCCCCTAATTTCGCTAAAAAAAGGCCACTGGTTCAAGTTGATCTGTGGGGCCAGCTTTCAACATCTGCCAACAGTAAGAAATTTAACATTAGCTTATACTTTGGCAGGTGCAGATTGTATTGATGTGGCTGCCGATCCGGCGGCGATCGCTTCTGCTGGGCAGGCTTTACAGGTAGCAAGGGGCCTCAAAGATTGGGCCAATTCACAGGGATTTGGCTATCAAACAGCACCATGGATAATGGTAAGTATCAATGATGGAGAAGATCCTCATTTTCGCAAAGCTGAGTTTGACCCTACTGTTTGCCCCACAGACTGCTGGCGACCTTGTGAGAGAGTCTGTCCGGCAGATGCTATAGTTTTTTCTGAAGATAGAGATACTATAACTACTGGTAATTCAGGGGTTATAGATGAACTTTGCTACGGTTGTGGAAGATGTTTGTCTGTATGCCCTAAGCAACTAATACAGGCTCGCTCTTATGTATCTACTCCTACTTCTATTGCATCATTAGTATTGCAGACGGGTGTAGATGCCATTGAAATTCACACCAAAGTTGGAAGAGAAAGTGATTTTGAGCGACTCTGGAAAAGCATAAAACCTTGGGTAAATCAATTAAAACTAATTGCTATTAGTTGCCCTGATGGAGAAGGGCTAGTAGAATATTTACAAAGTTTGTACGAAATTATCTCTCCTCTTCCTTGTACTCTAATCTGGCAAACTGATGGTAAGCCGATGAGTGGAGATATTGGGGCAGGTAGCACAATGGCTGCGATCGCATTAAGTGAAAAGGTTTTGAATGCAAAACTACCAGGGTATGTACAGCTAGCAGGAGGCACAAATAATTTTACTGTAGCCAAGCTTGTTGCTAAAGGTTTGCTAGCTTCTGAAAATAACAAACAAGAAAATTCTACTAAAAATTTAAATACTCATATTCCGGAAAATAGATTTGTTGCTGGTGTAGCTTATGGTAGCTATGCCCGCGTTTTGTTGTCACCAATTTTAGAAAAATTAGAAAAAATGCACAAATCACAGCTGCAGGCAATTGAATCTGTCTACAGCACAACTAGCGTTAATGCTAAAGAACTCACTAATGATTCCCAGCTAACAAAGCTAGAAGTTTTACCGGAACTTCTTTGGGAAGCTGTCAGTTTAGCTAACTCTTTGGTTTCCCAAATCAAAAAAAGTCGGATCATCTCAGTAGAATGAGGAATTAGTAATGAATTTCCATGAACGAAGGCAGAAGGCAGCTATGCTGAGGGCAGAAGTCAAAATTACCCTTTCAAAGGGGGGTAGGGGAGATGCCCTACGCCTTTCCTGATATATCATCAGGACTTACGTCAAGGCACTATATATAATGGTTGCTCAGTTACGCTAGCGCTATATATAATGGTTGTTCAGTTACGCTAGCGCTTTTCATGTCGGCGACAGCCGAAACACACCCTACCAATAGCGTTCATGCGTAAGTTCCGATCGTATAGGAATGTGCGCTGGCATATTTACAAATTGCAGGAACTATCCAATAGCTAAAAGTCTTATATGATTCCTACGGAATGCTTGCGCAAATGGCTTTTGATTTCCCCCTATTGCCTCTCTTGGTGCCCATTCCCTTGCGTCTAGCCTCCTCCGGAGGAGCTGCGCTAACGCCGACGGGGGGTCGCACCGCTGTTGCCTATTGCCTGTTGCCTGCGCGCAGCGCTATAGTTTCAGTTTTTGCCTCAAAAGCTTTTTTCTCACCCAGTAGAATAGAAGTAACTTTTAACAAAGTATGCAGATTACAGACGACCTTAATAGATTACTAGAAATTGTACCAGACCAAATTAGACGGCCTCTACTGCAACATCAACAGCGAAATAACCTGATCGAAATTGTGATGGATCTGGGTCGTCTCCCAGAAGCTCGTTTTCCATCCCATGCAGAATACCTGGGCGAAATTCCTATTTCTAGAAAAGACCTCAATTATTCCATAGAACGAGTTGGTGATTTTAGCAGTGATAATCGAGCAGGTATTGAGCAAACGCTACACCGGATTAGTGCTATTCGCAATCGCACAGGAGAAGTTATTGGTTTAACTTGTCGAGTGGGGCGGGCAGTCTTTGGCACAATTGGTATGATTCGCGAGTTAGTGGAAACCGGAAGGTCGATTTTGATGCTCGGTCGCCCTGGTGTAGGAAAAACAACGGCACTACGGGAAATTGCACGGGTGCTGGCTGATGATTTAGAAAAACGGGTGGTGATTATTGATAGCTCTAATGAAATTGCTGGAGATGGAGATGTTCCTCACCCTGCTATTGGCCGTGCCCGCCGGATGCAAGTTGCTCGCCCGGAGCAACAGCATCAAGTTATGATTGAGGCGGTGGAAAATCATATGCCAGAGGTGATTGTGATTGATGAGATTGGTACGGAATTGGAGGCTCTGGCAGCGAGAACTATTGCAGAGCGTGGTGTACAGTTAGTGGGGACTGCTCATGGTAATCAGATGGAAAATTTGGTAAAAAATCCGACTCTATCGGATTTAATTGGGGGTATTCAGGCTGTAACTTTGGGAGATGATGAAGCACGACGTCGGGGTTCTCAAAAAACTGTTCTGGAACGTAAAGCGCCGCCAACTTTTGAAATTGCTGTGGAAATGTTGGAAAGACAACGTTGGGTGGTTCACGAGCAGGTGGCTGATACTGTTGATGCTTTGCTGCGGGGGCAGAAACCTAATCCACAAGTGAGGACTGTGGATGAGAATGGTGAGGTGAAGATTACACGAGAGTATAATGGTACTCCAAGATTGGGTGGGGGTGTTAGTCAGAATGCTGGTTCGCTATTGCGGCAGTCAGGAGAAGTTTTGACTTCTCGTAGTGGTTTTCGTGATTCTGGTTATATCGTGCCATTGCCTAATACGGGTCAGGTTAATCAACCAGTGGAGTTTTCTGAGGCTAAGTCTTTTGAAGAGTTGTTGGATGAGTCTTTCTCGGGAAATGGGATGTTTTCTAATGGAAATTCAGGGCGTTGGGAAGCTCAGGCAACGGGTCCGAATGGTGAGGATTTGCCTTTGCATATTTATCCTTATGCAATTCCACGTCATCAAATGGAACAGGTGATTAGTACTTTGGGTTTGCCTGTGGTTTTGACTAAGGATATTGATAGTGCAGATGTGGTGTTGGCTTTGCGAACGCACACCAGGAAGCAGTCTAAGTTACGGCATATTGCTAAGGCTCGTCATGTGCCTATTCATGTGATTAAGAATAGTGGTTTGCCTCAAATTGCTAAGGCACTGCGACGGTTATTGGATATGGAAGATCCTAACACTCCTGAGTTTGCTGATTTGAATTTGTTTGCTGCTTCAGCTTCGGAAGATGAGATGGAGGCTTTGGAGGAAGCACGGTTAGCAGTGGAGCAAATTGTGATTCCAAAGGGGCAACCTGTGGAACTTTCGCCACGGTCCCCAAA
>NZ_JAAHHG010000095.1 GCF_010692555.1 Okeania sp. SIO3B5 | reverse complement strand
TTTCTGAGGTTTTCTCAGAATGTAAGATGCACTCAAGACAGTCAGAAGTCAGAAGTGATATTTTAGGTACTTAAAACCTCTACCATAGAGTAATTTCAGTTTATTATTTTACCGAATAATTAATCATTAATCATTATTAGACATCTCCAGAAAAGAGGGAGTAGGGAGTAGGGAGTAGGGAGTAGGGGTAAATAATTGATAATTTCTTTGGGATAATTGATTTTATTTTTTATTATTGGAGATGTCTATTAATTAAATAATTCAGCTTACTCTGCCTCCCCTTGGCTGCGCCGCGAGCTGTCGCTCTACAAGGGGAAAATAAAGAAATAATATTTCCTTATGTTCAATTCCGTAACGGTTTTAACCAGAGGTAATTATCCATTATCAATTATCCATTATCAATTAATGAATTCATCAGTTACCAACTATTTGTGACATTTTTTAAGTGAATTGGTATTAAAAAGTACTTTAATAAAAGAAGGCAGAATGTAGATGGTAGATGGAACAATTGGTTGGGGTTTTATACCCCAATTGTAGCCCCCCCCAGTGAAGCTATCCCTTACCCATAACTCCTGAAACCCTTGTGCGGACGGGGAGACACGGAGAGGGGGAGACACGGAGAAAAAATCATAGTATTTAAGTAAAAATACTTAAAAATTCAAAATAAATGTGCTTTTTCATACATTTTTCTCCCAAAAAAGCCGAACTAAGACTTACCCATAATTTGTCAGTTTTGTCAAGTTTTATGTTAAGAAATATGTGGGTAAAGCATAGCCCAGTGAAGGTGGGGTTTTATACCCTTGCTCCCTGTTCCCTAAGACCATAAACGTAAGTACCTCATAACAACGGGAAGTGCTGTATATATATCCTAACTTCTGAAAAGACAATATACGAGAAACTCATAGTGCACAAAAATGTTCATGTGGCGATCGCTTCCTACAATTCATATCATAAGTAGGGCTTGCTGATTAAATCTAAAAGTCTTTACAGATAAAGGTAAGTGCCTTTTGGGGCCTTTAAAAAGTGCCTGGTATCACGTCTAAAACCCTCAAAAAGTTAGTATTTTAGGCGTATAGTTGGTCAGAAAAATCCCAAATTGACAATTCTTACTCCTACCTCCTCTAAGTACTCATTTCTCCTGTATCCTGTCTCCTGTCTTCCCCTCCCCTCCTGGGAGGGGCTAGGGGTGGGTTGTCTCCTACCCTCACCCATAATACTTTTTCAGCAAGTCCTAAGTATTAATTTAACTGAATTTGTTTCGAGGTCTAAGAACTTAAGATTTCTGAGAGGTTTATTAATTTTTTAAATTTTTAATTACTAATTATAGCAAAGCTTTTATAGTTTGTAAATATATGTAAAGCGAACGTCAAAAATATTGACCACATAGTAAATGTACTTAGATTTATATAGTGTAGAATGATCTATATAGCAATCAGGAATCAGTTGTGATAATTGAGATGTTCCTTAAAAGTGTAGGTAAGCACTCAGCTATTAGCTGTCAGCTAGCCTCCTCCGGAGGAACTGCGTTAACAGCAAAAAGACTCTCTTATATAGGACAGTGTTTAAATTAATAACTGACTTTAAGGGCAAGGGAGCCAACTTTTGTAGTAAGACAATTAATAAAGCTTTTATCCTAAATTCAAAGCAATAGCTAATAGCTGATAACGCAGTTCCTCCGGTAGGAGGCTGGCTGACTGCTGAATGCTTACAAGTGTAGAATATAGCAATTATTATATTCATATGATAGGTTTTTTTCTTCTTCTCTGTTCCCTGTTCCCAGATCCGGTTTTCCCTAAAAGTTTTCAATATCTCACAACTCAAATCCTATTGCTATATATATGATAATAAATATCAATCAACGTAAGTATTCAGCTATTAGCAGTCAGCTATCAGCAATAAAATCTCAACCTTAAGGAGAAGGTTTATAATGAATATAGACTTGAAAATTTGCTTTTGTAGTAAGTAAGATTTAATTCTGAATAACCAAGCTTTTATCAAAAAATCAAAGTAATAGCTGATAGCTGTTAACGTTTGCGTAGCATGACCTAGGAAAGTTCCGACCATAGGAGGCTAGCTGACGGCTGAATGCTTACCAATCAACTATAAACTATGGTGCATTTTTAGTCACTTATTTTAAGAACATTAATCAATTAATTGGTTAAATCATATTAATTTACCAATCGAAATAACATAGCTTTACTGTTTAGATATTTATTATAATTATCTAATTTATTCTATGAACCAAAATGGAAAAATACTGAATTTTAATACAAAAAATACAATAAAATATTGTAAAAATGTATGAAATAATGATGTTCTGTTCAAATATTAAGTATCGTAATATAATATAATTAACAGAAAGAAAAATTAAAATAATTTTATTGTATTGTAATTTTCTTTAGAAAAAAAACTAATCTATAAAGTCAAGCAGATGGCCACAAGTGATGTTTTCAAATATTCACAACTCGAATAGCGAGCGAGTTTTCATATTGAACCCTTAAGATTCATGTCTGCAAACAACAAAATCATCAAAATCATCAAATTAGCACAAGAAATAGACATCCTTAGTCAAAACATGGCAACCGGCAACCTATTATTAAATAGCCATGGTAAAGAAGGAAAACTTTATATATTTTATGGTAGATTACTCTATACTACAAGTAACTTTCATAGAGTGAGGCGTTGGCAAAGAGCAATAGAATTGCACTGTCCTAAATGGAACCCCATAACTTCACAACTATCAGATCGAGAAAAACCTTGGGAATATCTTCTACTATATGACGGAATAACAAGAAATCAAATTACTCTTTCTCAGGGTAAAAAAGTCATTCGTACTGTTACTTTAGAAATATTATTTTCCTTTAGTATTTACACAGATTTAACACGCCAGTGGGAATCTAGCCTCAATAAAAAATCAGAATTATCTTTAGGTTTAGCTCTATGTTATAGAGAACTAGAAGAAATTTTTAGTAAAATTACTAAAATGCAAAAGTTATGGGAAAAAGCAGGTTTTGATAGTCTTAATCCTAATCTTGTTCCTGTAATGAAAAAACCTGTTAAACCAGAAGCTCTATCTGGTTGGGGTAAATACTTACAGGGCGACTTAACTCTATGGGATATTGCCTATCAACTCAGAAAATCAGTATTAGCTGTAACTAAAACTTTACTTCCTTTAGTTAAAAAAGGATTACTTCAATTAAAAACAGTACCAGATTTACCAACATCACCTATAAAATCAGATTTAACAACAGCTAATGAGGGAAATAATGTAGACAAAACTGCGTCCAAAAAACAATTATTAATTGTTTGTATTGATGATAGTCCAGTAGTTGCTGAAACATTAAAGAGAATTGTAAAACCTGCCGGTTATAAATTTATCAGTATACAAGATCCAATTAGAGGATTTGTAAAAATAGCAGAACATAAGCCAGATTTAATTTTTCTTGACCTAGAAATGCCTCATGCCAACGGTTATACTGTCTATCAATTTTTACGCAAAGCACCAGCATTTGAAAACATACCAGTAATCATTTGTACCAGTCGAAATAATTTGATAGAGCGGAGTAGAGCTAAATTAATAGGAGCAGCTGACTTTTTGAGTAAGCCTCCTAAACCGGAAGAAGTCTTAAAAATGATCCAAAAACATTTGCCTAATATTTAAAATTAAAGTGGCAAACAAAAAATTTATTGTATTCATAAATTTTTGGACAAATATTAAATAAAAAGTAGTAAAATTATGAAAGCAAGTATATTAATCGTAGAAGATAGCCCAACTGAAGCTAGCATTTTGACTGAATGTCTACAAAAGTCAGGATTTGATGTATTGAGTGTAAACACAGCAGAAGCAGCTAAAGCTTTGTTAAATCAAAAAACTTTTGACGCAATTTTAACAGATGTGGTATTACCTGGCCAAAGCGGTTATGGACTTTGTCGGGAACTAAAAAGTCAGGAAAATACAGCTCATATACCAATTATTATTTGTTCTAGTAAATCAGGAAAAATAGACCAAAAATGGGGGATGAAGCAAGGTGCATCTGCTTATGTTACAAAACCAATTAATCGAGAAGAAGTTGTAGCAACATTAAGACGATTAGTTGTTTAAAAGTAAGCAGTCAGCTATCAGCAGCTTTATTACCTCTAGCAGACAATTTAAGCTCGTTGCTCTTGTGCTTCAATTCTTTGTTTAAAATTGTAGTAGAAGTTAAGCAAATACTTGGTTCATTCATTAAAAAACTGTTTGCGCAGCATGATCTAGGAAGAGCTGACTACTAATAGCTGTTTGTGCAGCATTGTCCAGTAAATTCTTAGGTAAAAAAAAATAAATTTTTATGACTAAAGTCTTCACTTAAAGTCAATGCAAAAACAACAATTATTCCGTAGCACACAATATTTATATATAGAAGTTAATCAGAGCTTACAAACTATACTATCTACTGATGACTTAGATGAAGTTATTACCTTAGACTACCAAAAAATCTTACAAATACCAGGTATGCCAACTGCAGTTGCAGGAGTTTTTCAGTGGCATGGCGAGATTATGTGGTTAATTGATATTGCTTATTTGATGGGATTTAATCCTTTACTATCTACTGGATACAATCAAGAAAAATTTCGGGTAGTAAAAGTCAAATATAAAGGTAAGTATCTAGGTATTTTAGTACAAAAAGTAGGTGAGTTGATAAATGTTGAGACTACAAATATTACCCTGGTGAAACAAAAAAAAGTTAATTCTCCTATAGCAAAATTTATCAAGGGAACTTGTACAAACTCAGCGGGAAAAAAAATGATGATTGTAGATATTGAAAAAATTATTCAATATTTAGAAAAAGCAGAGAAATAACAAATCAAATAAAAAATTGAACAACAGCCGTTAAATAATTAGTAATTCTCGATAATTAAGACTACTAAAATTATGACTAAAAAATAAGGTCTTAAGCCTCCCCTTTCAAGGGGATGAAAAAGCGGTCGTTTTGCTGGCGCACAACTTCGTTAACGGCTGTCGCCGACATGTTTGCGTAGCATGACCTAGGAAAAAGCGCAGCGCACCCGTTGGGTGGGATGGGGAGGGGACCTCGCCATATCCAATCGACCAAGAGAAAATAAAGTTCAATATTTCAAGCCTCTGACTTTCCTGCGGAATGCTGCACAAACAGGCAGAGGTACTGATAACCGATAACTGATAACTGATAACTGAAATGACACAGACAAATTTTAGAAAAACCAACCAATCAGAAAATAGAACGCCAAATGCAACAAAAAATTACTATAACAAATCTGAGCAAGAAACTATACAGAGTCAAGCAAATAATGAATCATTAGCCATTATTCCAGTAGAGGTGTGGCAGCCGGATAATAGTCAAAAAAGATTAGGAATTAAAGCAAAAACTAATGCTTTAGCAGAAGATTTAGCTGCATTACGGTCTAATATAGATGTCAGAATTAATCAACTTCAATCATTAATAGAAACAGAAGGAGCAGCAGCGGAACGAGCAGAATTATTAAACGAAATTACTTCCCATATTCGGGAATCTCTCAACTTAAAAGACATCTTTAAAACAGTAGTAGAAGATGCTAGAAGTGCCCTACAAACAGATAGAGTAGTAGTTTATCAATTTGATAAAAATTGGAAAGGTACAGTTATTGCAGAATCAGTGGATAGTAACTGGCCACAAGCCCTGGGGGCAGAAATAGCCGACCCCTGCTTTGCAGACCGTTATGTGGAGTCTTATCAAAAAGGCCGGGTAAAAGCAACTGCTGATATCTATGAAGCAGGATTAACAGAATGTCATATTAGCCAACTAGAAACCTTTGCTGTTAGAGCTAACTTAGTTGCTCCCATTGTTGCCAACGGAAAATTATTAGGCTTATTAATTGCCCATCATTGTTCTGAACCACGACAATGGATAGAATCAGAAATCGAATTTTTTCAGCAACTCGCTACTCAGCTAGGCTATGCTGTTGACCAAGCTCTACTACTAACAAAACAAAAAGCAGCTACCCAACAAGCCCAAAGACTGAATCACATCAATGTCCAGATTCGTAAGTCTCCAGATATTCAAGAAATTCTGACTATTTCCGTTGAAGAAACTCGCGAAGCTCTTGGTTGTGAGAGAGTAGTAATATACGAATTTGATAGCCAGTGGAAAGGCAAAGTTATTGCAGAATCAGTGGATAGCAATTGGCCACAAGCTCTAGGAGCAGAAATAGCTGACCCTTGCTTTGCCGATCGCTACGTTAAACCTTATGAAAGGGGGCGGGTTAAAGCTACAGAAAATATTTACGAAGCTGGGTTAACAGAATGCCATATTAATCAACTCGAACCCTTTGAAGTAAAAGCTAACTTAGTTGCTCCCGTAGTGGTAGAACAAAAACTCATAGGTCTATTAATTGGCCATCAATGCACAGGGCCTAGAGCTTGGACAGAATTAGAAATTGACTTAATTCGCAAGGTGGCTGTTCAGGTGGGTTATGCTCTAGAACAAGCATACCTGTTGCAAAAACAACAAGCCGCTGCCAAGCAAGCTAGATTTTTAAATGAGATTGGTATTAAAATCCGGAATTCCCAGAGGAGTGAAGATATTTTTGATACGATTGTGGAAGAAGCCCGTAGTGCATTACAAGCAGACCGCGTCATACTTTATCAATTTGATGCTGACTGGATTGGTACAGTTGTAGCTGAGTCGGTAGATAAAGCCTGGCCTCAAGCCTTTGGTAAAAAAATATCTGAGCCTTGCTTTAAAAAAAATTATCTCAAATCATATCTGCGAGGGCGGGTTAGCACGATAGAGAATATTGATGAGGCTGGGTTAGGGGAGTGTCATGTAGGGCTTTTAGAACCTTTTGCTGTTAAAGCTAATATTGTTGCTCCCATCATCGCCGAACAAAAACTTCATGGTTTGCTGATTGTACATCAATGTTCTGGACCTCGTAAGTGGGAGGAATCAGAGGTTGATTTTACTAAACAGTTGGCTACTCAGGTGGGTTTTGCCCTCGACCAAGTAACATTATTGCAACAGCAACAAGCGGCTACAAAACAAGCCATTGCTCTCAATCAAATCAGCTCCAATATTCGTAAATCTCTTAGCCCTCAAGATATCTTGAATACTACAGTGGAGGATATGCAGGAAGCTATTCAAGCAGACCGGGTTATAGTTTATGAGTTCGACCCTCAGTGGCAAGGTACAGTAGTAGCAGAATCAGTAACAGTGGGATTTCCAGAAGCATTAGGAGCTGAAATTGTAGACCCATGCTTTGCTCAAGGTTATGTTAAGCCATATCTGAAAGGGAGAGTTAAACCAACTAATGATATCCGTGAAGCTGGATTCACAGAATGCCATATTAAACAGTTAGAAAAGTTCAAAGTTAAGGCAAATTTAGTTGCTCCCATTGTCACAGATAAAAAGTTATATGGTTTATTAATCGCTCATCAATGTTCTGCTCCTCGTAACTGGGAAGCATTAGAAATTGACTTAATTAAGCAAGTAGCTATTCAAGTTGGTTACGCACTAGACCAAGCATTTTTGCTACAGCAACAACAAGAAGCAACTCAACAAGCTCGGTTACTCAGTGAAATTAGTTCCCGCATTCGGGAATCTCTAGAATTGGAAAAAATCTTCCAAACTACTGTAGAAGAATCATTGTTACTGATGAAAGCTGACCGTATTGTTATATATCGTTTCGATGACAACTGGGAAGGTAAAATTATTTCTGAGTCAGTCAGACCTAATTGGTCAAAAATTGCAGAGGTGGAAACAGAAGTTCCCTGTTTCCCGACTGAGTATGTAGAACCCTATCGTCAAGGTAGAGTACAAGTCACAGCAGATATTAACAAGGCAAATTTAACAGACTGTCACCGAGAACAGTTGGAAAAATGGCAGGTAAAAGCAAATGTGGTAGTGCCAATCTTGGTTGGTCAAAAACTTTATGGTTTATTGGGCGCTCATCAATGTTCTGGTACAAGACAATGGCAAGATTCAGAGGTGGAAGTTTTCAAACAACTGGCTTTACAAGTGGGTTCGACTCTGGAACAAGCTCTCCTATTAGAACAGGTAATTCAGGCTCGGAAAACGGCAGAAAATATCTCTGAGGAACAACAAAAGGGGAAAGAGTTATTAGAAAGTCAGATAGAAACTTTTTTGACAGAAATAGAAAATTCTTTTGATGGAGATTTGACAGTACGAGCTAATGTAACAGCAGGTGTAATGGGGACTGTAGCTGACTTTTTTAATGCCGCGATTGAAAATTTACAGCAGTTGGCACTAAAGGTGAAGTCAGCAACAAATATTGTGAGTTCAACAACTGAAGGTAACAATGCTGAAATTGAAAAGTTGTCCGGTGAAGCTCATCGCCAAGCAGAAGCGATCGCTAATGCTCTTGGGCAAATTCAGGTAATGACAAATGCGGTCAAAACAGTAGCTGCTAATGCTCAACAAGCGGAAGCTAAGGTGCAGCAAGCAAATCAGATTCTGCAAACCAGTGATGCTGCAATGAACCGTAGTGTGGAGGGAATTGTGGTAATTCAGAAAACAGTGGAGGCAACTGCCCGAAAGGTGAAAAATTTAGGGGAAACTTCTAAGAAAATTTCACGGGTGCTGAGTTTGATTAATGATTTGGCAAATCAAACAAATATTTTGGCGTTGAATGCTTCGGTGGAGGCAACTAGGGCAGGGAAAGATGACCAAGGTTTTGCTACGGTTGCTAGTGAGGTACGTTCGCTGGCAGAACAGTCAGCTAGTGCTACTCAAGAAATAGAACAAATTGTTGAGGAGATGCAATCTGGCACTAGCGAGGTTGTTAAAGCAATGGTAGTAGGGCGTAAGCGGGTAATGGTGGGAACTCAGTTGGTTAAGGGAGCGCGGCAAACTCTGACTGATTTATTGGATGTGAGTGGACAAATAAGTGAGTTGGTAGAGGAGATTACTTTGTCTGCTACTACTCAAGCTGATACTTCTAGTAAGTTGTCAGAAACAATGCAGGATGTGGCAGCGATCGCTAATCAAACTTCTGAACAGTCTATGACTGTTACAGAGTCTTTTTCTAAGTTACTAGGAGTAGCAGGAGATTTAGAGAAGAGTGTGGCAGAGTTTAAAGTCAATTAATAATTAATAATTAATAATTAATAATTAATAATGGCTTTGTTGCATGAATGTTGCGATGGCAAAGGCACTAGATACAGGGTTTTTGTGCGTTACGCTAGCGCTAACGCACCCTACCAATAGCCTTCTCCCCCGCTCCCCTACTCCCCCGCTCCCCTACTCCCTACTCCCCTACTCCCTACTCCCCTATTCCCTATGATAGAAACTGACGATCGAGCCTACGAATTTTTTGTAGAAGAAGCTACAGAATTACTACAGACTCTTGAAGAAGGATTAATCAATATCTCTCAAGAGCATAAGATCCAAAAGCTACATCAACTAATGCGGGCAGCTCACTCTATTAAAGGTGGTGCTGCTTGTATTGGTTTAACAGGAATTCAAAAAATTGCTCACAATTTAGAAAATAGTATTAGAGCACTTTATCAAGAAAATACTGTTTTTGACCTAGACTTAGAAAATTTACTCCTGCAAGCTTTTGACTGCTTGCGATCGCCTACTTTAAAACAAATTGAAACAGGTAAGTACGACCAAAAGAATTCTATGCTTAAGGCCAAGCAAGTTTTTAAGCAGATAGAAAAGAAACTGGGGCATTCTTTAGAAGAAGCAGCAGAATTTCCCGAAGTTTCTATGGATGAGGGTGATATGACAAAATTTCTGTTTACAGAAGAAATACCCTCTGGTTTGCATCGTTGGGAGAATTTATTGGCTGGAAAGAATAGCTCCGACAGTGGTTTATCCATTAAAGAGGAACTAAAGAGACAAGCTGAAGTATTTGCAACTTTAGGGACAATGCTCAATTTGTCCGGCTTTACTTCTATTGCTCAAGCTACTATCAAAGCTTTGGAAGTAAATCCAAAATACATCAAAAAAATTGCTACACTAGCTCTAGCAGATTTCTGGGCAGGGCAAAAAGCAGTATTAGCAGGCGATCGCTCTCAAGGTGGAAAGCCACATCCTACATTGGTCAAACTTACAAAACCACTAAAATCTCGAAAGGTAGAAACTACTGCTAAGAGGAAACAAGTTAATCAACCAACTCAACCAGTAAAAGCTGTTGCCCCTAAAAAATCTGAGGTTGCAGTAGAAACAGAAATAAACAACAATCTTCAGAACAAAAATCATGTCAAAACACCTAATGTTGAAATTACATCAGTAAATATTTCTCAAGAACAAGTTTCTGCACCGGGAGTTGCTAATCAAAATAAACAAATTCAGCAAGAGCAAATTATTTCTACATCCCCATCTTCTTTAGGTGTCAGAATAGATATCAAGCGTCTGGAAATTCTAAATAATTTGCTAGGAGAATTAGCCACTCAAGATAATAGTTTTATTCTCCAAAATGAACAAGCTCAAGCTGCAATAGGAACCTTAGAAAAAGGGTGGCAAAAATTTCATCAGTTAATGATGAAACTTCAAGATATTAATGCTTTTCCAGAGCAACTAAATAAATCCCTTAATGCTCAGAATAATCAACTAGCATATCTAGTAAATATACTACCAAATCTATTAGAAGAAATTGCTCAAGTAGGCGAAGCAGTTAATGATATTAAACTACTACATCAGCAAAGCCAACAAATTGTAAAAAAAAGACAACAAACCTTACAACAAATACAAAATAATATCACAAAAACTCGAATGTTACCTGTGGAATCATTATTGAATCGATTTCCCAGAATGATTAGAGATTTATCAGTAAAAAAGCAAAAACAGGTCAAACTCGAATTAGTGGGGATGAATACTCTAATTGATAAAGCAGTCTTAGAGAAATTGTACGACCCTATAGTTCATATAGTCAGAAATGCTTTCGATCATGGTATTGAACCCCCAGAAATCAGAGAAAGTAATGGTAAATCGAAAGCAGGACAAATCACTATTAAATCTTATTATCAAGGGAATTATACTTATATAGAAATTCAAGATGATGGTCGAGGTATAGATGTTAATAAAATTAGACAGCTAGCTATAGAAAAGAAAATTTATTCTGCCACTGAAGCTGCTAAATTATCCACTAAACAAGTATACAAATTATTATTTTATCCTGATTTTTCAACTACAAAAAAAGTGAGCGATATCTCAGGAAGAGGCATGGGATTAGAATCAGTTTACAGTCAAATAGAATCATTGAAAGGAAATATTACTATTCAATCCCAACTTCGTAAAGGAACAAAATTTATTCTGAGACTGCCATGGACTTTAACCATTACAAAATTATTAGTTTTTCGCATAGAGGGAAATTTATTTGCAATTCCTTTAGATATTTTAGCAGCCATCATATATGTTAATCCTAGTGAAATAAAGGTCGAGGGCAGGGAAAAAGTATATTATTGGAAAGGCAAAAAGGTATCTATAGCACCATCAATTTTATTTAATTGTAATTATCCTGTAGCTTCAGGAATTATTCAACAAGAACCTATTGAATCTTCTTGGAAAAATTCTTATACAAAAAACTCTCAAGGGAAAGTCATGTTGCTATTAATATCTGAAGATTCCGATACAATTGCTATCAAAATTGAGCAAATATTAATGGAGCAAAACTTAACTATTAAACCTTTTAGCAATATCTTAACAGCAGCATCATATTTATATGGTTGTGCAATTTTAGGAGATGGGAGTTTAGTACCAGTTATTGATGGGATTCAATTATTAGAAAAAACATTACATACAGAACAATTTAATAGCAAAAAATTGCCCAAAAATACCTCTAATTTTCAACAGTATCCTATTTCTAAACTAGCAACTATTTTAGTGATTGATGATTCTCTAACTACTCGCCAAGCTATTTCCAGTACTTTACAAAAAGCAGGGTATGATGTTGTACAAGCTAAAGATGGATGGCAAGGGTTAGTACAACTACAGCAACATACTCAGATTCAAGCTGTTATTTGTGATGTAGAAATGCCAGAAATGAATGGTTTTGAATTCCTCAGTCGTTGTCGTAAACAATATTCTATGGCAGAAATGCCTGTATTAATGCTAACATCTCGTAGTAGTCAGCCTTATCATATATTAGCTAAACAATTAGGTGCAAATGACTATTTAACTAAGCCTTATTTAGACCAAGAATTAATCAATAGTTTACAAAGCTGCTTACAGGTTTAGGGAATAATTAATAATTAATAATTAATAATTAATAATTAATAATTAATAATTAATAATTAATAATTAGGGCTTGCTGATTAAATCTAAAAGTCTTTACAGATAAAAGTTTTAGCCTTTTTAAGTATCAAAAAGTGCGGGGTTTTAGGTGGTAATGGTTCAAAAATTTAGGATTTTGGGCAAGAGTTGGGCAGAAAATTCTAGGAACAATTCTTACTCCTACTTCCTCTATAATTCCCATTTATCCTGACTCCTGACTCCTGACTCCTGACTCCTAACCTCACTCATCATACTTTTTTAGCAAACCCTAATTATAGCAACATGATTTTAGTTGTGAGATATTGGATATTTTTGTTTTCGGGAATAGGGAATAGGGAAAAAACAATATATAAGAATAAGAAAACTGCTATATTTTATGCTTTAAAGGAAAAACTCAATTCTCACATCTTACTCCTGATTGCTATAACAATTAATAATTAACAATTAACAATTACCTCTCCTTGAAAAGAAGAGGATTGACTCATATCATGTCCGGTTGAATAATTAGACTTTAGTGGAAGGAAGGCAGAAGGCAGCTATGCTGGAGGCAGAAGGTTTTCTTCCATTGTCACCTTAATTTTATACACGCTCCGATGCTACCGGACATGATATCAAAGGAAAAATTTTTCTTGTTTCTCCTTGAAAGGAGAGGCTTTAAACTTTAATTATATCAAATCCGCTCGGGTTCGGTATAAAAAAATTTTCATCTTCACCTAAAGAGCAAATCTTTCTAAATTCTCTTTTCTCCTGACTCCTGAGTTCTGACTCCTGACTCCTAGATTAACTATCTAATTACACCAATGCTACCGGATCTGATATTATTCGGTAAAATTTCTAATAATGCTAAATGTTTACAGCACTGTTTCAGATTGACAGAAACGGGCAAGATGCCCATTCCACAATTAAGCTTGAAAACTTTATATGTAGGGGATAATGCCATTCGCCCTCACTTGATTTAGTGTCCGTGCATAAGTCCTGATTGATAAACCACAGGGAATAGTAATAGGGAGTAGGCGGATTTGATATAACCTAATATCTAATCAAAAATAAACAACCAAAATCATCAAGAATTTTTCTTCTTGACTAAAGTAAAATAAAATGATAAAATATATAGCTAAAATTATAGTAGTTTTAAAAAGCTTTCTATAACTCGGCTGTCAATACAAAGTCATTAACTCTGCTCTCTAAAATGTCACAACAATCTTCCGAAACGCCTTTACTGGATATTACTGTCCAAGAACTAGCAGAGCGCTTAAAAGATGGTGTTCCTGAAAATTTACAATTAGTTGATGTTCGGGAAGATCCAGAAGTAGAAATAGCTTCTATTCAAGGTTTTAAAGTTTTATCTTTAAGTAAATTTTCTGAATGGTCAGACCAAATTCATGTCCATTTAGACCATGAGAAAGAAACTTTAGTCTTGTGCCATCATGGTATGCGTTCAGCCCAAATGTGTCAATGGCTGAAGAGCCAGGGTTTTACAAATGTAAAAAATATTGTTGGTGGTATAGATGCCTACTCAGTCGTAGTAGATAAAAATATACCTCGCTATTAGTTCAGAATTCGGAACTTTCAGCTTTTGGTAGAATTTAGTTAGGGCTTGCTGATTAAATATCACGCGCATTGACTGATATTGCTTTCAGCCTTTTTTGGCCTTTAAAAAGTGCAAGGTTTTTGGCTGTTTTTGCCTCAAAATGCTAATACTTTTCCCCTGAGTATCAAAAAAATTGGCCGTAGCAGATAGTCTAAACTGTTCCCAGTTAAGTGTTCCCTGTTCCCTATCATCACAGTCAGACTTTTTAGCGCAAACCCTAGTTACCGAATAATTATTGAGGTTTAAAGCCTCTCATTTAAAGGAGAAACAAGAAAAAATTTTCCTTTGAGTCAATCCTTTCCTTAAAAAAAAGAGATAATAATTAATAATTAATAATTAATTATTAATTGTTGAACCATATACTCTCTCTACGTCCATGTCACTGCAAGTTAATCTTAGCAACCGTCATCAACATATATTATGGGCAACAGTTCGTCATTATATTGCAACGGCAGAACCAGTTGGCTCCAAATCTTTAGCAGAAGAGTACAATCTTAGTGTTAGTCCAGCGACAATTCGCAATGGGATGAGCTTTCTGGAAAAAATAGGACTTTTATATCAACCTCATACTTCTGCTGGAAGAATTCCTTCTGACTCAGGCTACCGAATATATGTTGACCAATTGATGAAACCTTCAGAAAATCTGGCTTTTGAAGTTGAAGAACTTTTACAAAAACAATTGAATTTGCCAGAAAGTCGTCTAGAGGCCCTACTTCAAGGATCGGCTCAAATTTTGGCTACTCTAAGTGGTTATATTACTCTAGTGACAATGCCCCAAGCTGCTACCGCTAAGTTACGACATCTACAACTTGTACAAGTGGAAGCAGAAAAAATCATGTTAATTGTGGTGACAAATACCTATGAAACTCAGTCTCTGATGATGGACTTGAGAGCTGTAAATCAGAAAAAATATGCCAAAAATTTACCAGATAATTCTGTACTGCCTGATCCAGAAGATATTGATAGAGAGTTACAAATATTATCAAATTTTTTGAATGGCCAACTACGAGGACGAGCAATAGGAGAATTATCTTCATTAGATTGGACAGAACTAGACCGGGAGTTTGAGAAGTATGCTGAGTCAATCAAAAATCTGTTGGAAAATTTAGCTCTGCGTTGTCAGACACCAGAGTACACTAGAATTCTGATTAGTGGTATAGCAGAGGTATTGCGTTTACCAGAATTCTCTAAACTGCAACAGGTTCAAACTATTATTCAACTATTAGAAGAGGAACAGGAGCAGTTGTGGCCTTTAATATTTGAAGCCCCTAGTACAGATAAGCAGGTGACAGTCAGAATAGGTTCAGAAAATCCTCTAGAACCCATTCAAGGTTGCGCCCTAATTTCTGCAACTTATGGGAATGGGACAACTCCACTGGGAAGTGTAGGAGTTTTGGGGCCAACTAGAATGGTTTATGAGAATGCGATCGCCATAGTTAAATCTACAGCAGATTTTCTCTCAGAAGCCATCGGAGGAAGTTAGAAGTCAAAAGTCAAATAACTTCTAACTTCTAACTTATAACTTATAACTTTTGACTTCTTCTTCCTTCTTCCTTCTTCCTTTCTATTAACTTCTAACTTTTGACTTTTGACTTTTGACTTTTGACTTTTGACTTCTATAACCAATTCCCAATCAAAACAAAAGTTGACCAGAAGTAGGGATGCTCAAATTCTGAATTTACCTCCCTTGCTTGAGCGTCTCGTAAAATTTTTCGTTGCGCTCGACGCAAAGCTTCTGCTTTCGTAATTTTTGGGTCGATCAACTGTTCATATAAATTTTTCATCAGCACAGCAGTTGCTTCATCACTCACATACCACAGACTAGCAATAGTACTTCTTGCCCCTGCTCTGACTGCAACTCCCGCTAACCCTAATGTTGCTCGATCGTCCCCAGTGGCAGTACGACAAGCACTCAAAACTAATAACTCTACAGGACGCGTTTGTTGAACGCCAGATTTAATCATACTTCGTAACTCTTCAACATTAATCCTATCATCCCAGGTAAGAATAAAAGTATCTTCAACATTAGAACTAAATTCGCCATGGGTTGCAATGTGAATTACTTGATAAGGAGTATCAGCGACTTCCGTATTAGCTTCCTTTTCTGTAAACGATTCATTTAGTAAAATCTCACTAGAAGCTTCAGCTTGAATATCCTCTAATTCTTGTCTCACATTTGGCAGTGGTGGAAAACCTTGACGACTTTCAGTTATTCCCATACCCAGTACTTCTAGTTTCTTTCGTGCTAGTGGTTTAGGATCGATTAATTCTAGACTAGGAGCGATCGCCACATTATAGTTCTCAATTACATATTTTTGACCATCATAAAGACTAGCTAAAGGAATACTTCGCAACCTTCCTTCTAATACAAATACTAAGGTTTCTATCTTATTATCTCGCAACAGCTCTTCAGCAGGATAAATTAGCCATTGATAAATTTCTGTAGCAGGTTCCAAATAATTTTCAATAAAAATTCGCTTTTGCGGAAATGTGAGAGCTTGTAGCATAGTTTCAACTTTTGAGTTTACTTCCGCTCTTGATATCTTAGTGCTGTAATAAACCAAAGGTTTTTCTGGTATAGCTAATATTACTGCCAAGCGATCGCGTAAAACAATTGTATAAAAAATAGCTGCATTTTTGTCTACGCGGTCTACTTCTACAGGTTTGGCATCTAAACAAGAATTACGAAAAAAATTATCTAGTTCAGCTAACTGCAAAGCTTCAATTACTTGTCGTGCTCGTTTTAAATTTTTTTGACTAATATCTTTTTTTCCAGGTGTGGCAGGTTGTAAAAGTAACTCTACTAATTCACGATAAATAGGTTCTACACTATCCCTAAAATCAAACTTTAATTCTGAACTAATAGCAACTATATCACTCCGTAAAGCTTGGAGACTTTTTACTGATTGAGAATAAGCTACTATCGCCTCGTTTTTATTTCCTGTAACTGTTAAAATCCTACCTAATTGCCATTCCCACTGATAAACAATATCAGTAGCATTAATACCTTGAGCCAAAATCAAAGCTTTTTCTGTTAACTCTCTAGCCTCATTCCATTGCTGATTATGTTCATATAAAGTTCCCAAAGTTCCTAAACCATAAGATTCTGCTCTTGCATCTCCTAAGTTTCTTGCTTGTTGTACTGCTATCACTAAGTAATCAGCAATTTTTGCTGGTGGATATAATGGTTTATTATTGCCATTTGCTAACACTTCTTTTCTGAATTCTATTAAATTCTGAGCTAGATTAATTCTGGCATAAATACCTGGTTGAGAAACAGATAATTGATTTAACGAATCATCTATATTTGTCACTAATTCTTTAGCCGTTAATTCTTGCTTTTGGTTGATAACAAGATTTAACTGATTGAGCATTGCTTGAATTTTAATTTCTACTATAAGTGATTCCTCAATAGCTCGTTTATAGAATAAATTAGCAGCTTGGGGATTATCTAAAAGGATTGCTGTATTACCTAAACTCATCCATATTATCGCAATTTCTTCTGTTGCCTGTAATTTTTCTGCTATTATTAAACTAGACTCTAAAACTTTTTGAGATTCTGATAGTTGACCTATTCCTCGAAGTACATCACCCAAACTTTGTAATGCTTTTGCTTTAACTATTGTATCTGGTTGTTCCTCTAGATTTTGTTTAGCTCTTGTTAACTGTTTAAATGCTTGAGAATATAAACCCAAAGCTTGTAAAGCCTGAGCTTGATTAATTCCACTACGAGTAAATCCTAAAAAATCACCAATTTTTTCATAAATTTGACTAGCTTCTTTCCAAGTATCTAAAGCTGCTTCTGCTTGACCAATAGATAATTCTAATTGACCTTTTACTTCTAGAACACTAGCTGTAATTTTTTTTGTTTTTTGAGTGTTTGATATTTGTTGAATTAAATTTAAACAATTATTCAAGGCAATTTCAGTATCTTGCCATTTTCCTAGTTTTAGATAAACTAAACCTAAATTTCTTAGCGCTCTGATTTGACTATAATTATCTCCTTGAGTAGCATAATTATTAATAGCTACTTCTAACAGAGGTATACTTGCAGAAAAATCTCCTTTTTCAAAAAGTTTTTGTGCTTGTAGTTCTAAATTACTAGCTGATGCGGTCGGTGCTTGAGTTAGTATATTCCTATTTATTTGACTGGTTGTGACTCGATTATTACTCAGGTATATAGCCTGAACTTGTTTAGTTTGAATACCTAGAATTAAGGTAGAAGGCAGAAGAAAAAATGCAGAAGAAAAAATGCAGATTTTAAGCATATATTTAACCCAAAATAAATTCAGCATAAAACCCTATTATTGCTCTAAATTTCAAAGTACCGAGATAAACTTAAATTAAATCTGGGTAAAACATTTTCACCAGACAACTTTGTAGGAAGATTACGCACTTCCACATCTTGCTCTGGGCGATAAATTTCTACCTGCTGGTCTTGGGGATTAATCAACCACCCCAACAACACCCCTGCATCCATATATTCCTCCATTTTAGAACGCAATATTTTTAAATTATCAGTTGCTGACCTTAATTCCATGACAAAATCTGGTGCGATGGGGGGAAATTTACGCCTTTGTTCTACAGTAAGAACTTCCCAGCGTTCTCGGCGAATCCAAGCTGCATCTGGAGAGCGGTCACTACCATTAGGTAACTTAAATATAGTTGAAGAACTGAATGTATAACCCAGACCAGTTTGTCTATTCCAGATTCCCAAATCAATAATTAAGTCAGCTTCTCTATTGCCACTTTCACCTCCAACAGGGGACATAATAATTAATTCTCCCTTAGTATTACGTTCAAATTGTAATTCGCGGTTATTTTGACATATTTTGTAGAACTGTTCGTCACTTAGTTTAACGGTGTCTAAATTTAATGTTAAAAAACTCATAATCTGAATCTGCATAAATGTTATTATACCAAATCTCAAAAGTATTGCTACATCTCCTTGAGAGTAGGGAGTATGGTTAAAATACATAATAAATCGGGTGCATCTCAATGCGTGAATAAAGCCAAAAAGTTATTGCTTTTAGGGAACACCGGAGCTGGGAACAGGGAACAGGGAATATATAGGAAAAAAGTATTTTTGCAAATATGAGATGCACCCAATAAATCTTGGTTTAATGCCGAGAATCATTACAAATATTACTGAACCATTATTATTACTTAGGGTTTGCGTATGGAAAGTATGAGTGGTAGGGGTAGGAGACAGGAGACAGGAGACAGGAGACAGGAGAAATGGAAATTATAGAGGAGGTAGTCGTAAAAATTGTAAGAGTTATTTTTCTGCCATAATCATCCCAAAATACTAGCTTTTTGAGCTTGAGCGACCGAAAAGCTTGCACTTTTTAAAGGCAAAAAAAGGCTGAAACCAATATCAGTCAATGCTTTGATATTTAATAAGCAAGCCCTACTTAATAACTGAAGTATTCATGAAGTATAGCATTATTTTTGGGAATTGGTATTACTGATTATATTATGCCGTTTTAAGCATTTAGCCGTCAGCTAGTCTCTTACAGAGTAACTGCGTTATCAGCTATAAGCTTCATTAATTTCAAAAGCTTCTGTAATTAATTTTAGAGATAATTTTCTATCATTTCCCCCTTTTTTTTTATATTTACCTAATTATTAATTATTAATTATTAATTATTAAATAATTCTGGTTTAAAGCCTCCCCTTTTAAGGGAAAAAAAAGAAAAGTTTTAGTCGTCATTCTGACCCAAAAACATTGATTATATATGATGACAACCTTAACGCTGCACAGTCTGAAATGTCTGATTTATTGGAGGAATTTTAAATAAAAATGTTAGTATCTGGACAGTAAAAAGTTTTTGTATTCATAAAACAGTTGGTTTTATGTGACAAAATGCTCCAGATTCGACTGTCTCGTAAATGGTGATCGAGCATTTAGGAATTTTGTCAAAATTAGCTCTGACCTAACTTTTGGCTAAAATATACTCCCTCTGTTCAGCAAGTGTCATTAGAACTATCTGTTCACTTGGATAACTGTTAGAAGGTAAAGTACGAAACCAACGGGGAAAGTCCTTCCAGATAATTATGGGCATCTCTAAACTTAGCACTTGGACAATAGCTAGGGCTATAGCGATACAATAACTAATTATCCGGATTCTATATAATTTGTTAAGCAATGAGAATAAAAGTAAAGCATTCTTCATAGGAGGATTTATGGTTGAGCCAGTAACAACTTTAACAGCTAGTGCAATTGCCTCCTTGGCATTCCAAAAATTCCTTGAATCTGGTGCCGGAGAGCTGGCCAAAAAGTTCACCACAGATGCGATAGCCAAAATGGATATATTGCTCAAGCGGATATGGACTAAGCTCCGGGATAAGCCTCGCATTGAAAAAGTTAAAGCTTCCATCCAAGAGAACCACAAAATTACCTCTGAGCAGGTCAATCAAATCGCGGCCTATTTGCAGGTAGCGATAGATGAAGACCCCCAGTTTGCCACCGAAATCCGTACGCTAGCGCAGGAAATCAATTCCGGCAAGCTTATTGACCAGAGCCACATGACACAAGAAATCTACGACCAGGCTAAGGGATGGCAGACCAAGGTGGTAGGAGGGACTGCCTACATTGGGGAAATTCACATCCAGGGAAAAAACGATTAAGCAGGGGGGGAGAAATGGCTGACCCGATTGCCTACCTGTGTGAGATCATTGCTGAGAAACTGCGGGATGAACCGGAGGTATCTCTGACTGCATTAGTGGCCTATGTCAAAACAGAGATCGCAGAGAATCCTGAGTTGGTAGTCAAGTTGAAGACCGATCAGCGTATGCGACAAATCAACCGTGATGAAGTAAGTGCTCACCAAACCCTTGTCGAGAATGGGATTGCCAATATTGGCATTCACTACCATCTCTCTGAGACTGAGAAGTTTGAGACTGCTTTAGAAACTGTAATAAAACAAATTCAGACATTTGAGACACAGGCGGTTGATTGTCAACCCTATTTAAGGGATCGGGAAAATACTAGAAGACAGTTCCGTGAAAAGATTATGGAACTAGAGAATCGCAAAAAAAATCTTCCAAGCAAAAGTTATTACTACTTTTATGTCTCGCTTGATAAAATTGAGAAGCTTGCGGCACGAGAAGTCGCTACAGAAAATCAGCTTGATTCTACCGTTCAAAGGACTGTTTTGAATACTTCCACTAGCCAAGGTAAAACTGAAGAATATCGATCGCGTTGTAACCGATTGGAAGATTTAATATCCCGTTTTACAGATGATGATCAAATCCAAAACTTGACAGATAAACAGTTGATTAGAGATCGGGACTTACGCAAAGGTACTATATATAGATTAAAAAAACAATTGTGCAATAGCTTTAAACGCTATATATATGGTATCTCCGTAAGTCATGTAGATATAAAGCCAGGATGGGGGTATGCAGAAATCCACCTCAAGAGAAAGAAGGAAACTAGCAGTATACTTAACCTTCAAGGTCATTTAGGTGACATTGAATTTCTTTTTTCATGCTCAGAAAAGTTTTTCTTTGACTACGATCCAAATCTAGAAAAACTTAATACTACATCTACAAATCACTTGTTTTTGAAAGGGCTGACTAGCTATCAGTTCCGAACTCACTTTTTCATACTTTCAGTTGATAGAAAGCGGAAAGTTGTATTTTGTAGCCCTATTTATTTAGCCTTACCTAAAGGCATATTAAACTAATGAGATGGAGGAAAACTGATGCCCGATCCTGAAATTATTAATAAACTGGAAGGCTTAACTTACAATAAAGCAAATGTAAAAATCATCGGAGGTCTGGCCGGAGAGGGCAAAGAATTCGTTGTATTCAACGCCATAAATCTTTCCTCTGATAGCAAAGTTGTTATACACTTTTACCAATCAAATCCAATGTTTCTTCTCAATGAGGTAGATTTTGATTTTTTGCCTGATTCTGGTAACTTCTCTGAGAGAATTAATCGACACGAAGCTATTATGACTAAGTTACTTCTAGCTTGTGAGCGAGAACACCCAGGTTTATTTTTTTTGCACATGAAGTTTATTTATGCTCGCATTCTTTTAGAGTTATGTCGGGATTTCGAGGTATATCAGACTGTTGTGCAAAATACTACAAATATGGTTTTTCAAAATGAAGAGTTTGTAGAGTTCTCTAAAATAACTCTAAATCGTATAACGAATTCGTTGTCAAATCAGTCATTACCATTAGAGTTAGATGATTGGGAATATCGAATTCGTCGTAAAGAAAGTTTTTTAACAGAAGTAATTCAATTCCTAGAGAAAGAACAAAAGCTGCATTTTTTTAACCCGAACACACCTACATCACTATTAGCATTAGTTTTTAGCGAAGGTTTCTTTGGTACAATTCCAAAAGATGAGAATAATAATGAAGACAGTTTTTTTGGTGATTTAACTAGTGATTCTCCATCAAAAGTGATAGCTGAAGATCGACTTAAGGAGTTCCTTGATGATTTGGAATATCGAGAAATCATCCCCAATCTAACTGAAGAAATAGATAAACTTAAAATTACTCTTGCAAAATCTCAAGATATGTTAACTATTGACGCATTTTATGAGGACGAGTGGCTTAAAAATCTAGGTTATGATTTTTTACCTCGCTACCGTGCAGGTCGTAATACTTTATTACGCGGTTTACCCCGATTCCTGAGAACTATTAATGCTCATGTAAATTCGGGGTTTGAGTAGTTGATTGGGTGTTGCACAATAGAGAATGATATTCTAGAATTTTATTGAGAAATGGATTTCCTTATTGCCAAAGCCATAAAGTAGTGAAAAATCGTCATCGTCAGGGAAAACAGAGTTATCTGTGCCGTGACTGTGGCCGTCAATTGCCTCCTAACGGAGGAGCTACGCTTTCGAGAAAGTCCCTCTCCTGCAGGTTATAGTTCTGATGTTAAAGAGCTTTGTGTAAAAATGTCCCTTAATGGTATGGGATTCCGATACAATATTATGGCAGATGATTCACGGTTGGGCCTGTTTTCTCTACATTACAGATGGATACAAGGTGTATCCTTGCTTAATTGACGATTGCGTTCGCGTTAGCGCTGCGGAGCACTATCACCTAGTAAGCAAAACAGCGATGACGAGAGTAGAAGGAGAAAACTGCCGTCTAAGACACTATCTAGCTAGGTTACATCGTAAAACTTTGTGCTACTCCAAGTCCATTGATATGCTGTATAGATCAATTCGGCTGCTGATCTATTATTTGAAACATCGGCAAATTCTTCAATTCTCATAATCATTCGTCACTGTGCAACGCCATAATATCTCCTTATCTTCAATCCTCTCGGTTTTAACCAGAGGTAATTATCCATTATCCATTATCCATTATCCATTAATGAATCCTTCTTTATTATACCAAATCAGGTTATCAAAATTCTCTCTAACCCTTCTATTTTCAGCCCTGTACCTTCTCCCTTAATAAATAACTAAAAAGCCCTATATCTAATATAAAAATATATACCATCTTCCTGTAATGAATCTCCATTTGTCTCTATATCTACAAAAGGAATTCCCCAATCTAATTGAGCCGAAAAACGAGTTCCTACTTGAATTCTTAAACCCACACCTACAGAAGATAGAGTTTCCTCTGTCAACTCAACATCATTACTATTCCAAACAGTGCCAAAATCAACAAAAGGAGTTAATTGTAAAGTAGCATCCCACTCTCGTACCCGGAGAATAGGAAACCGAAACTCACTAGAAATAAACAAACCATTATCACCAAGTAAAGCATCTTGACGATATCCTCTCACACTTAATCCACCTCCCAAGCTAAACTGTTCTTGGGGAAATAAACTTCTAGGTGCTAATTGAATATCTGACCTAATTAAAAAAACTGTATCTGGTGCAAATAAACGTAAATATTGTGCTTGTCCCCGCCAAGAAAAATATCTCCCATCTGGAGCTTGATCATTAACTGTAGCATCAAAAGCATTTATTCCTAGAGAAAATTCTGACCGTGCCACAAATACATCATTAGTACTCCTAGAAGTATATTCCTGAAAAAAACGAACTGAAGAAATTCTAATTTCCCCATCATCTTCCGCACCTGAATCTAAAGCTGAAAAAGGTGTACCATTAAGAGTAGTTTTTGATTCATCTACAGAACCCGTAAAACCTAGAGCAATTTCTTTACTAAGAGTTTGATAAATAGGTTGGCGAACACTTACCTCATAAGTGCGAGAATTTGTTTCGAGGTCTATATCTACTTCATCAACATCAAAAAATTCTTCAAGAATTTGACTACTGGTGCGACGATGACGGAAACTAATAGTTCCATTTTTAGAATTAATGGGGATAGTATAACTAAAGTCATCAAGAGTATCACTACCATCTGTATTGTAATAAGTCGCATTCAGGCGATCGCCAAACCCAGTCAAATTACTATGAGAAAGTTGAACTTGGCGACGAACAGTACCCACACTAGGAGAACGTAAATTATCAGCAGAAAGTTGAGCCAAAAAAGCAGGTGCTTCTTCCACCTCAATCTCTAACCTACTCAAACCAGGGCGAGAACCTGCCGTTAAATTAGCAGATAATCTCTCAACTAAAGGATCAAGCTGAAGTAACTGTAAAGATTGAAATAAATCATCTTGATTTAAAGGGGTTTTAATACCAGATTCAATTCGACTGCGAATATAGCCAGAATTAAGTCTTTTTAACCCCGAAATTTCAATTGCTTCAACTATCCCTTCTATCACTTCTATTGTAACTGTACCATCTTGCAAAGTTTGTGGGGGAATAAATGCCCCAGAAGTCACATATCCTCGGTCGAAATATAGCTGAGTTACTGCTGTTTGTGCTTGTAATAATTCGGCAAAAGAAATAGGACGACTTGTAAAAGGTTCAAGAATTTCCGCCAACTCTGTAGAACTAAAAACTGTACTACCAACAACTACAAATTGGGTTACTGTAATTTGACCTGGAATTTGCAGAGGAGGTGACTCAGGAGATAGAGATGGTGTTGGTGGAGGTTGGAGTAAATCATCTGGTGGAGGTAATGGTTCTACTTGTGGTACGGGTTGAGGGTTAGGGTTAACTGGCCTAGGAGTTGTTTGAGCAATAGCAGGTTCAGAAGTAGAAATATAAGATAAAGAAATAAGAATTATTATCCAGACAATCATAACTTTTTTTTAAGGTTGAGGTACTGCCTGAGCAAATAATAAAATTTGGTCATCGAAATAATAAAATTTTTTTTATAGTGTCCTTTCATTTCAACGTTGGTTGGAGATCCGCGCTCTTCATCCTCCCTAGCCCCTCTTTGAAAGCTATGTTTTATAAACATCTTTCTTAACATAAAAATTGACAAAATAGACAAATTATGCATAAGTACTTAAAAGGTTTTTGTGAGAGAAAAAGTGTATTAATAAAGTACATTTTTTTTGATAACTTAAGTAGTTTTTCCTATCTACTATGATTCTTTCCTCCCTTTTCTCCTGCTCCCTACTCCCCTTCCCCCCACAATACTTTCAGGAGTTCCTGATCAGGGATAGCTTTGAAAGGGGGAAAGAAAAGGCAGGGCTGTTTCAAAGTATTGTAAATCAACGATTTAGGAATAACGGAAGATTAGAGGATAGTGGAACAGTTAAATTTACCAAAATTTGCCGATTTTTCAACCAATAAGCGTCGTTAAGCTCTGACTAAATATTTGGTCTAATTAGGGCTTGCTGAATAAGTCTTTTTGCTAAGATAGGGAGTAGGGAGTAGGGAGTAGGGAGTAGGGAGTAGGGAGTAGGGAGTAGGGAGTAGTGAAGAGTGAAGAGTCAAGAGTCAAGAGGAATCAGGGGTTGTAGAAGACATACAAAGGAAAAATTATCCCAGGCCCAAGTATACCCAATTCTTACCCAAATACTCAATTTTTGAGCATTCTTAGGGGAGTTCAGGGGTACTTTTTCACTACCTCAAAAGCCTAAAACCAATATCAGTAAAGACTTTTATATTTAATCAGCAAACCCTAATTAGCTTAAATGACAAAAATTCGTTAATTGACCTTCAAGGATAATTGAGAAATTTGATGTGAATCCTGACGTATTTTGGCAAAATTTCCTATTTATATCATGTCCGGATAAGAGCGTGATAAAAAAACTTTCTCCTTCTTTTCTTCTTTCTTCCCTTCTGAATTCTGAATTCAGAATTGCAGAATTGCTGAATTCTGAGTAGTTTATTTGTAACTGTTCAACCGGACATGATATTAGGGCTTGCTGAATAAATATGAAAGCTTTGACTGATATTGGTAAGTGCCTTTTTAGGTCTGAAATACCTTGGTTTTCAGCTCTTGATGCTCAAAAAGTTAGGATTTTGGACATTTCGAGGGGCAGAAAATCAAGGGATGATATTTTGACGACCTGTTCTATAATACCAAGCGTGATAAATGTTTGCTACAAATAGCTAGGGTATTTCTTAGAATCCAGCAATTCTGCAATCCAGAATTCGTATGGGGATATATTTAATGCAATTTTTGATGTTTTAAGCTATCTTTTTCGTCAAATAGACTTTATTCAAAAGTTTATTTATGACTCTTATTATTCGTAACATTCTTTTTTCAAAATGGTATAATTCCCATTTCTCCTGGATTGCAGGATTGCTGGATTCTGGCTCCTGCCCTCACCACTCATATTTTTGAGCGCAAACCCTATTGATATGCAACGCCGTATATTTGATGGTTAGCTTCAATAGGGAGGAAAAATTGGCGTTGGTGAATCAAACTATGAATTAATATCATGTCCGGATAATACCAAGCGTGATAAATGTTTGCTACAAATAGCTAGGGTATTTCTTAGAATCAAGCAATTCTGCAATCCAGAATTCGTATGGGGATATATTTAATGCAATTTTTGATGTTTTAAGCTATCTTTTTCGTCAAATAGACTTTATTCAAAAGTTTATTTATGACTCTTATTATTCGTAACATT
>NZ_JAAHHG010000094.1 GCF_010692555.1 Okeania sp. SIO3B5 | reverse complement strand
GTTCTGAATTGGGTTCTCTCACAAACGTACTCATGGTTTTGGTACGCAATTCTGGCGGACACCAATCAATCCCAACTTTGATGAGTGATGTTTCGGGAGTATGACAAGGAAATCCGTAGTAGAGTCCACCATCGTTACTATCTGGCTTTTCTTGCTGAAAACAAAACCATTGTGGAAACCGATCTCGTAAAGTCTCTTCCACCCGATAGTGTCCCCATAACATCGGCCAAATTTCTAAATTGAGGGGAGTTGTAAATGAGCTGAGTAAATCATTAGTCCAAGCTCCAGCAGTCAAAACAACTTGATTGGCTAAAAATGTATTTCCTGATCGTGTTTTGATTTCAACTGAATCGGAACTAATGACGTTCAGACTAACAGTTTCTTCTCCAGTGCGAATAGATACACCATTAGTTTCGGCTTGAGATCGAAATAGCTCAATAGCTTGTGCAGACCAAACCATACCCGCAGTGCTTTCAAACAAACCGACAAAATCAGGTTTCGGTCGCATTGGCCAACGTTCTTGGAGTTGTTCAGCATTTAAGGCTTCAAATGGAATCCCTTTCTTTTCCATCACCCGACGAGCGCCTGGAATGCTACCTTCTATTGTTTCTTCATCCCAAGCTTCGCCGTAGAAGAGCAAGCCATTTTGTCTCAGTAATTGACAATCATGTTGAGTTTCAAGGGTTTTCCACTCTTTCAAGCTTTCCTCTTGCAATTCTGACAGATATTCATTAGAATACATCCGGCGATACATCCGTTCATCGCCATAGGAACTGTTGTTGGGATTGGGGATAGAGTCTTTCTCTAACAATATAATTTGTAGATTTTGTTTCTGGCTGAGGTAATAAGCTGTTGCCAGACCTGCAATACCACCACCAATAATAACTACATCTGCATTGAAATATGCTGTTGTTTCTACCATTAAGTTTCTACCTAAATTCTGATGTGCGGTAGTATAGCGCTGTGCGCAGGCAACAGGCAACAGGCAACAGGCAACAGGGGGAATAAATTGCCGAGAATAATAAGACTTTTAGCTATTTGGCCTCTCCTGCAATTTGTAAATATACCAGCGCTCATTACTATATTATAAATTATACGATAGGGTATCGCCATATCTTTTTACTCGATATTCATATTACCAGCTATTTATGGTAGTGCAGAGCGCAAAACCGTATTGAATTATGACCACTATGATTTTATCCTGACTCCTGACTCCTGGTTTTTATAGAACCCATTGGCTTTGTTGCATGAAAGTGCTAGAAGCATTATAAAACAAGGATTTGTCAATAAATATTATTAATGCAAAAGTATTGTACTGAAAGGATTCCAGGATATTCGTGCAACAAAGCCGAACCCATTAAAAAAAAGAAAACAGTAATATGGCAAATTTCAATCCACTGCTAATAGCTACAAAACAAGCAACAAATTCCAAGGTAGTTAGGAAAATTATAGGCTTATCCACCCTGGAATTAATAATATTTTTAGGAGTAATAACTACCATTTCTCCCGATGCAATGTCACATGATGCAATGTCACAAAATAATGAAGATAATAATCAACAACTTCAAGAGGAATCAGAGTCAACAAAAAAATCTCTATTTATTGCCTATCCTTCCGCAAACCACAAAACTACTTCAGACAGAATTTTTTTAATTGGTACAGCTTCTCCAGAAGCAGAGGTTACTGTTAATGGAAAACCAATTAATGAGCGTAGTAAATCAGGTCATTTTGCCCCTAGTTTTCCATTACAAATGGGGGCAAATATATTTACTGTGCGCCATCAAGACGAAGAAAAAATAATTACGGTAACACGCAATTCAAATCAACCACCTTTACCAGTGGGAATAGCTTTTGGTCAAAATTCTTTGACTCCAGCAAAAGATATTTCTAGAATGCCTGGAGAATTAATTTGTTTTCAGGCGATCGCTCCTCCAAATGCTAATGTTTCTGTGTTATTAGCTGAACAAACTATTCCCTTACTTTCCCAGTCTCAAGTAGTAAATTTACCAGGAAATTTAGCAGTATTAACAGGAGACAATCAACCAATTCCTTCTGCGGGAGAATATTATCAAGGTTGTGCTAAAGCAGAAAAATCAGGAGATTTAGGTCAACCTGAATTTAGACTGAGTGTGAGTGGCCAAACTGTTACTCAAAAAGCACCGGGGAAAGTGACTATTCTTTCTCCCACTACATTTGAGGTGGCGGAGGTAACAGTAGAAGAAGGTGTGGCCAGGACTGGGCCAAGTACCACTTATTCTCGTTTGACGCCTCTACCAAAAGGCACAAAAGCTTTAATTACAGGGAAGGAGGGAGACTATTTACGCCTTGACTATGGTGGGTGGATAAAAGCTGATGAGACTAGGATATTTACAGATGCTGCTCCACCACGTTCGGTAATTCGGAGTGCTATTGCTCGTCAAGTTCAAGGTGCAACAGAAATTAGATTTCCTTTGCAAGTACCGGTGCCAGTTACAGTCGAACAAGGGGATGGTTATTTAACTTTAATTCTGCATAATACGACGGCTCAAACTGATACTATTCGTTTAGATGATGACCCTTTAATTGAGCGATTAGACTGGCAACCTATCTTGACTTCAACAGTGGAAAATGAGCAGGGAGTTAGGTATAAATTTTATTTAAAAACAGACCAACAATGGGGTTATAAATTAGAATATGTTGGTACAACTTTGCGATTAACTTTGCGACATCCTCCGGCAGTAAATAGTGGGATTAATTCTATTAATAAACCTCTGACTGGAATGAAAATTTTGATTGATGCTGGACATGGTAGTGAGAATGATTTAGGTGCAAGAGGTCCCACTGGTTATCCGGAAAAAAATGTGACATTAATTGTGTCGAAGTTATTACAGGATGAGTTAATTGCACGGGGTGCTTCAGTATATATGACACGAAAAGCAGAAGAGGATTTATATCCTAAAGACCGTGTGGAAATGATTAATCAACAAGTTCCAGATTTAGCACTTTCGGTTCATTATAATGCTTTACCTGATTATGGCGATGCGCTAAAAACTCAGGGAATTGGTACTTTTTGGTATCATTCTCAAGCTCATAGTTTGGCAGTATTTTTACATAATTATTTAGTGGAAAAATTAGACCGACCTTCTTATGGGGTATTTTGGAATAATTTAGCTTTAGCTCGTCCGACAATAGCTCCTTCTGTATTGTTGGAGTTAGGGTTTATGATTAATCCTTATGAGTTTGAATGGATTATGAATTCTCAAGAACAAAAGAAGTTAGCAAAAGCATTAGCAGATGGAATTGTTGAGTGGGTAAAAAGTGTTGATTGAAGAAGGAGTCAGGAGACAGGAGACAGGAGTCAGGAGTTAGGGGTTAGGAATCAGTAGAGGATGTTAAACTTTAAACGTTTAGTATTGCTATAAATTTTACCGATAAATTGTGGTTTAAAGCCTCCCCTTTTAAGGGGAAAAAAGGAAAAATTTTTCCTTTGAGTTAATCCTCTTCTTTTGAAGGAAAGGTAATTATTAATTATTAATTGTTGAATATTTCCTTTGAAGAAGTAGTCAGAAGTCATAATCAAGTAACATTAATTAACCGCAATGTAGGAACGTTGCATGCAACGTCTCTACCAGGTTGAGCAAAGATTGTTTATTACAGTTATTTAATGAGACATGATATTAGGAGTCAATAGAGGATACTCAATCTTTAAACGTTTAGTATTGCTATAAATTTTACCGAAAAATTGTGGGTATGCGCCTCCCCTTTTAAGGGGATAATAAAGAAAAATTTTCATTATTAGTCAATCCTCTTCTTTCAAGGAGAGGTAATTATTCATTATTCATTATTCATTATTAATTGTTGAATATTCCCTATTCCATATCAGTCTAATTTGGATCTATGTGCAGTTAAACGGATTTAATATAATTGCTAACATGGAGTATTTTGGCATGATTTAGCATTAATCTGTTCAACGATTTTTCCTTCTATATTATCGGAATGAGGGTCGATTATTAATGACAGCAAATTTCAGGAAATGTGAGGTACAGTTTTAGACTAATTTATAATTTTTATTCATTTTTTATTCCCTGTTAATAGTTCCCTAAAAACATAAAATTTTGTACCTTATAAACCTTTTTCCGGCAGTTATGCAACCGTAATGGTATTGATTGAACTTGGCACAAATTACCTAATGATGTCAGCTATTATTACCTCAGTTTCAATCAAAAGAAAGAGGATGTATTTCGGTTTCTTTCCTAATCACAGTTTTTTCCACTCCCTTACTCCCCTACTCCCCCACTCCCCCACTCCCTTACTCCCCTACTCCCTCTTCCTTCTTACTTCTTCCTTAAAGGTTGTACTAAAGGCAAAAAATATGACACTAATTGTTGATTTCCAACAACCAAAGTAGGAAAGGGATGACTGGAATAATCTTTGCCAATTTTTAAAGGAAAAATATCTGTAGATTCTAATGGTATCCACACTGCACCTGCAGCTTTTGCTATTACCCAAGCTCCTGCAATATCCCAAATTCTAGGTGTAGCTTCAACTCCTGCAATAGATGCACCACAAGCAACAAGTAAAAAGTTATAACTTGCTATGCCTAACATTCTAATTTTTGTGGGAATTTGAGGTAAAATTTTGGTACTTCGAGAACAAAGATTAAATAAATGATTACTATTAATTTTGTCTTGATTTGGTTGAATTGGTTGATGATTTAAAAATGCTCTGGTGATAGGTGGATTAGATAAATAAGTCTGATTTTCTTGATAATAAAAACCATAGTAAGATTGATGTAATGGAGGCAAATGTATATAGCCAAATATGGGAATACCTTGATACAATAATGCTATAGAAGTTGCCCAAATTGGTATGCCTTGAGCAAAGTTTGTTGTAGCATCTAAGGGGTCAATAATCCAACACCATTCATTACTAGGAAATATCTGTTGAGTTTCTTCTGTTAAGATTCCATGAGTGGGAAAAGTACGAGCGATCGCTTCTCTAATTTCTCTATCTGCCCATTTATCGGATTTAGTAATTAAACTACCGTCAGCTTTTTCATCTGCTGTAACATTTCCGAAGTCTTTTAATAGTTGATTTCCTACTCGAAAAGTTGTTGTTTCTGCGAAGTTTAAAACTTGATTCCAGAATTCTGTCATTTGAACTTTTTTATCCCACTAGATTGTTGTTTGAAAGTTGATTGAAAGAAGATTAATTAGTCAGTCAACTTAAATTGTTGCTTGAATTTTTAACTTTGAGTTTTTAGATTTTAATTTTAATATTTTCTAGATAATTCCCAAGCAATAATGCCTAGAGGTTCACTATCAATACTTTCAATATTTTATAATGATAGAGAGCATTATTAAAAATAAAATTTATGAATCATCGAAAATGGGTTTCTCTATACTTTATTATTTTGGCAGTTATGGGGGTAAGTTGTATATTACCTGCTAATGCCCAAACATTTGACCGAAAAATTGTGGTCCAAAGCCTCCCCTTTTAAGGGGATAAAAAAAAGAATATTCCTTATGTCAAACCTCCTTATAGCAGAGCTACTAATAACTAATAACTGATAACTGATAACTGATAACTGATAACTGAAATGACCTTGTTCGCCAGAGGTAAAAAGAACAGCTAAAAATACTTGTAGATTCGGTCCTCAATATGGAATTATTTACCGCAATGTTGATAATAGTTATTTTGCTATTGAAGGAACGGGTGGAGGTATTGGAGGTGCGGCTTATCAATATGGTTTTCCTGTAGAAACTTCTTTAATTTGGGGAGGTTTATATTCAGTTTGGTGAAGGTATTGGTGGGGTGAAAAAACCATTCTTTGGAGGAGTCAGGAGTCAGGAGTCAGGAGTCAGGAGGGAACAAAGAAGGAAGAGGAGAATAAAGTTTTTTATCACGCTCTTAAAAGGATATGATATAACTCTATTTAACAGGAAAGTTTCTATAGAAATTTATTCTCAAATTAACAATTAATCACTAAATCAAAAAAGGTATTAAATCTATCCATTCTGAATTATGGATTCTGAATTATGGATTCTAAGAAATACCCTAGCTATTTGTAGCAAACATTTATCAAATTGGTCTAATAACACATTTCCTTCCGACCAATGTACTTGTAAATTACCTGGTTTTATCGGAGCTAAATAAACTCTTCTTTGAAACTCACCCAAATCATTTTGCAACAGTACCTTATCCCCATCTTTTAAACTCAAATTTACCAAATAATTAAGGTTGAAAGCCTTTCTTTTAAAGTAGAAACAAGAAAAAAAATCCTTTGAGTCAATCCTCTTCTTTTCAAGGAGAGGTAATAATTAGGGTTTGCTGAAAAAGTCTTATGGGTGAGGGTAGGAGTCAGGAGACAGGAGACAGGAGACAGGAGACAGGAGGAGTAAGGAATTTAGAGGAGGCAGGAGGAAGAATTATCCCAAGATTGTTCTGCCTCGCGTCAACCCAAAATCCGCTCCTTTTTGAGCTTTAAGGAGCAAAAACCTTGTACTTTTTCAAGAGCTAAAACGGCTAAAACCTTTATCTGTCAATGCTTTAAAATTTAATCAGCAAACCCTAATTAATAATTATTAATTGTTGAATGAATATCTCCAAAACTGTAAGCATTCAGCCGTCAGCTATCAGCTATGAGTTATGAACTTAACTATTACACTGAAGAGGCAATTAGTCTCCAAAGAAAATTAAAACTTATGTTTGCGTAGCATTCCGCAGGAAATAAAAAGGTCATTAGCTAACTTTAGTAAGTTATTAGGTTCAAAAGCTGAGAGCTGATAGCTGATAGCTGAATGCTTACAAAACTTCAACCTAATCTAACTTTTCTAAACAGACCAAAGCATTATAATCAGGCACACCTTCAATAGAACGTTTACCCTTATCTAATAACACATTTCCTTCCGGCCAATGTACTTTTCAGCAATTAATAATTAATAATTAATAATTAATAATTACCATCTAACTTTTCTAAACAAACCAAAGCATTATAATCAGGCACACCTTCAGCAGAACGTTTACCCTTATCTAATAACACATTTCCTTCCGGCCAATGTACTTTTCAGCAATTAATAATTAATAATTAATAATTAATAATTAATAATTACCATCTAACTTTTCTAAACAGACCAAAGCATTATAATCAGGCACACCTTCAATAGAACGTTTACCCTTATCTAATAATACATTTCCTTCCGGCCAATGTACTTTTCAGCAATTAATAATTAATAATTAATAATTAATAATTACCATCTAACTTTTCTAAACAGACCAAAGCATTATAATCAGGCACACCTTCAATAGAACGTTTACCCTTATCTAATAATACATTTCCTTCCGGCCAATGTACTTGTAAATTACCTGGTTTCATCGGAGCTAAATACACTCTTCCTTGAAACTCACCTAAATCATTTTTCAACAGCACCTTATCCCCATCTTTTAAACTCAAATTTTCCGCATCAATAGGATTAATTAAAACTGCCTCTCGCATAGCTCCAGTAATAGCATCCTTCTTTGACTGAACCATACTATTAAATTGTTTGCCCCTACGAGTTGCCACTAAAAAATATCCCTCTTTTAACTCTTCTTGAGGTAGAGAAAGTATTGAAAAATTAGCTTTACTATCCGGTGTGGGAAAATTCCAACCAAAACATAAATGAGAACCACCATATTGAAAATTATCTCCTGGTTCTTTTAAATGTTGAATTCCCGAATATTGCGGAATTACTAAAGCAATTTCCTGACGAATTTCTGAAGTATTTTCAAACTCTAATTGATTTGCTAAATCAGGACGTACTAACTTTGCTAAATCCATAAAAACTTCCCATTCCGGGCGAGCTTCTCCAATTCTCTGTCCGGGAATTTCCGGGCTAAAAATCACCCTTCTTTCTGTAGTTGTTTCTGTTACTCCTCCCGGAATTTCATAACGAGTCGTCGCAGGCAACAATATTACCGTTTCTCCCGGTTCAACCAACATTTGATTAGAACAGACAATATCCTGATGTATTCGCAAAGGCAATCTTTTTATAGCAGCTTCTACATAATCTGGATCTGGCAAAACTTCTAAAAAATTTCCCCCTACAGAAAACAAAACATCTAACTTTCCTTCCGCAGCATTATCAATCATTTCCGAAGCAATTAAACCAGGAGAATTAGGCACAGAAAAACCCCAAAAATTACTCATAACTTCCGCATTTTCTTCATTAATCTTTCTCCCTCCAGGAAACACCGTAGAATAGCATCCCATTTCTGCTCCACCTTGCACCCCAGAATGTCCCCGAATTGGCATTAAACCACAGCCTTCTCTACCTACAAAACCTTTAGTTAAAGCTAAATTAATAATAGCTCTGACATTATCCTCCCCACACTCATGTTGAGTAATACCCATACTCCAAACAAATACTGCTTTTTCTGCTGCTTTTACCATTTTTGCAAAGGCATACATTTCATTGCGGGTGCTTCCAGAAAAGCGTTCTAACTCTTCCCAAGATTGAGCATCTAATGAAGCTTTTAATTCTTCAAATTGATTCGTATAATTATCGATAAAAAATTTATCTATCCAATCATTAGCAATTAGATGTTTAACAGTGCCATTCAGGAAAGCCAAATCGCCATTAACATTAACTAAAAAGAAATCTTCGGCAAACTTAGTACCAAATAAAGCACTTTCAGGAATAGACGGTACCCAATAACGTTCCATTCCTGGTTCCCGGTAAGTGTTAATAACTACAATTTTTGTACCTGCTTTTTTTGCCCAGTGTAAATATTTAACAGTAACAGGTTGATTATTTGCTACGTTAGAACCGATAAATACTAACAAATCTGTACCTATCCAGTCTTTGTAGGAACAAGTAGTAGCAGCAGCACCAATAGTAGTTTTGAGCGCTCCGGTACTAGGGGAATGACAAATGCGGGCCGCATTATCGATGTTATTAGTGCCCATAGCCCGTGCAGCTTTTTGGGCCACATAATAAGTTTCATTCACAGTGCCACGACTGGTAAGGTAGAAACCCAGGCGTTCTGGATGAGTATTTTTGAGGCGATCGCTAATTACTTCTAAAGCTTCATCCCAACTAATTCGCCGAAACCCTTTGTCCCCTTTGTCGCGACGCATGGGGTAAGGCAGTCGTCCCATTTCTCGCAATTCTGCACTACTTTTATTTTGTAGTTGAGAAACATCTGTCAGTATTTCTGGGTTAAAAGCGGCCATGGTATTAAGGCGTAATAGTCGCAGGCGGACATTACATAAATGAAAGCCATCGAGAGTCCAGTCTTTCATCCCAGTGGTACCGAGGGAACACCCGTCACAGACTCCTTTATTGAGAATTTCCCAAGCGTAGGGGAGTTGATCGAGATTTTCAATTGTTGCGCGTATTAATTCCCAGTAGTTATTGGGGTATTGTTCGCCAATACCGAAGGGTTTCCAACTTGCCCAAATTTCCGGGTTCCAGATTTTATTTGGCTTGGGTAACATAATTTATTTAGCTCATATAAAAATTTTTATTGCACAATAATTATCAGGCAAATTTTTAGGGTTATGTGATTTTTGAAGAGAAATTAATCTCATCTTAATATTGTTATCAATAGACATTTCCATAAAACAGGGAACAGGGAATTAACGAAGTCAGAAGTCAGATAGGGGAGCCGTCGGTAGGGCAATTTACATAAGTTATTTTTTTCAATAATTAAGAATTAAGAATGCGCGAATTTAGAATTACCTCTTCTTATAAATAAGAGGATTGGATCAAAGGATTTTTTTCTTTTTTCTCCATGAATGGAGAGGCTTTATACCTGAATTTTTCGGTAATACCATTTCTCTGTAACAATGCGCTTAATAATTCTTACCAAAACCTGAATTTTACTAATAGCCGTTATCTTTTATTAAGCGCAACTTCATGGAGAAATGCTATAACAGGGATTTGAGGAACTATCCAAAAATATTTCGCCTTAAAAGGCGGGGTTTTATACCAAATTATTTTGATAAAAACACGACAAAAAAATAGGAAAAATGTTTGATTTTTATAATTTATGGAATTTATAATTTTTTATTGTAGGAATAAATCACAAATTAAAGATGAAACTACCTATGCATGAATTTGCTATAATAGCAGGGAAACCGAATAATTAATAATTAATAATTAATAATTAATAATTAATAATTAAATAATTCGCGCCTTGAAGCCTCCCCTTTTAAGGGAAAAAAAGCGGTGGATATTCAGAGCTTCCCGAAGGGTGGGATGGATGGGTTTCCTAACCATATCCATGAGACCAAGAGAAGAAATAATATTTCCTTATATTCAATTCCGTAACGGTTTTAACCAGAGGTAATTATCAATTAATGAATATTCTCCTAACCAACTATTTCTTTGCTATAGTGTTTTCAAATGAGATTTAAATATAGATTGAGGTTTTTTCTAATAAAAAAAACGCTGTTTTTATTCCATTACATCCTTGTATTTATTACTATTTAATGCTGTTTATCCCCTTGACTATTCCCTATTCCCTATTCCCTATTCCCTTTTTCATAGCACTTTATTTCCACATTCCAGATAAAAAAACTATATATTTGAATTGATTAATATCACATAAATGATAACAGCCATAAGATGGAAATTATTAAAGCTTTGCAAACGACTGTATCAACTGCTCTATATGCGTGTGGTTATCATTCTTGTAACTTTACTCTGTTTGGCTTTTAGTATAGCTTTAGTAGGAACCTACTACCTCTCGATTAATTTAGTAGATTCTCAAGCAATGCACTATGCAAAAGTAGCTGTCAAAACCTTGAATGAAGCTAGAATACTGTACAGCAAAAATGTTGTTGATCAGATCAAGTCAATAGATGATATCCTGGTCATACCTGAATACCATACTGTAAAAGGAGGTATTCCTAATCCTGCTACCTATACTATCGAACTTGGGGAACGCCTCAGTGATGAATCAGAGGGTATGTTGTTTAGACTTTACAGCGAGTATCCATTTCCTAATCGACAACTCACAGGAGGACCTCAAGATAAGTTTGAGTGGGATGCACTGACTTACCTGAAAGAGCATCCAAAAGCTTCCTTTTATCGGAAAGAGCAATTTGGCGATCGCCTCTCGTTTCGCTATACAGAAGCTGTCCTCATGGAGCCAAGTTGTGTAGCTTGTCATAATACACTGCGAAGTAGTCCTAGAAAAGACTGGAAAGTTGGACAAGTGCGTGGCGTTGTAGAAATTACTCAACCTGTTGATAATGTTATACTCATAGCTGAAGATGGATTAAAAGTAATTTATACTGTCTTGATGACTATTATTGCTCTAGCAATTTCAGGTTTAATTTTAGTTATTGGACGCTTTCGTACAATTAATCAAGAGCTAGAACAGAAAGTTTTGGAAAGAACAGCAGCTCTCAATCATTTAGCTGCCATTGATGGGTTGACTCAACTGATCAATAGGCGTCAGTTTAATATACTTCTTCAGCAAGAGTGGCGACGAATGCAACAACAACAACGACCCTTATCGTTGATTCTTTGTGATGTTGATTATTTCAAGAAATACAATGATACCTACGGCCATGTAGCAGGAGATAATTGCCTTCGTGCTGTTGCTCAAGTTTTGGATAGTAGTGTTAAGCGTTCTGGAGAATTTGCTGCGAGGTATGGTGGGGAAGAGTTTGCAATTGTTTTACCAGGAGTAAATTGTTTTGAAGCAAGCAGAGTCGCAACTATGATTATGGATGGTATTCATTCTCTGAAGATACCTCACAAAACCTCTTTGAATAACTCCTATGTCACCCTAAGTATGGGAATTGCAAGTACTATTCCTCACAATCAAAGTTATCCTGAACAATTGATTAAGTGTGCAGATAGAGGATTATACCAAGCTAAAGAAGAAGGACGGGATCGGTTTATTATTTGGAGTCAACAACCCAGCGCTAATTCTCAAGGAATATAGCGTGGGCTTTTTTAAGCTCTAGTTGACCAGACTCAGGAGTAATATCATGTCCGGTTGAACAGTTATAAATAAACACTCAGAATTCAGAATTCAGAATTCAGAATTCAGGAGGGAAGAAAGAAGAAAAGAAGGAGAAAGCTTTTTATCACTAATTATCCGGACATGATATAAAATCTCCTACGTTTTTATGGAGTAAAAAGTCTCCAAAAGATTGAAAAATGGTGCAGGAAAAAATAAAAGTGAATGTATGAACAATTATCCTCGTAGCAAAATTCAAGCACAAATTTTAGTAGTAGAAAATCAAATTTCTTTCACTCGTTACGACCAATTAGTAACAGAAGAACCTTTAGAAATTCGTCTGACTTTTCCGAAACAAACTATAGCAGTTACTATGCGGACTCCAGGAAATGATTTTGATTTAGCAGCAGGATTTCTCTATAGTGAAGGAATTATCAAAAATCGTGAAGATATTGAAAAAATTAGTTATTGTGTAGACCCAGAAATTGATGGGGGGCAACTCCAAAATATTGTTAATGTCACTCTTAAGTCTGAATTAAAACCAAACTTAAAAACCTTAGAAAGACATTTTTTTTCCTCTAGTGCTTGTGGAATTTGTGGTAAAGCAAGTATAGAATCTCTGCAAATTAAAGGTTTTTCACCTATACCTTTAAAATCAGAAGTTCCGGCGGAAGTTATTTATAGTTTGCCTGAGAAATTAAGCAATGCTCAAAGGGTGTTTAAATCTACTGGTGGTTTACACGCTGCTGCTTTATTTGATACTCAAGGAGAATTGTTGAAATTGCGAGAAGATGTTGGTAGACACAATGCTTTAGATAAGTTGATAGGGTCGGAATTTTTAGCAGGTATATTACCCTTAAATAATCATATTGTTATGGTCAGTGGGCGGTCGAGTTTTGAGATTATACAAAAATGTATAACTGCAGGTGTGCCGATAGTTTGTGCTGTTTCTGCACCTAGTAGTCTAGCTGTAGAAATAGCTAGGGAATTTAATATTACTTTGGTTGGATTTTTGCGAGGGAAAAAATTTAATATTTATTCTGGTGTGGAAAGAATTAGGGTTTGCTGAATAAAGTCTTTTTGCTGAGGTAGGAGCTAAGTTTTGTCTCTCAATTTTTCTGCCATAATCATCCCAAAATACTAGCTTTTTGAAATTTTTCCATTCCAAAGCTGGTACTTTTTTCAATTCTAATATAATGTCCGGTAGCATCGGTATTGTATAGAGAAGGTAAGGAAGAAGGAAGAAGGAAGAAGGAAGAAGCTTTAAGAGAAGGAAAAACCTTATATGGCGCTAGATATTTCCCCAACTTTATACACAAACGATACCAACGGACATGATATAAAATGCTAAAACCAATATCAGTAATACCAATTTAATAAATGTTTGTTACAAATGGTAGAAGTAAGAAAGAAGGAAGAGGGAAGAAGGAAGAAGGGATAAATATTTAAAAAAATGGAAAAACAATATAAATAACTATCTAAAATTAACTAGACTAGCTATTTTTAAGCATATCCGATCAAGGTCTACCTTTTTGTAGCATTCTTTTTTAAAATTGGTATAAATACTTTCAGATTTATTCAGCAAGCCCGAATTATTAATTATTAATTATTAAATAATTCTGGTTTAAAGTCTCCCCTTTTAAGGGGAAAACAAAAGAAATAATATCTCCTTATATTCAATCAAGAGCGGTTTTAACCAGAGGTAATTATCAATTATCCATTATCAATTATCAATTAATGAAGATTTGTTTTTTCTTTGATAGGAAAATACGATTGGCATACCCTCTACACTAGCTTGTTTTTGACTATAATGAACTCGATCAATGCGCAAACCTCTTTCGCTTCCTTCCATTGGTTGATAAAGAGCAATCGTACTTCCTTTATTAGAAAGTGCCAACGGATTTAAAGGTTTAATTTGCCTCGCTTCTCCCGGTTTTAGTATCCGTTGCTCTCCTGCCAAAACTGTATCCAACTGAAGAGGAATCCGCTTCATATCTGATAGTGTCCAGCCTGTTAAATCAATTTCATCTGGGGACAGATTGATAACAGAAACCCATTCATTTTGACGTTCGTCTCCTTTTGGGTTCACCATCGCAGCAGCAATATAAACTGGTAATTCTTCACCGATATCTTGTCGTTTTGTCTCGGGAGAAATCATTTCTTCTGGTTCATCTACAGGGATATACTCCGGAAAACTATCTATATTTAATTTCTCTTTTGCTTCTTCATTTTCATTAAACAGGAGAGGATTTTTTTCATAGATTTTGTCATCAAAAAATAATCCTGTTAACTCTTCAATCTCTGATACCGTGACTTGATAGCGTTGAAAGTCAAAAAGCTCTTTTCCTCGTTTATCTGCCATAGCATCTGCATCTTGACACATGATAAATGCTCGCACATCTAATTCCTGTGTTTGTCCGTTAATGAAACATACAATTTTGAAGAATCCAGAAGGGACTACCGCAGGTTGACGACTAGAAGGAGTAACTGTTCTACCAAAATCGCCGTAAATGGGACCAGTAAATTCTGTGATTAAACCGTTCTGATCAAGAGTCAAATCCTTAACCCAATTCTCTAAAGCTAGCCATTCATCTTGATTGAAATTCTCATGTTGCAATGCAGCATTGGTAAAGAAAAAAGTTGCATCAGAAGCTCTTCTTGCCTCCTGTTTGGAATTGCCCCAAGCAGCGCTTGCTCTTCTCGCTAAATGTCCTCTATCCCAATAGTTGTTAGCATAATAATCGTTGTCTAATTGGTACTCAAAACCTACACGAGTATCAATATCCCATCCACGCTTCCGTTGCACTTTTTTGAGCAGATTTTGGTCAATATTGAGAGCCGTTACGAGTGGCGAACGTCGCACGCGATTCATAATGACAGTGAAGTTAATATAATCTACATATATATCGTCTCGCAGTTCTGGTTTTCTCAAAACGTTACCAACTAGACTTGGGGAAAAACTAGGCATTGGTAACGGAAAGTCTGTACCTAAGAATTCAGGGTTATAACCAACCATTTGTATTATTCCTTTTTTCACTCTATAAATTGATTATATCAAGTTGCGAGGCTAGAGAAGCTTTAATAAATCAGACATATCTAGATTATAGTTAATCACAATTACTTGAGTAATTTTCATCGGTCAATTTATTTGTAATAACTAACAAGTAAGAAGTAGGGAGTAAGAAAATAAAAGATGATAGGGATAATGAAAATTTGCCACTCTTGTTAATTAAACTCCAATCTAATTTATCCCTAGATTCCTGTATTTTTACTTCTTGTTCAAAACTGAACTTTTACCACCTATCCCCAAATAATTTATTCACCTACCACCTCATACCTAGATTATGGTTAATCAAGATTACTTGAAGAATTTTCATCGGTCAATTTATCTGTAAGAAGTAGGGAGTAAGAAGTAGGGAGTAAGAAAATAAAAGATGATAGGGATAATGAAAATTTGCCACTCTTGTTAATCAAACTCCAACCTAATTTCTCTCCAGAATCCTGTATTTTGACTTCTTGTTCAAAACTGAGTTTTTGCCACCTATCCCCAAATAATTTATTCACCTGCAAGCTAACATCTAGATTATGGTTAATCACAATTACTTGAGTAATTTTCATCGGTCAATTTATCTGCAAGAAGTAGGGAGTAAGAAGTAGGGAGTAAGAAAATAAAAGATGATAGGGATAATGAAAATTTGCCACTCTTGTTAATCAAACTCCAATCTAATTTCTCTCCAGAATCCTGTATTTTGACTTCTTGTTCAAAACTGAACTTTTACCACCTATCTCCAAATAATTTATTCACCTACCACCTCATACCTAGATTATGGTTAATCAAGATTACTTGAAGAATTTTCATCGGTCAATTTATCTGTAAGAAGTAGGGAGTAAGAAAATAAAAGATGATAGGGATAATGAAAATTTGCCACTCTTGTTAATCAAACTCCAATCTAATTTCTCTCCAGAATCCTGTATTTTGACTTCTTGTTCAAAACTGAGCTTTTACCACCTATCTCCAAATAATTTATTCACCTACCATCTCATACCTAGATTATGGTTAATCAAGATTACTTGAAGAATTTTCATCGGTCAATTTATCTGTAAGAAGTAGGGAGTAAGAAAATAAAAGATGATAGGGATAATGAAAATTTGCCACTCTTGTTAATCAAACTCCAATCTAATTTCTCTCCAGAATCCTGTATTTTGACTTCTTGTTCAAAACTGAGCTTTTGTCAGCCATCTCCAAATAATTTATTCACCTACCATCTCATACCTAGATTATGGTTAATCAAGATTACTTGAAGAATTTTCATCGGTCAATTTATCTGTAAGAAGTAACAAGTAAGAGGGTGCATCTCATATTTGCAAAAATACTTTTTTCCTATATATTCCCTGTTCCCTGTTCCCAGATCCGGTGTTCCCTGTTCCCTAAAAGCGATAAATTTTTGGCTTTATTCACGCATTGAGATGCACCCAATTTGCCACTCTTGTTCATCAAACCCAAATCTAATTTCTCCCCAGACTCCTGTGTTTTGACTTCTTGTTCAAAACTGAGCTTTTGTCAGCCATCTCCAAATAATTTATTCACCTACCATCTCATACCTAGATTATGGTTAATCAGGATTAGTTGAATAATTTTTATCCCTCAATTTATCCCCAATAACTAATAAGTAAGAAGTAAGCAGGAAAAATATGATAGGGATACTAAAAAATTGCTACTTTTCTCCATCAAACCCAAACCTAATTTTTCTCCAGAATCCTGTATACTGAATTCTTCTTCAAAACTTAGTTTTTACCGAATAATTAAGGTTTAAAGCCTCTCCTTTAAAGGAGAAAAGCAGTCGAGGGATGGCTAGGTCTCGACCAAGAGAAAAGAAAAAATTTTCCCTACCGCGTCAATCCTCTTCTTTTCAACGAGAGGTAATTATTAATTAGGGCTTGCTGATTAAATTTAAAAGTCTTTTATATAAAGGTAAGTGCCTTTTTAAGTATCAAAAAGTGCGAGTTTCTAAGTGGTAATGGTTCAAAATTTTAGGATTTTGGTCAAGATTTTGACAGAACAATCTTGGGACAATTATTACTCCTACGTCCTCACTCCCGACCCTTTTATCCTGTCTTCTACTCCTAACTAAAATACTTTTTCAGCAAACCCTAATTATTAATTATTAATTAATCTAATTCTCCTTCTAAAATAGTAGCGATCGCTTGTTTCGAATTATCTTGAAATTCTCGTACATTGACTCTATTTAACAGAAAAATTGACAGTATCATTCCTATTCCTGCCATGAGAAAAACTAAGCCATAAGCAAGCATTGGAATATTAAATAAAAGCCTACCTAAATCTAAAGACGCACCACCAATAACTGTAGATAATCCTCTTGCCATTGCTTGAGCTAATCCCCAGGCACCGATAAAAGTTCCTGCTGTTTCTGCCACAGTTAAATCTAACATTAAACTTAGAGAAGCAGTAGTAGTTAAACCAGCAGCTAAACCATATAAAAATAAAGCCCCCTTAAATAAAGAAGGGTTGCCAGTAAACCCAGACATAACTATTAAGATAAAACTAATAGTTGTAGCTACACATCCCACTTTTAGAGAATTTTTCTTACCCAATCTTGGTACTACTAAAAATCCCGTTGTACCTAATCCGATTAAAGTTCCCATACCCGATACAGCATTCAATCTTGTAGTTTCAGAAATTGGCATCGAAAATATTTCTCCACCATAGGGTTCTAAAACTGCATCCTGCATAAATAAACTAATAATTAGTACAAATACAAATGTAAAAAATAAACCTGTTTGACGACTAGCTCTTAAAACTTTTAAAGTTGTTCCTAGAGTAACTTTATCTTCCCGATTAGCAATAGTTGAACGAGTGCGATAACGAGAGTGTTTTTGTTCAACTCCCACTGTGGAAATAAAAGCAAGAATTAACACAATTGCCGGCACCTTAATAAACAAACTATTAACAGATGCCTTAACAGTTTCTAATTGTGCCCCCACACCAACCTGCTTCAGTAAAACACTACTGGTAATTGCTCCAATAATAATTCCTACCATCAACATCGACCAAACTATACCAACAACTTTAGAACGATTATCTTCATCAGAAATATCTACCAATAATGCAGCAAAAGGTGTAGAACTTGCACTTAAAGCCAAACCATAAATTATAAACATTAAACCCAACATTCCGACCCAAAAAAATGTGGGATTCGTCCAACCATTCACTTCTAAACTATCACCAACCTGCCACATAACTTGTACAGCAATAAAAGCAGTTAAAGTAAACAAAACTGCCCCTATCCACATATAACCTGTACGGTGTTGACCAAACAAAGGTTTAACATCAGACATTTGACCAAACCAAACCCTTGCTGGTGCCATAAATTGATACAATGACAAAGTAAATGCTACGATTGTGGCAGGAATTGTTAATTCAGTAATCATCACTCGGTTCAAAACTCCGAGAGTTAAAACTGACATTGTTCCTAACCCCATTTGATATAAACCTAATCTAAAAAATAGAAAGTTTTCTTGGATTAATTTGATAAATTTGAGTGGACTGGAAGAATCTTTTATTGTCATAACTATATTATTATTAAGTATTAAATAAGAAGTAAATTCAGTTATAGCAGAGAACAGGAAACAGTGGCAAAAGGGGTGCATCTCAATTTTGAATAAAGCCAAAAATTTATCGCTTTTAGGCAACAGGCAACAGGGAATAGATAGGAAAAAAGTATTTTTGCAAATATGAGATGCACCCAGCAAAAGCTTTTCTCTATCTGAGGTTTATCATCAATCTATGTCTTAACCAACTCCTTCCTTACTATATCAGTTATAGCAATCTTATTTCAGTTACGGGTAAAAAATATTTGAATTTATATAGCAATTCTATTTTATTTGTGTATAAAAATCTTACCGCTTTTAGGGAACAGGGAACAGGGAACAGGGAACAGGGAACAGGTAAGAGTTTCAGTTTTTTTATCTACTTTTTGATTACCCGCAACTTATTTAGGATTGCTATAGAACAGGGAATAGGTGTAAAAGTTTCAGACTTTTTATATATCCTTAATATTTTTTACAAATGATTTATGATTGCTATAGCCTCCTTTTTCTGTACTTCCTATAATAAGGAGGTAAGAAGATACAGAATTTGAGGAACTGATAACTGATAACTGATAAATGAAATTACCATGGCAACAACTAATTTAGGTAAAACAGGAATAACTGTTAATCCCATTTGTATTGGCACTTGGGCATGGGGGGATAAATTGTTTTGGAATTATGGCAGTAATTATGGTGCTAATGAAGTAGAAGCTGCTTTTCAAACTTCCTTAGAAGCAGGGATAAATTTTTTTGACACTGCTGAAGTTTATGGCAATGGTTTGTCAGAAGAATTGCTGGGAAAATTCATGCAAAAAACTGAACAACCTGTGCAAATTGCTACTAAATATGGTCCTATACCTTGGAGATTTTTTCCTGAGTCTATTGCTGATGCTGTTACTGCTAGTTTGAAACGATTAATGTTGCCGAAAGTTACTCTTTATCAAATACATTGGCCGTTTACTTTTTTTATGAGTCAGGAAACTTTATTAAATGCTTTGGCTGATGAAGTAAAACAGGGTAGAGTTGAAGCGGTTGGTGTTAGTAATTATTCGGCTGAAGAGATGTGTCAAGCTCATGCAATTCTGGAAAAACGAGGGGTAATTTTAGCAACTAATCAGGTGAGATATTCTCTACTTTCTCGACAAATTGAAGCTAAAGGAATTTTGGATACAGCTAGAGAGTTAGGGGTGACAATTTTAGCTTATAGTCCTTTGGCTCAAGGTTTATTAACTGGCAAATATACTTTGGAAAAACCGCCGACTGGCGCTCGTCAATTTGATTCTCGTTTCCAGAAAAAGGGTTTGGAAAAAATTGCTCCTGTGATGTCTTTGTTAAAACAAATTGGTGAAAAATATGACAAAACTCTGGCTCAGGTTGCTCTGAATTGGTTGGTTTTTCAAGATGGTGTGATTCCTATTGCTGGTTGTAAAAATTCTGAACAAGTTCGACAAAATATAGGGGCTATTGGTTGGGAGATGAATCAAGAGGAATTTAATCAGTTGGAAGAAGTTACTCGTCCTTGGTTAAATTAAGGAATAGGGGGAAGATGGAAGCTTTTAAATTTTGCTTTTGTCTTTCCTATAACTACAACGTTGGAGTTAATTTAGTTATTTATTAGTTGAGGAGAGGTGGCGATCGCTCCTTTTTATTTATCTAAAACTCTCTTTTTTTTGCGTTGAATAAAAAGTCATGAGTATGGGCGAACAACCACCACTATGTTTATACTATCACGTTTTTTTACCGAATTTGATTTATCTTTGCTCTCTATATTTCTCGAAGCTTCACAAAATGAGCAAACTGAAAATTACTACTCTGGGCGATCGCTATTATTTATCTAAAACCATCTTTTTTTGTGTTGAATAAAAAGTCATGAGTATGGGCGAACAACCACCACTATATTTATACTATCACGTTTTTTTACCGAATTTGATTTATCTTTGCTCTCTATATTTCTCGAAGCTTCACAAAATGAGCAAACTGAAAATTACTACTCTGAGCGATCGCTATTATTTATCTAAAACTCTCTTTTTTTTGCGTTGAATAAAAAGTCATGAGTATGGGCGAACAACCCCTATTATATTTATACTATCACAGTTTTTTACCGAATTTGATTTATCTTCCTCTCTATATTTCTCGAAGCTTCACAAAATGAACAAACTGAAAATTACTACTCTGAGCGATCGCTATTATTTATCTAAAACTGTCTTTTTTTTTGTTGAATAAAAAGTCATGAGTATGGGCGAACAACCCCTACTATATTTATACTATCACAGTTTTTTACCGAATTTGATTTATCTTCCTCTCTAGATTTTTTGAGCTTCACAAAATGAAAATTTTGGTGATTTGAAGTTGTGGGATAGCAGAGATGGGAAAATCGGGAATTTTTCAGACATATTATAGGACTTACGCAGAATACCAGACCATACATCATTTTTAGGGTTTAACGGCCGTTAACCCCTACTATATTTTAGTGGTTATGGGTAAGTCCTGAAATTTACTAGAAAATGCTAAAATCTTTAACCAGCAAAGACTTTAGTATATTTGGATAAATTAATTTAATTTATTTGTATGCGCCCTGCTGGAATCGAACCAGCCTTAAAGCGAATTATGAGCTCGCTGCCTCCCCAATCGGCCAAAGGCGCTTATTTCCAAGTTTACCTCTATTATATAGTTAAATTAAACCATCTTAAGGTTTTCTCAGATTAGTTAATCTACTATAGCATAGTTTCTTGAGTTAAAATTAAAATTTTGGACATAAATGTCTCTAAATTTATACATAAGATATAGTATATCATAACAGAAAACAATATTATGCCTAAAAAATAAAAAAACTATGAATTCTAGTATTGTGCTAACTCTGAGCTTACTAACCCTAATGTTTGGTGCAGGTTTGAGTAGTGCCTCTTGGGGATTTCAACTAGGCAGAGAAGCTTTAAAAGGAATTACTCAACCAGATACTCGTCCCACTAATAATTTAGCAGGTGCTAGAAACAATTCAAATCGCCAAGAAAAATTGGTCTTTTTAGAAGAGGAAAAGGTTATTGCCCGTGTGAAAAATATCATCAGAAATGGTGGAGTAATTGAAGAGACAACTACTAAAAAAGATTCTCAGAAAAAACAAGCCAAGGCAAAATCTGCTGAAGAAAATCAATCCCAACAAAGTTTTCCAATTGTTAGTAGTGATGCTGGAGTAGCTCTAGAAGTTAATGATGTTCGTCGATGGGGTAATTCTTTAGTTTTAGATGTCAATTTAAAAAATGAAGGAGACCGGTCTATAAGGTTTTTGTACAGTTTTTTGAATGTTACAGACGACCAGGGAAGGTCTCTCAGCGCAAGTACAGAAGATTTACCAGGAGAATTACCACCAAATGGCAGAAGATATTATGGTATTATTACGATTCCAGTTGCCTTATTAGATAATGCTAAAGAACTTTCTTTGGAATTGACAGATTATCCAGATCAAAAGCTAGATTTAAAGATGTCTAAAATCAAAATAAATTAAGTGGATTAGGTTTTTTTTAGTAGGTTGTTAGTTTAGATAAAAATATAAATAAGTTAATTGATTTATCGTTTTAAGAGAAAGCAAAATTAGTGAAGTTTGAAGTTTTAAGAGCAAAGAAATCTAATGAAGTTGCCCAAGATTTAATGGTATGTATAAATTGTAAGTATTCAACATGAAAATGTTCAGAGGTCTGATACCAATTCTCAAAAATAATGCTATACTTCCGATGCGACTTCAGTTATTAAATAATAATAATTATTCAGTAATGTTTGTAAGGATTATCGGCATTAATCCAAAATATCTTATGTCTTTGAACCATACTCCCTACTCCTTACTCCCTACTTTCTACCCCCAAGGAGATATAACAAAACTTTTGAGAAATGGTCTGAGGCAGAATCAATGGCAGTAAGTTTGGGACAGATGCCAAGCTTAGAAATACTGACATCGGCAGAGATAATGTCGCGACTTTTGTCAGTCTTTCTGCTAATTACCATCAATGCCTTTTTTGTGGTAGCAGAATTTTCTATAGTTTCTGTGCGTAGATCCCGCATTAATCAATTAGTAGATGCAGGTGATGTTCAAGCCAAAATTGTTCAAAAACTTCAAAAAAATATAGACAGACTACTCTCAACAACTCAGTTAGGTATTACTTTGTCTAGTTTAGCTTTGGGTTGGATAGGTGAAGGAACTATAGCCATGATTGTTAAAGCTGCAATAGTTGAACTACCACTTTCTACTCATGTTAGTCAAGCGATCGCTCACTCCCTAGCTATCCCAATTTTTACCTTTTTTATTTTGGCTTACCTGCAAATTGTACTAGGAGAATTATGCCCAAAGTCAGTAGCACTATTGTATTCAGAAAAGTTATCGAGATTATTAGGTCCTTTGAGTCTAGCTATATCTCGCTTCTTTAATCCATTTATTTGGGTCTTAAATCAATCTACTCGTTGGTTGTTACGACTAATAGGAATTAAATACACTGGTAATGTCTGGAAAACACCAGTTACCCCTGAAGAATTACAATTAATTATTTCTACTTCTACTGAATCAACTGGTTTAGAAGCGGAAGAACGACAGTTACTTAGTAATGTCTTTGAATTTGGGGAGGTATCAGCTTTAGAAGTCATGGTTCCACGCACCAATATAGATGCTATTTCTAGTACGGCTACTTTTAAAAATTTGTTAGATGAAATTAAGGTATCTGGCCATTCTCGTTATCCTGTAATTGGTGAGTCTATAGATGATATTCAGGGCATTATAGATTTCAAAGAATTGGCCAAACCTTTAGCACAAGGTTTATTATCCCCACAGACCTTAATTAGTTCTTGGGTTCGCCCTGTAAGGTTTGTATCTGAACAAATGTATTTGAGCGAGTTATTATCATTGATGCAAAGGATGCGTCAAATTCCAAACAGTCGTCAGCATCCAGAAATGGTAATAGTGGTAGATGAATTTGGTGGTACTGCTGGATTAATTACGCGAGAGGATTTGATTGCTGAAATTATTGGTGGTAATAGCTATGAAGTAACTGGTAGTGAAGAATTTACTCTGCAAATGTTGGACGATCAAACTTTCATTGTACAGGCCCAGTTGAGTGTAGAAGAAGTTAATGAACTATTGAATTTGGATTTACCTCTAACTGAGAATTATCAAACTTTGGGAGGATTTTTGATTTATCAGTTACAAAAAATACCTACTATTGGAGAAAAGTTATGGTATGACCGTCTTGAATTTACTGTTATTTCTGCTGAAGGCCCACGTCTAGACCAAATTAAGATTACTCAATTGGAAGAGTTAGAAAATGAGCAAATTGTTAATGGGTTTTTGGAGTATGAAGAAGAAGAAAAAGTTAATCAAACTGTATCAGAGGAATTAATTGATAGTTCAGTTGTTCAAGGGGAAATTGACCCTCAAGATATGAACTAATATGAAAAATTCAAAAGTCAAAAGTCAAAAGTCAAAAGTTAGAAGAAAATTATAGTGGTCAATCAAAATTAACAATTCAGTAAGTATTTATACTTAATATTTAACTGAGAATTTGACTCCTGTTTTATCTAGTGACAATAAATAGGGCTTGCGCTCATAAAGCTAAAAGTCAGGATAGCTAAAGCTATTGAGCTTTTTGTATTCAGTTTATCTCTAAGTTTATGGCTCTTATTGACATCAATTTACTGAAATTTTCTGCTGAAATTCAAGAAAATTTCTTCACATCAAATGGCCGAAACTGTTGCTTGTTCGCCCACAAATCGACTTGTCCCCGCGTCTCCGTGTCCCCGTGTCCTACCCCCACCAACCAATTTTTTCAGCAGACCCTAAATAGACCCTGCCTCCTGGAAGGGTTTAGGGGTGGGTCCCCGCACTTCCCACTCTCCCACAGTTTGCTTTTTTCAGCAAACCCTTAATTAACAATTACCTCTCCTTGAAAAGAAGAGGATTGACTAATAATGAAAATTTTTTCTTGTTTCTCCTTTAAGGGTAATAAAGCTGATAGCTGATAGCTGACTGCTGAATGCTTACGATTCTATTTATAATGTTCAACTTCAATAGTAGTATGAACATTGCCTCTTGGAGAAAAATTAGCTTTTATTTTTACTTCTAAAGGGTCACAAGCTGCTACAAAATCATCTAAAATTTGATTCGCTGATTCTTCATGGGAAATATAGCGATCGCGATAACTGTTAATATACAATTTCAGAGCTTTCAATTCTACTACTCGTTCATTTGGAACATATTTTACGTCAATTGAGGCAAAATCTGGATAACCAGAAAAGGGGCATTTACAAGTAAATTCTGGTAAAGTAATATTAATCTCATAACGTCGTCCAACACGAGGATTAGGAAAAGTAATTAACTCTCCTTCTAATATATTTCGTTCTCCATATTTAGGTTCTTGTGTACTAAATTCTTGAGAAAGTTCATGGTTAGTTTCAGAATAATTCATAGATATTAATTAGGGTTTGCTGAAAAAGTCTTTTTGCTGGGGTAGGAGACAGGAGACAACCCACCCCTAACCCCTCCCAGGAGGGGAAGACAGGAGACAGAAGAAATGGGAATGAGCGAGGAGGTAGGAGTAAGAATTGTAAGAATGATTTTTCTGCCCAACTCTTACCTAAAATACTAACTTTCCTAAAAAGGCTAAAACCTTTATCTGTAAATGCTTTGATATTTAATCAGCAAGCCCTAATTAAATAATCAATAATATGGAGATGTCTATTTGTATAAGTGAATATTTTTCTTTGATAGTAATAGTAACTTGACGAATTTCTATTTTATTTGTCTAATTTCACTAATTATCCGCCATAATGATTGAAAAATATCATAATAGTAAAATAATGCAAAATATTAGCGCATCTAATCAGATGGGACATAATCCTGAAAATAACTACTCTCCATCTGTACCTATTTCTGTCTATAGAGAAGCTACTGCTGAACTACAAGCAACTCAAATTAAGCTAGAATCACTAAAAGTTCATAATGAGCAATTAATCCAGCAAAATCAAAAACTCAGAAGAGAATTTGAAAAAGTTATTCAGTCTGCGACACAGTTACAAGAAACTCTGAATTCTTCCCTGCTTGTAACTCAAGTAACTCAACCTCAAGTTTCTTCTTTTCCCAACTCTCAACTTAGAGTAGATACTTTTAGAGATAACTCTTTTAATTCTGATTTTGAGGTAGACTCTCCTGAACCATCATCTGCCTCACCTTCTCTACCATTCACCGAGTCTAAAAAAATAGACGATCCAGATTCTCCAGAGTATCTATTTACAGAAGAACCAGATAGAAGTCGCTACAGTAGAAATTTTAATTCCAAGCAAGTATCTGAACTGAATGGAATTTGGTTAATAATTACTATTTGTTTGATTGTAATTGCTGCATTTGGTGCTGGGTACTGGGTTGTACGCCCAATTTTAAATCAACGATAACGCTCCGCTTTGCTACTGCAATAACAAATCCTTATATCTAAGAAATTACATACTCCAATACATTATGATAACTTATAACCCCACGGCTTGCGTCGTGGGATTATTAATTTAAACCAAGCATATATGCACTTTAGTTGCAATTAATTTAGATTGGTTGTTCATCCTCTAGCTAAACTCGTTTGCGCCAAATTATTAACATTACAATCTTTTGTTAATGTATCTTGGACTCCCATCCCAGGGTCAAAACCACGCTTAATCTCAGTCAATTTTATTTGTTTAGCTTGGAGAGCGGTTTCTAGAATCTCTATAGCTTTATGGGGGTTTCCATGACCACAAAAGAATAAGTCAGCAGCAAAGTAACCTAACTCAGGCCATGTATGGATGGCAATATGAGACTCTGCCAGTGTTGCCGTCGCAGTTACTCCATGAGGACTAAACTGATGAACACATAAGTCTATGAGAGTTGCTCCTCCTGCTGTAATTGCATCAATTAAAGAGCGACGGATACGTTCAGGGTCGTTGAGCAGCTCCCCAGGGGACTGCCAGGCATCAACGACTAGATGGGTTCCCAATTGTTTCATTCTGCGCGGTTATACCTCCACCCGATTAAGGTCTCCAATTTTTTATTTTATCACAAAACAAAATTTTTGAATTTTTGAATTATGAGTTTCAGCACTGGTTAAAACCGGGTCCTTCCACATTTTATCTCAACGTTGCTTGAAGACCCGCGCTCTCCCGAAGGGGAGCATAGAGATGGGAAAACCAATCAATTTTGCGGTGCATGCCAATAGTGTGTTAAACTTAAAACTTGGCTGCTGGGCTAGCAGTGTCAGTCTGTGGAGCGCGCCTTTAGACCGAAAAGAGGCTTGACCTTGGAGGCTGGTGCATTGTTAGCGCAGCTCCTCTGCAAGAGGCAGCAGAAAGACCTAAGAG
>NZ_JAAHHG010000093.1 GCF_010692555.1 Okeania sp. SIO3B5 | reverse complement strand
GTTATATACTCATGCATAATCAGTCTACAAAGCCCCTCTAAAAGATGGTATTTGTCACTTATCAATGAGTGAAATCATGCATACCTGTAGTTGTGGATACTGTCATCGAAGTCAGGATAGTACCTGCGACTAGCTGCTATATAATTGAAGTAGTGTATGAAAAAACTCTTCAGCCACAAATACACTCAACATATGTAGCAGGAATAGACTTAGGGATTGACAGTAAGGTAGCTCTATCTACTTGCCAAGCCTGGCGTTAAGCCTATGCTTGTTAACGGGAAGCCACTAAAAAGTGTTAATCAACTTTATAATAAGCGTAAAGCCAAGTACCAAAGTCATCTCAAAGGGAACAGAAAAAGCAGCCGTAAGATAGAAGCATTGAGTTATCATCGGAACCGTTTTGTCGAGAATTATCTGCATAACACCAGTTTCTTAGTGGCCCTTGTATTTAACCACAAATAATATTGGTACTGTAGTCATAGGAAAAAATGATAATTGGAAACAAGGTGCAAACATCGGCAAAAAAAATAACCAAAATTTTACTCAAATACCACATGATAAGAAAGCCCAAGCAAATTACTTATAAATGTCAGCTAGCAGGAATCAAGGTGATTGAAACAGAGGAAAGCTATACAAGCAAAACATCTGCCCTTGACCTTGAGCAACCAATTAAACATGAAACTTATAGGGGTAAACGAGTCAAACGTGGTTTCCAAACGGAGTGGAACTGGTATAGTCATTAATGCTGACGTTAATGGCAGTCTTCAAATTTAAGATAAGAAATTCCCAGAGGCATTTACTGCCGAGGGAATAGTGAGCTGCGCCGTACAGCCTGTATTGGTTAATCCAATATAAAGATATTAAGCTGTCACAATTTTCTACAGTTTAGTTCGTACGGTACATGGTGCTAATCGTTTAGCGAGTAATTCTTTACTAGAATGTATTGTTTTTGCTGCTCAATTGTCTCAGCTGACGGTTCACCCTCAGATTAATGATGAGGATTCTGAATATCCGTCTCTACCTATGAAGAGGGAAGAACAGGATTGGGATAACGAGATGGAGAAAGTTAACTCAATCAGAGAAAATTTACCCAAACTCCTGTGGAACAGTGCTGGTATTTCTCGTTCTCAAGCAATACTTGAAGATGGAATATCACAACTGAATATTTGGCGTTCTCAACTAACTGATTTGAATATTATGGGATACTTACTCAAGGCAAAACCCAACCAAACGGTGCAATTAAATTCCGATCGGGCTGAACAAAACCTGAAGCTAGCTGCGGAAACTCTCAATCTGACTGATGTTGCTTATTTAATTTTGAAAAGTGCTGCTTGGCGCACCGAAAGTAGAGGCGGACATTACCGCAGTGATTATCCTCAAACTTCTGCTGATTGGCAATTGCATACTCTGATTCAGGGAGATTATATCAAATCCGGGGAATTAGTTATCTAGGAGAGAAGGAGTAGGGGAGTAGGGGAGCGGGGGAGTAGGGGAGTAGGGGAGCGGGGGAGCAGGGGAGCGGGGGAGATGGAGAAATATTTGCTAATGGTTGAAGATGGAACATTTTTTTATACCGAATTAAACGTATTTGATATTAAACAAGAATTGGTTATTTACTATAGCAATGTGCGCTGGGATATTTACAAATTGCAGGAAGTGTCCAATAGCTAAAAGTCTTATAAAATAAGCTTTTTATTCCCCCTGTTGCCAGATGAGCTGTTGCCAGATGAGCTGCGCACAGCGCTATAACAGTAAAAAGTCTAGCAAACCTTCTTATATCATGTCCGGTTGAATACTTACACTTTGGAGGAGGTAAGGCAGCTATGCTGGAGGCAGGAGGCAGAAGGAAAGAAAAGGTGAGAAGAGAAAAGGTTTTTTTATCACTAATTATCCGGACATGATATTACCTTCTGGAGCTGTTGCTTTCCGGAGCTGTTGCCTAAAAGCGACAGGTTTTTGAAGCAACTCAAATGAAATTACTATATCGCTATAATTAGTGTCGTTGCGTAAATTTTCTAAACATAACAAAGTTTAAATTTATTTAATGAAATATTGAGATTAATGACCGGAGGGATTGATTTATTCAATCAGTAGGTTAATGTTAAATTAGCAAACAATTTGGATCAAAAAAATGATTGAGAAAGAAAAAAATATCCCACAAAATACTTGGAAAAACGTAACTGAAAAACAACAAATTAACAATAACTTAAAATCTCTGATAGCTGTGTGTGATGATGAGAGACTAAGAAAAGCAGACCCTTTTGAAACTATGAGAGGGTGGAATTATGGTATCCCTGGATGGTATGTAGAACGGTATTGAATAGCGATCGCACCAGAGCAAAGTTGAACTTTCTATTTTATTTCTCTATTTTTCCTTCTGCCTTCTTTTACCGAAAAATTGTGGGTATGCGCCTCCCCTTTTAACCCACATTCCGCACGAAAAAATGTAGCATAAAAATTTAAGTCAAAAGTCAAAAGTCATGCATTAAGAATAAAATTATAGTGGTCAATAAGAGTCAACGATTCAATAAATATTTATACTTAATATTTAACTGAGAATTTGACTCTTGATCGAGGTAAATGAAGATAATTTATATAGTATAAATACTTAAACAGCCTCAGAATTTTATACTAATTTTCATGTTATACCAATTTTAAAAAAGAATGTTACAGATAATAAGCAGTATTAAAATAATTTGTAGGAAATATTTATTGGAGGAAAAAGATAAATTACTATATAATAAATGGCATAAAACCCATTTCCATACGACTCCTGACTCCTGTCTTCTGACTCCTAAACAGTAACCTAAGTATTTGTAGCAAAGATTTATCAAACTGGTATTACAAATTGACCTGCGGAATGTGGATTTATTCGTCAATGCTTTGAGATTTATTCAGCAAACCCTAATTATTAACCCACATTCCGCACCACAAAATTTAGTATAGAAGGAGGAGACAGGAGACAGGAGACAGGAGACAGAATTTGAGAAGAAAATCATAGCTGTCGCGATCGAGTACACGATCAAGCAAGTATTTATGCGTAAATTTTTTACTTCATTATTTGATCGACGAAAAAAGTAATTGAGATGATTTGTATAGTATAAATACCTACAAAGCTACGGATTTATATACTACTTTTAATGATACAAACTGAAGTGCAGAATGTGGGTATTAAAATTATTAATTATTAATTATTAATTATTAATTATTAATTATTAATTATTAATTATTCCTTTACCATGGCGAACCAATCATCGTAAATGCTGCCCAATAATAAGGATGAGATAAATCCCTTCTACCTCCTCTAGCTAACTCCCGTGGTAGAGGAAGATGTTGATTACCATTTCGGAGTATATGACCATCTTGTAAATGCACCTCTCCTCGTAACATTGCTAACTGTGCTTGTCGTAATGCTGCTGCTTTAATTGGTCTGTTAGATAAATTCTGATAAAACTCAGTCATTAAAGCTAAAGTACCAGTATCACTAACATACCAAAGACTTGCCAAAGCAGACTTGACTCCTGCTTGCACTGCTAACCCAGCAAAACCTAACTCAGCTTCTTCATCTCCGACTGCAGTAGTACAAGCACTCAAAACTAATAACTCTACCTGTGCATTATACAAACGTAACTGGCGTAATTGATTTAAGCGTAACTTAGTATCCCAGAGTTGAATATAAGAATTGTCAGCACCCCCTGGATGAAATTCTCCATGAGTAGCTAAATGAATAATTTTGAATTTGTCTTTACTACTTTGTTGCTTTAAATTTTCAAGAGTAAATCCTTGATTCAAAAAAGATTGACCAGGCCAAAGATTATTCACAATGGTTTTAAGTTCTACAGGTACTGCAGGTAGAGGAGCTTGCTCGATATTACCTGGAAATTCAGATGCTCCCATTGCCAAAATTTGAGAACCATTTAATCCAACATAGCTTGTATCAGTTAAACTAAAACTAGGAATTAATCCCAAACTATATTTTTCTACCAAGAATTGTTGACCATCATGTAGAGCTGCAATGGGAATAGTTCGCAAACCTTTATCCATAGAAAAAACGAGGGTATTAATATTATGATTTGCCAACTCTTCAGCAATTGGTGCAATTAACCATTGATGTAATTTTTGAGCATTTTGTAAATAATTATGAGAATTTAATTGACTGGGAGTCCTAATCTGATTTGTAAATTTTTTGGCAACTTCAATTACTTCATCTCTTGTTTTCCCACTACTTCTAACAATAGGTTTACCATTTGGCAAAAATAATTGCAGTTCTAAATTATTGGGTTGTGCAGATACATATATAATTGCTGGTCTGATACCAATTTTTTCTACGCTACTGAGGGTATTTCGGATATTTGCTGCTGTGGCAGTTTTTTTAGTAATATTTTTTCCTAAATAACCCGCGAATTCTCTACCTCTGTTTAACTCTATTTGTGGCAATACAGTCTCAGTTAAAGTAGTTTGATTGTAATTATCCTTGCTAGAAATTTCGGAAACAGTGGTAGTCATACTTTCTTCTACGACTAAAGTTGGAGTTGGTTTCTGAGAGGACTTACCTTGGGCGGGATTTTCTATAGCAACAGTTGGTTCTAAAACTGATGTAATTGAACTGGTATTAGTATCTTCTACAAGAATATTTGTTTCCATATTTTCGACAATCATGAGTTGAGAGTTACTCGGTTGTTCAAATTCTAATGTCGTTGGGTTTTGATTTTGATTTTGATTTTCTACAACTAATGGTATAACTTGTTGCTCTGGACTATTCATTGGTGATGCAGTGTTTTCTGCTATCGGGACAACTTGTTGCTCTGGACTACTCATTAGTGATGCAGTGTTTTCTGCTATTGGGACAACTTGTTGCTCTGAACTATTCATTGAGGATACAGTGTTTTCTACTATCGGGATAACTTGTTCTTCTGAACTATTCATTGAGGATACAGTGTTTTCTGCTATCGGGGTTGTAGGTTCAGTATTATCTAAAACTGGTGCGTTTGATTCATCGTTGGGGTTTTGAGATACTATCTGTATATCTTGATTTGTGTTTGAAGGTTCCTCGTTATCTACTACTTCAAGGGGAATTTGAGTCTGCGGTTCCTCTATATTTTTTGGCTCCTCAACTAATTCTGGTTGAGTTTCGGTAATGGTAGTAGTTTGATTTTCCTCAGAATTACTAGATTCTGTTGATTCTGGTTGAGTGACATTTTGAGGGGTTGATTCTTCTGACTGAGGTTGATTTTCTTGACTTTCTGATTCCGTTGCAGGTTCAGTAGACTCAGGTGCAGGTTCAGTAGACTCAGGTGCAGGTTCATTAGACTCAGGTGCAGGTTCATTAGACTCAGGTGCAGGTTCATTAGACTCAGATGTAGTTTCATCAGACTCAGATGTAGTCTCATCAGACTCAGATGTAGTCTCATCAGACTCAGGTGCAGGTTCATCAGACTCAGATGTAGTTTCATCAGACTCAGAATCCTGTGGTTGAGAGTTTTCTACTTCTTTTAGTTCAAAACTACTAGGTAGAGAGCGATCGGGTAAAACTGTTGATTTTCCATCTGTAATTGCCCCTACAGAGCCATTAATTGTAGCATCTCCGACAATAAAAGGTGTATTTCCAGTGCTAATAGCAATATTTCCCCCCACTACCTCTCCTGCAGTAGAAATACTAGCAATATTCTGATTTTGGTCTAAAAAAGTACCTGTTATCCTGAGAGTATCACCTGTAATAATTTCTACATTGCCTCCACTATTTCCACCTTCTGCTTGTATAGAGATGACCTCAATACCGTTTTCCGCATTCAGTTTAACTTCTCCTGCATTCCCTGGTGTAGCACTAGAATTTATTCTACCTATAGTTATGCGATCGCCTGCTTGTAGATTAATATTTCCTCCTGCTGTTGTTCCTATGGTTGTTAGTTGTCCCGTTTCGATAGAACCGCTACCACTGATAATATCAATATTGCCAATACTATTATTTGATGTATTTGCCGTCACATCTCCAGTCTTAACATTGCCTTGAATGCTGGTAATACTAATACCTGTGGATGTGGAAATATTGCCAGTGGAAATATCACTATTAGTATTTATAGTAATCTGGGCATTATCTACCCCAGTTATTGTACCTACACCTGTAATTGTTTCTGCTTGAATAGCTGTGGGATCATTGAATACAACTCCATTTGTATTGCTGTTTTCTGTCGAAGCAATAGTAATATTGCCAGAGTTTTCAGATTTTCCGATAGTAACAGACTCAAAACCATTTGCCAAAGTTGCCAAATCTCCTGTTGTCAGGTGTAGGGGCAAATTGCCATTTGTTCCTTCTATATTTTCAAAGCTTCCCAGAGTAATATCTTGATTTTCTGATGCTTGTTGTAAAATGAGTCTCCCATTGCTACTGACACTATTTTCTCCGCCTAAAAGGTTAATTTCATCTCCAGTAATAGTAATGTTACCAGTTTCTCTACTATCGCTTGATGTTGATATTCCTCGCAAGTTGAGAGTATTTCCAGCTCTAAGATCGATATTCCCACCACTTTGCGTACCTTCAGCATTAATGCTTTCTGTATCAATATTAGTAGCAGCATTCATAGTAATATTCCCACCCCTAAAGTCTCCACTCGCATCAATTTCTACAGTCGTAATACTTCCCTGTGCTGTAATATTAATCTCTCCACCACTTTGTGTACCTTCAGTATTAATGCTTTCTGTATCAATATCAGTAACAGCATTCATAGTAATATTCCCACCCCTAGAGTCTCCACTCGCATCAATTTCTCCAGTCGTAATATCTCCCTGTGCCGTAATATTAATCTCTCCACCACTTTGTGTACCTTCAGTATTAATGCTTTCTGTATCAATATTAGTAGCAGCATTCATAGTGATATTCCCACCTCTAGAGTCTCCACTCGCATCAATTTCTCCAGTCGTAATATCTCCCTGTGCCGTAATATTAATCTCTCCACCACTTTGCGTACCTTTAGCATTAATGCTTTCTATATCAATATTAGTAGCAGCATTCATAGTGATATTCCCACCTCTAGAGTCTCCACTCGCATCAATTTCTCCAGTCGTAATATCTCCCTGTGCCGTAATATTAATCTCTCCACCATTACTTTCTACTGTCGTATTTGAATTGGTAGTAGATAAGTTATTAGTCATCACAAAACCTTGACTACTGGTAAGATTAAGTTCTCCTCCTTCTGTATTAATATCTCCAGTATTTATAATCGTGCCAGAAATATTAACTGCTGCTCCTTGAGTATTAATAGTATTTTCTGAGTCTATTGTAAAAAACCCCAAACCATTTTGGTCACTATCTGCAACAAATGAGATTTCACCTTTTGTCTGAGCAAAGCTTAATTGAGTTTCAGATAAATTGTTGACAGTAATATCATCAGATGCTTGAAAAGTAATATTTGTACTATCTGATATGCTTTCTATTGATGATTTTGATATTTGAGATTCTGTTGTCCTTTCCCCTCTTAAAGGATTATCTGCAACCTCAATATTTCCATCTACAATATTAATATTTTCAGCCTTAAATGATAAACTTCCCAACACATCTGGAGAACCTAAATTAACAGTACCATCAAAAATTAAACTTCCTTGACTAGAAACTTCTACTAAATTTTTACTAGAGTTTTCTCCTGCTGATGTAGCCTGTTCTTCTATACGACCAAGAGCTTCTATTTTTCCAAAAAAGCTAGTTTCTTCATCACTCCAAATAACTACATTACCACCTTCACCTCTAAAAGAAGTAGCATATATTTCTGTCTTTTCATCCACATAAGTACGAGTAGCATTAGGAACTGTTCCTAAACCTTGAGAATCTCCACCAATTCTAATATTGCCACTACCATAGAGACCAGAAGCATTAAGTTTGGCATTAAATAATCCTACTTTTTCACCAAAAATATTGATTCTACTTGTATTTAAAAATTCAGAATTTTCTGCCAAAGAAATATCAAGAGAACCAGATACAATCGTTGTCCCTGAATCTGTAGGAATTACTTGATTTGAACCTATCAAAACCACTTCATTATTATCATTAACTCTAACTCCAGTAGCCATTTCCATCACTTCACTATTACCTGTTAAAAGCTCTGGTATAGATAAGGGATTTAAACTGTGTAATTCTTCTGGTAAATCATCAGAACTTTCTCCATCCTCTGTCGCTATTTCTAAATTTAATAAACGTCCTTCTTGACTAATACGGACTAAATTTTCTCCAGGAACTGTAGAGATCGTAATTTCACCACCTGGTGCAGAAATTTTACCCGTATTAATAATTGTCCCCCCCAATAAAGTGATGCTTTCGCCAGTTTCAACAGTTAGCTCACCGTCATTTAAGATTATTCCAGGATTCGTCATTGGGAAAGAAAAAGAACTGGGATTTCCTGTTAAATTATCGTAGTTATTTTCACCTATGCTATTGAACCAACCAGAGTCAAAACCAATACCTGAACCAGTAGTTACAACAAAAGATGCAGGTACATCCAATCTAGCATTTGCACCAAAAATAATACCCGCAGGGTTCATCATCAGTAAGTTAGAATTGCCCCCTGTTACCTGAATTAGACCATTAATTACAGAAGCATCTCCACCAGTGACACGAGTTAGAATATTTTTGATATTTGGGTTAGATATAAAATTAACAATTTGGTTTTCTTCCACATTAAATTTCTCGAAGCTATGGAAAAGATTAGTATTATCTTTTGATTGCTTCCCACCTGTAATATCAAAGCGAGTTTGAGAGGAATCTGGAGATGGTATTACCGGAGTTACTACTGTATTAGTTGAGTTTTCTTCGGGAACTATTGATTGAGCTGATGCGATTTTAGCGGAAAAAATTTTCCATGGAATCTTTCCTAACCTACCATTATTTTCGCTGTTATGGAATGGTAGGAAGGCAACAGCATCCAATACCCAAAGTCCAGTTAGGGGGACAACTATGAGAATGTGGTAAATTTTATCAAAATAATTGGGTCTAAAAGCCTGTCTTTTAAGGCGAAATATTTTTGGAGTCTTGCTTAAATCCCCGTTACAAAAACAACTTCTGACTTCTGACTGTCTTGAGTGTGTCTTACATTCTGAGGGAACCTCAGAATTACACACTCGCTTCTGACTTCTAACTTCGTTCAAGATGGGTGCATAGTTCATTGGTTTATGACTTTTTATCCAATATCATACAACTACTCTTTCGTCAATACTTTTGAATCCTCTAATTATTAAATTACATCTAACATCAAACCAAATAAGTATTATATAGCAAGTAGCGAGTTGGTGTTTGACTTATGTTGACGATAACCTGAGACAGAAAAAAGCTTTTTTCACTATTCTCTATTCTCTTTTCCCTGTTCCCTGATATATAGAAAATTTCTGTTTGAACTACTTTACTTTACATTTCTACTGTATCTAAAATTTTAGTAACTTGCTCGGAAAAATCAAAGTGATTATAATAGAAGAGGATATATAAAAGGTAATTAAATAGCTCATTTGCATAATAGACATCTCCAGAAAAGAGGGAGTAGGGAACCCACCCCTCGCCCCTCCCAGGAGGGGAAGAGAACCCACCCCTAACACCTCCCAGGAGGGGAAGGGAACCCACCCCTAACCCCTCCCAGGAGGGGAAGAATTGATAATTTATTTGGGATAATTGATTTGATTTTTTATTCTTGGATATGTCTAATAGACATCTCAAAAAATCCCAAATTAAATCAATTCTTATCCATACTACTTTTAATTTTTAACTTTTAACTTTTGACTTTTAACTTTTGACTTATTTATAATGCGACTCATTGGTTTAACGGGGGGTATTGGTACAGGAAAGACCACTGTATCAAATTATTTAAACAAAACTTACCATCTCCCAATTTGGGACGCAGATATTTATGCCCGCCAAGCTGTACAACCAGGTTCATTGATTTTAGAGAATATAGTAGAACACTATGGCGCTGATATATTATTACCTAATGGTAATCTTAATAGGCAAAAATTAGGAGAGATTGTTTTTAACAATCAAGAGGAGTTATTCTGGTTAGAGAAACAAATTCATCCTTATGTACGCGATCGCTTCGAGCAGAATATTCAGCAGTTTATCGTCAAAAATAATCAACTTGGGTATCATACCTCCGAGGGATACCCCACAGCAGTATTAGTAGTACCATTGCTGTTTGAGGCCAAAATGACTGACTTAGTAACAGAAATTTGGGTTACAAATACTTCACTTCAACAACAAATAGAGAGATTGATACAACGTGATCGCCTGACTCAAGAACAAGCTTACACTCGAATTAATCATCAAATGCCCCTAGAAGATAAGTGCCAACAAGCAGATATAGTTTTGGACAACTCCTCAACCTTAGAAATTTTGTTGAAGCAAGTAGACTCAGCGATCGCTAATTCCTCATCACCTGAATAATTGAGTATCTGGCCGCAATTTTTAGGTAAAGACACCGAAATTATATCCTGACAACATCATATAACTTTTGTATTAAGTAGTAGAAACTCCTGATATGGACAATGGACAACTGCTATGAGTCTCTGCCTATTTATTTATATTTCCGTCGTAATTTCGACGATCTTATCCCGTAATATCTGCAGCTGGCAACTAAATTACTCAATCTCAAATATCCAACAATCTTTCGTTCAAGTTAGGGTGTACTGTGATGAACGAGGTAGTGGACGTGGCGAAGTATAGGTTATTGGTTGCAATAGTTAGGTTTTCCTATCGAAAGTACCAGTAAAGATTGGTTTCCCACCATTCTACTCCTGCCGTATCAACTACTTTCTTGTTTTATAGTTATACCAAATTCGGAAATTGCTAGTATACTGATTACGGTGTTTAACAATGAACAATATTTTGAAAAGCTCGTGTTAGGTATTAATGCTGGGTCTGTAGAAGCGGAGCGACAACATCCTGTATCTCGTATCGTACAACTGCAAACCCAGTTCCTCCCCAGGAAGCTAACTCTTAACTGATTTATGTATGATATCAAATCTGTTGGCTTCTGAGTAATATAATTTTGGCTATCACTAGGTTAAAGTGGCCGTTTGCTGATCATATAATTAATGTCACAATAGTTAAGGTCTTAAAATAGTCCTTTACTATAAATTATATGCTTGGTTTTTTCATTGTTATATTTGCATCATTTTGTTTCTGTTTTCAAAATGTAATTGTCAGAATTTTATTCAACGAACAGACAATTTTGGGAATTTTTCAGACAGGAGGGTTTGTTACTCCCACTCTACAAAATTCATTTTTGCTGATGTTCATGCGAATGGTATTAGTCGTTCCATTGATGGCATCCTTTGCGACAAAACTCTACCCGCAAACTTGGCAAAATATTAGAGAATTAGGAAATACTGAATCTCGTCCCCTTTTGTGGCGATCGCTAGGTGGCGGGATGCTAATGTTTCTTTACTTAGCAATGCTTTATATATCTATTGGATTAATTGAAACTGGAGTTGCATTAACTCTGTTTTTTACTTACCCGATGTTCACTTCGCTATTTTCTTGGCTATTGTTAGGTATTCCCCCTACTCGCTTTCGCTGGATGGTGATGATAGTGGTATTAATAGGAACTTTTTTGACTATTCCCTACAGTGAGACCACATCCGATAATTATAATGCAGTCGGAGTAATTTTCGGTATTGGTGCTGGACTTTCCTATGCACTTTATACTGTCAATGCACAAAAAAGTTTTGAAACTCTGCATCCAGTACCTTTTACTTGGATTAGTTTTGCCACCACTCTAGGACTATCTGCTTGTAGTTTATTGATTTTGCAGGGAAGTAGCGGTCTTAATTGGATGTACCTCTGGATTGGCGGATTTTTATCAGCAATTGTCACCTTGACTGGTCATTTAATGTATAATCACGGTATTCGTCTGATTGGTGCTACTTCTGCTGCAACAATAGGTGCGACTAATCCTTGTTTAACTGCTATTTTAGCATGGTTGGCAATTCAAGAAACTCTCAATAGTTTACAACTGCTTGGTATAGTTATTGTCACTCTAGGTGTGTTGTTACTGAGTCAAGAGCATCGACGTTTGATGAAGGAGTAGGGAAGTAGGGAGTGGGGGAGTGGGAGACACGGAGACACGGAGACACGGAGACACGGAGATTATAGTTACTCCTCTCTGATCGAATTATCCCGCAATTATGCAATGCCTTCAATATAAGCAGAATTTTATATTAAATCAAAACTGCTATAAATGTTCTCAGTGCGGACATTTTACCCACTATAGGTTTACCTCACGCCTGGTGAAATCTGCGGTATAACTATTTTATTTTTGAATTTTGGAAGTATGACTGAGATAATTACCAAAAACTTGACTCAAAGCATCAGCTTTTAAATGATAATTCCAACGACACATTTGTATCATTACTTTCATCAAAGTATAGCCAATCTCTATACCATATTTGAAATGAGAAAGATTGATAATATCTTGACCAGAAGTTCGCTCTTTTTGATGATGATTTAAGAGTCTAATTAGGCGAGAGATACTGCCAATAACTCGCCGCAAAACTGAGTCACCAAAACCCCATCTAGTAATTCCCCAAAACTTAGCCAAATGATTAACTTCATCTTGTAAGGGTTGAGCGATCGCCATTTGTAATGCCCCTGTAGAATGAGACATTAACCATATATAAATAGATACGGCACTCCATTCGGAACTGATTCTACTTATTCCATGATTATAGATTTCTGCCCGTAAATTTCCAGTAGGTTGATAACCATGAACGGTATTAGGTTTTTGCTGTAATTTTTTCCCTGTAAGTTGTTGATAAATCTTGCTAAAAGCAGGGGCGTGTTGTCGTTCTTCTTTTTCCCAAATGCCAACTTCAATTATTTTCCCATTTTCATCAGTTACACCTCCCATAAATCTAGCTAATTGAGGGTGAGCTGTTTGTAAATAACCCCAACTTTCTTGAGAATAGGAACGAATTGGTGCTTCAATTTCTACAGCGGAGGCAATTACTTGTAAAAATAATTTTGGTTCTATGCCAATAATTTGACTATTGTTAATAGCTTGCCAATTAATTTTTTGCCAAGGTCTTTGTTGAGGAGTTTCAAATTGTTGTTGTAAGTCTAATAGTCTTTCTGTAAGAATGTCTTGTGAAAGATAGCGTTCGAGTAAATAATTAATTCTGGCTCTAGTTTGTAGATAGTTAGGAGTGGAATGGCAATAACCAGCTAAATCAAATTGAGTCTGATTAGTGGAATTAATTGTTGTTACTAAGTTCATGGTTTTTCAGCTAAGTTATTTTTGGTTTAATGATTTAGGCAGATGCGAGAAAGTGTTACCCGATCTCTGGCAGCTTATTAATAGAAACTGACCAGATAAAAAAGTGTCACTCTTGTGTTCTTGCCTTTGTTAATACCAATCCTAAGCTGACTATTAAGGTAGAACTTAGTATGTAGGTGACAGTTATTGAGTTGTCATATAATAGGGTAGACAGTTGTAGTGATTTTTCTAAACTGGCACAGTTGAAATAATTTTAATATAGCGCTACGCATTAAGGTTAAGACATTTCTAAACCCTGAAAACCTTTAACAATTTACTATTCCCTAGCGCGTAGCGCTATAAAAATGATTAGCTAGCTAAATTAAATAACCCCGTTTCAAACCAAAATTAATACCCCCTTCCCAATCAGATGTTAAGTAATCTCTAACATAAACAAATAAATGCTCTACTACATCTGCATATATAGGATTTTTCACATAACCTTCTTGAAATCGAAATTCTCTATCCGTATTCTTTTGTTTTCTTAATACATATATTTGGTCTATTTTGAATTTTCGTAAATTTACGGCATCTGTTAATTTTAGCCATTCTGCTACTAAAATATAAATGGCATTAGGGTTTCTATACTTAAGTTGTTCTGCTGCCGTTGCTGCATCTTGAAGCATAGTTTTATCTAAATAAGTTTTACATTCTATAACTACAGCAGGTACATCCCAAATATGACTTTCTAATTCTTGGGAACCTTGACAATTCATTTGGGCGTGAATTCTCACTCCTATGGCAAAATCATTATCTTTTAGTTCAATTAAAGCATGAGGATAATTGAGCATATCCTGATAATTTTCAGACCGAAAAAATATATCTTTAAAAGTACGAGACTTACCAATTAAAGCTTGTGATGAAAACTCAGTAACCAAATCTTTGAAGAGATAATACATAAATTCTTCTAACACAGATGAATGGAGATTTGAACGAGAATCAAATTTTTCAGCATAGTGTTGTTGTTCTAGAAAATTTTTGTATTGATTCAAAATTTCTACTCGCTTTATCAATAATTCGCTATCTTGGTCTGTTTTTTCAATTAATGGGCCAATTAGCCCTTCATTAGCCAATTTCCACTCATTATATTTTTCTCTTATTTCTCTCAAATATCTCCGAGAATCTTCGTCTCTATATTTCCTTTTATGATTTTCTTTCTGCTCTAAATTCTGACCATGAACATACATTTTATTTGGCTCTATTTTACAACTGTTTTAATATATTATCAGCAATAGCTTTAGCTAACAAAGGAGGAACGGCGTTTCCAATTTGATTGTATTGACATAAATGTTTTTCTGCTAAACGACCTTCTTTAGATAGTAGTTTATGACTAACAACTGTTGGTTTACCCATAAATTTAAAACTATCTGGAAATGATTGTATTCTTGCACCTTCTCTAGCCGTGAAATTTCTATGTTGATAAGGGTGAACAAAATTAGCATAAAATGACGCTGGAATTGTATGGCATGGTTTATCTGGATGGAGTCTTCTATTATTTTGGTCGTAGATTTTTTGAGATATTTTTGTAGAGTTTCTTTGTCGTGGTTGTAAATGTTTTGGTACATCTTTTCCAGAACTTCCCCAAGTCATTGTAGCAAATCTTTCTACCATTCTTTTAGTGTGGTTCATGGCTTTATGATTAAACAGAATTTTATTGCCATTTCTCAATAATTTTTGATATTCATTCGACGGTTGTTTGGAATAATTTGACTCTTCTTTTCCTTCGCCAGCTTCTAAGGTCGGTAAGTCAGAAATAGCATCCCATAATGTCGGACAGAACTTTAAATTTTCTCCAAATAAAGACATTTGTTGATTGGTTAATACTCCATGAGTTGGCAAGGGAAAAGGATTTTCTAGTTCCTGTTTTGAAGCAACAATAAATAAACGTTTTCTGATTTGAGGTACTCCGTATGCTGTAGCTTCTAATATATTTATATAGACGTGATATCCAATCTTTTTAAACTCCTCTTCAATAATATCAATAACTTTGACTTGAGAATGAGTCCTAATTTTTATCAGGTTAGGCACATTTTCCATAATTAATATTTCTGGCTCAAAAACTATAGCTACTCTGATTAATTCTCTAAAAAGATTATTTCTAGGGTCTTTAGGGTCTCCAGAATTTTTATTACAAATAGAATATCCTTGACAAGGAGGACCACCTATCACAATTTGTGGTTTATTATTATCCCAAATTGCTGCTATATCCTTATTAGTAATAGTCGTAATATCTTGATTGATAACAACTGCATCTGGATGATTATAAGCAAAAGTTTCTGATGCCCATTTATCTATTTCTATAGCACCAATAATTTGACAACCAGCCCATTTAAAACCAAGGCTAAAACCACCTGCACCGGAAAAAATATCTAATATTAATGGTTTCATATCAGAACTAGCTTTTTCTGTAGCGTTCGCTAAAGCAATAGGTACATTTTGCTTCAACATTTCAGCTAATAAATTACTAATCTCTACAGGTTCAACTTGAGAAAATAAATCTTCTGTTTCTATAATTTTCAAATTAAACTCAGCTTTTACTTTTTTTAAGTCAAAATCACTAGATGACATTTTACCTATTCCTGATTTCCTCTATCAAAATTTTCCGATTAATTACAAATAATTTTATATCCTCAACTATACTCTTAATTACCCATAAAACTTCCTGTAAAAAACTGATAACTGATAACTGATAACTGAAATGACACGAACTCCCCACGACCAATTTGCCAAACAATATTTAGAAGAGTTACTAACTCTATTAGGTCAAGTTGAAACCAGTCGCGATGTTGCCAGCGAAGTCCGGGAAATAGACGTATATTTTATCCCTGAAGTTCCACCCCCAAAAGACCCTAAAATTTTAGGGTTATTAGGACAAATGGCAGCTACCGCTTCTATCTATGAACCATTTCGTAACCCACCACAACAACTAGAAATACTAGACTGCCAAGCAAAACTCAATTTTGTTATTAATCAACAAAAACGTAAAGCTAAAAGGGAAAATACTTCTTATTCTCAAACTGAATGGCCTTTCTTGTGGATTTTATGTCCTTCTTGTTCAGACAAATTAATTGAGGGTTTTGGCGCTAAACTAGACCCCAGTGGTAAATGGCCTACTGGCGTTTATTTTTTGGCAGAGTTTCTAAACACAGCGTTAGTAGCAATTAATCAACTACCGATAAATCAAGATACTCTGTCGTTGCGGGTGTTGGGCAAAGGTAAGACACAAGAGCAAGCTATTTTAGAATTAAAAGCTTTACCAGAAGGCAACCCACTTCGGGAAAATCTCATGGAGCTTTTGGCAAGTTGGTACGTCACAATTCAATTTAGAGAAAATATAAGTGAAGAAGATCGGGAGGTATTTATGAGACTATCACCTGTTTATGTGCAATGGCGCGAAGAGACTTTGGAACAAGGTCGCCAAGAAGGTGTCCAACAAGGCGAACAAAGGATAAAGCAACAAATGATTGAAAATTTTCTCAATGCTCGGTTTGGTTCCCTCGAACCAGAATTATTGGCCATTATCGAACCAATGTTGCAGTTGTCTGCAGAGGAGTTGACTTCTTTGTTATTGAATGCTTCGAGGGAAGAGCTGTTAGAGAGATTTGGCAAGTAGTTATTTCTTGGTTGCTCAAAATAGTTACATAATTATCAACAATAGTAGGCAAATATTAATCCTATTTGTCTACTCTAATTAAACTCTTTAGCTATTACTTTTTCAAAAGTTTTGAATATCAAGTGTTGGGATATTTATATAGTTTTAATTATACAATTTTTTTTCTAATTGCTAGTCGAAACTTGACTCATATTTTAGTTAATAGAAGTTTGGTAAGTTATGCGCAGATTAATGTTTTCGGTTATTGCTTGTACAAGCTTTTTAGTTGTTGTAGGGGAGACTATACTCCTGAGAAAAACCCTCTCCTTCTCTCTATATGACTTGTTTTATTTCGATGTATTTGATCGGACTCTTTTGCCAGGGTTTTCGGAAGGTTTAGTGGCAATAAAAATTGGTAACAAATGGGGTTTTATAGATCGAACCGGAAAGATGGTTATTAGTCCTCAGTTTGATAAGGTTGAGAACTTTTGGAAAGGCTTGGCTCCGGTAAAAATTGGCGATGAATCTGGTTATATTGATAAGACTGGAAGGTTTATTTGGCCAAGTGGGCTTAATTCCGAACTGCTTCAAAAGGAGTTAGATAGTCCTCCACGACAAGACCCTGATGGGGAAGCCTCCGTTGGTGCTTCTTCTTACCCAAAATTGGAAAAATATTTATCACAGCAACAATTCTGGGAAGCTGACATAGAAACTAGAAATATTATGTTTAAGATAGCTGGGAAAGAGTATAATGAAACGCTATTAGATAGCGAATCAATTAACAATTTTCCTTGTAAAGACCTCCGTGCTATCGATCAACTTTGGATAAAATATAGTGGGGGTAAATTTGGCTTCAGTGTTCAAAAGAAAATTTATCAGAATAATGGTGGAAAAATTAATCAAAGTAATGATAGTACAAGAGATTATGATACTCAAGTGTGGAAAGCATTTGGCTCTAAAGTTGGATGGCGCGAAGGAGAGAAATGGTTGGATTATACAAACCTAACTTATAACCTAAATACACCTTATTTGGGTCATCTCCCTCGGGTTGGGGAAATAATTTCAACTTGTTGTTTGCCAGGGATGGATGCGTGTGCAACTCCTTGTCGTCGTATTGATGCAAGAATGTGGCATCTAGATAGAGAGTCGGTGGGAGAACAAGCAAGAATTTTTTTTTCACGCACAGAAATTTGTAGACTTTAGTGCTGTCGAAAACTCCCTCGAACAAATATAGGACTTACGCAAATTCTTAGACAACAAGCTATTCATAGGGAAGTAAATGCCATTCGCCCCTACAGATGATGTATCATTTTGTTTTTTGCGTAAGTCCTGAGATTAAAAAACTGCTATAAACCCGGTTTCTGAGCGATCGCCTACCTAAACTGTAAATTTCTCAGTTATCCGCTTCATCGCTTCATTAACATTTTCCCGACTATTAAAAGCAGAAATTCGGAAGTAACCTTCACCCGCAGCACCAAAACCTGAACCGGGAGTACCGACAACATTACAATTTTGCAACAACTTATCGAAAAAATCCCAACTTGACAAACCTGTAGGAGTCTGCACCCAAACATAAGGCGCATTCACACCACCATAAATAGTTAACCCTGCCGCTTGTAACTGGGAACAAATAATTTTGGCATTCTCTAAATAAAATTCGATCAACGCTTTAACTTGTGCTTTCCCTTCATCGGAGTAAACTGCTTCAGCACCACGCTGCACAATATAAGAAACTCCATTAAATTTTGTGCAATGACGGCGGTTCCACAGTTTCCATAATTCTACATCGCTACCATCAGCAGCTTTCCCCTTAAGAGTTTTGGGTATGACAGTCAGCGCACAACGAGTACCTGTAAAACCAGCCTTCTTAGAAAAGGAGCGAAATTCCATTGCGCATTCTCTTGCTCCTTCTATTTCATAAATGGAGTGGGGAAGACTTGCATCAGTAATAAAAGCTTCATAAGCAGCATCGAATAAAATAATCGCATCATTTGCTTTTGCATAATCTACCCAAGTCTTGAGATATTCTTTTGTGGCAGTTGCACCAGTAGGATTATTGGGAAAACACAGATAAATCAAATCTACCTTTTGAGTGGGAAGTTCGGCAGTAAAATTATTTTCTGCGGTAATTGGTAAATAAACTAAACCCTCATATTCCCCTTTCTCATTCACATCTCCTGTATTACCTGCCATTACATTAGTATCCACATACACCGGATAAACTGGATCTGTCACTGCAATAGTATTATCGTGGCCAAAAATGTCGAGAATATTACCAGAGTCACATTTAGATCCATCAGAAATAAATATTTCCGAGGCATCTATATCGCATCCCCTAGCTTGGAAATCTTGAGTCGCAATTTTCTCCCGCAACCAAGCATAACCTTGTTCTGGGCCATAACCTTTAAAAGTTGAGCGATCGCCCATTTCTTCTACTGCTTTAATAATGGCCTGACGACAAGCTGCTGGCAGGGGTTCGGTGACGTCCCCAATACCTAGTTTGATAATTTTGGCCTCCGGGTGAGCTTCAGCGAAGGTATTTACTCGACGGGCGATTTCTGGAAAGAGATAACCTGCTTTAAGTTTGAGGTAATTATTGTTAATTGTTGCCATGATAGATTGCCAAAAATGATTTACAACAGATCAGTATGTCAGATTATCCTAATTTTTGTTATATAGGGCAACCTTCTTTCTTTTTACGGCAAAACTCAATCATTTAAACCTGTAATTTTTTCTGGTAATTCTTGTTGGTTAACCACTGCTAAAATGTTCAGAACCTGTTATGTTGAAACTCTGAATTTACTCTAGATTAATAGTAAGCATTTCCTCCGGAATGCTGCGCAAACAGCCGTCAGCAATCAGCAATCAGCTATTGCTTTTAATTTTAGATAAAAACTTTACTAATTGAGTCAGAACTTATGCTTACTATAAAAGCTGACTGAAACAGTTTATATTCATTAAACCCCCTTTTTTTTTGCTGAGAGCTGACAGCTAATAACTGAATACTTACGATTAATATCAGCAACTCTTCAAGTATTTCTGGAAAATAAGTTACTCCTAATAATTGATAATTAATACATTCGATTTAAAGCCTCTCCTTTTAAGGATAAAGAAGGAATCAGATTTCCTTATATTCAATTTCGTAACAGTTTTAACCAGAGGTCATTTCAGTTATCAGTTATCAGTTATCAGTACCTCTGCAATTCAGCAACAAGACTTTCTCATATAGGACAGTGTTTAAATTAAAATAGATTTTAAGGTCAAGGGAGCCTACTTTTCTAGTAAGACAATTAATAAAGCTTTGATAGTAAACTAAAAGGTAAGCATTCAGTCATCAGCTATTGCTTTTAATTTTAGATAAAAACTTTACTAATTTAGTCAGAATTTATACTTACTATAAAAAACTGGCTAAAACAGTCTATATTTATTAAAATTCCCTTTTTTTGCTGAGAGCTGACAGCTAATAGCTGAATGCTTACACTAAAAGTAATAGCTGATTGCTGATTGCTGATTGCTGAATGCTTACAACTAGAGGCTTTAAGTACTTAAAATATTACTTTTGACTTCTGTACGGGTGATTCGCGAATCACCCCTACTGAATTTTGACTTTACTTAAGCTTCTTTTTCCCGCAAAACTGAACCATTTATACCTGTGATTTTTTCTGGTAATTCCTGTGGGTTAACCACTGCCAAACTATTCATATCATAGGTAGTATAAAAACTCTTGTTTTCCTCTAAATTAATATCAACAACTGTCAAAGTATTTCTGGGAGATAAGTTACTACCAATTAAAGTACGCGGACCGCTACCTAAAGCACCAGAATAAAGCAATTTCAAATTACCTTTATAAGCGGGAAAATAAGCATGATGATGACCGCTAATATATAGGTGAACATTATACTTTTCTAACATAGTTATTAACTCATCAGCTTTAGCTAAAACATCACCCATTTTATTTTTAGTAGGAGCAACAGCATAAAAAGGTAAATGCCCCATTACAATTCGCATTTTTGCTGTTTGTGCTTGACTACTTGCGAGGCTTTTTTCTGCCCACTCTAATTGTTGTTTAGGAATCCGAAGCATACTTGGAAATTTGGGTTTGATTTTACTGGTCAAATTATCAAAAATAAAATAACTCTTCAAGGAATTCCATTAATTTTAATTTCTGGAGGAAAACCAATAACTATTCATGCAGATAGTCGGTATCAAGTCAAAGACATTGTGGCAAAACATGAGGCGATCGCCGGAGTGGATGGAGTATTTTTTTCTCTGGAAAAACTAGATTCTAACGACGTAATTGGTCCGATTTTTAGTCAGAATACAAAAAAATTTGTGCCTGGAGATAGCTATGACAATAATAAATTAAAGAATTGTCTTTTAGTATTAATTAGTGAAGATGAAGTCGATTTTATTCCTTTTAATCCCGAACTTCACAATACAATAAAAGGCATAAAATCAGAGATACCAAATTTTACCGATGCTTTTGTGGGAGCTGCATTTTTAGTGAGAAATTATCAACCTCAACCACCAGAAAGTTTTGGTAAATTATTCAAGTTCAACGAACCTCTTCACCGAGCATTTTGAGGTATTCATCGTAGTGGTCAACCTATGATTGGAGTATCTTATAAAAGAATTGGTTCTGTTAAACTTGCTCAATTTTTAGCACAAGTAGGATTTCGGGATGCAGTAATGTTAGATTCTGGAGCTAGTACATCTCTTGCTTATCAGGGCAAATCTTTAGTTAGATATACTCCACGTCCTGTTCCTCATGTAGTTGCTTTAGTGGCACCAAAGTTAGCTTCAAAATCAACTTGTCTTGTCACTCAGTAAGGAATTTTGTACCTTACCAGTGTGGGAATTGCTATAGATTTACATCTCAAATAAAAGCACTATATATTAAAGCTGATTTGATATTTTTCTCAATCTAAGAAAAATCATTTATCTAAAATAGGTAAAAAGTAATTTATCTTTATTCAAAAATCAAAAATATCGCTCTTTTTGATTCTTTGTTAATTTTTCCTCAAAAATATTTTCACCACTCAAATGAAAATGTTATATTTAGTTGAAAGTTAAATATTTTGATATTAAAGTTATGTTGTAAGCATTCAGTTGTCAGTCAGCCTCCTATGCTCGGAACTGCGTTATCAGTTAGCCTCCTCCGGAGGAACTGCGGACTTCAGCTATTGCTTTTAGTTTAGGAGAAAAGCAATATTTAATTGTCTTACTACAAAAGTTGCCTTCCTTGCCCTTAAAGTCAGTTGTTAATTTAAACACTGTCCCATAAGAGAGAGTCTTGTTGCTGAGAGCTGACAGCTAATAGCTGAATGCTTACGTTATGTTATACATGAAGATACCAATTTTCATACTGATGAGGTGCAAAAATTTAGGCTTTAGAGACCACCAATTCTAGGAAAAGAAAATAAGATAACTAGAAGTACTTCACTAAACTTAAAACTGCTACGTTCAAAACAGTTCGGGGTACATATCGCAATTAAAAAATAGTTGTAGATTCCTTAAGATAGTATATTAAATTTAGAATTACTATATTAATTACTATTTAACCGAAAATTTCTGGTCTCAAGCCTCCTGCCCTTTTAAGGGGATAAAAAGTGGTCGAGAGATGGCGAGGGAACTCCGTATTTCAAAGCTCCTGCTTTCCTAGGTAATGCTGCGCAAACAGTAGGAAGTACTGATAACTGATAACTGATAACTGAAATGACACAGTTAATATGATAACTTTATATCTCCATAACACAAATTTAATAAAATTAAATTTGGCCAATAGCTATACAAAATATTTAATAATTGATAATTACCTTTCCTTTTTAAGAACTATGCTTTACCCATAAGTCTTGAAACCTTTGTGGGGAGTAGGGGAGCAGGAAGCAGGGGAGAAAGGAGAAAAAATCATAGTAGCTAAGTAAAACTACTGAAGTTGTTGAAAAAAATGTACGGAAAAATACTTTTTTTCTCCCAAAAAAGCTGAACCAAGACTAATCCATTATTTGTCTATTTTGTCAAGTTTTATATTAAGAAAGATGTGGTTAAAGCATAGCTTTTAAAAAGAGGATTGATACAACCGAAGAAATTGTTAATTTTTTTCTTCTTCAAAAGAAGAGACCTTAAAGGTTAATTAATTATCAATTGTCAATTATCCATTGGCAAGCATATTTACTCTACCGCAACTCAATCATGTATCAACAAAAAAATTCTATACTTAGAGAAAGTATCTTAATTATTAACGATAATCCTAAAAGTTTAAAGCTGTTGACTGAGTTGTTGTGCGTACAAGGGTATAAAGTGCAAATTGCTACCAGTGGAAAAGAAGCTCTCAAAAATATTCATCTTGAGCTTCCAGATTTGATTTTATTAGAAGTTAAAATGCCAGAAATGGATGGCTATCAAATTTGTGAATGTCTGAAGATAAATAAACAAACTACTAATATCCCCATAGTTTTTATCTCTGCTTTAGATGGAGTAATGGATAAAGTTAAAGCCTTTAGTGTGGGTGGAGTAGATTATATTACAAAACCATTTGAATTAATTGAAATTTTAGCCAGAATTGAAAATCAATTACGACTGCGGTCTCTACAGCAGCAATTGCAACAACAAAACGCTTTATTACAACTATTATTAAAAGTGACTCATGCTATTAGTGAAGCATCTGATATTGAATCAGCATTAGAAGTAACTTTAGCAGAAGTTTGTCAAACAATGAATTGGGATTTTGGAGAAGCATGGATTCCCGATTCAGAAGCTACAATGCTTAAATTTAGTAGAGGATGGTATTCTAGTAATAGTAATAACGGTACTTTACCAGCAACTCTAAAATTTCGACAACAGCATCAAATTATTACTTTCAGTTCTCGACAAAGCTTACTACAAAGGGTATGGTATTCTCAGCAAGCAGAATGGGTAAAAGATATTTCTCAGGAAAAAGAATCGGTTTTGATTGGTTTTCAAATTGCTGAAAAAATAGGTATTAAATCTGCTTTGGGAATACCGATTATTCTAGATAAACAGGTTTTAGCTATCTTAGTATTTTTCCAGAAATTTTCTCAAACATTAGACAGAGATTCTATACAGTTAGTTAATGCTGTAGCAACTCAGTTAGGCGGATTAATTAAACGTAAAAAATCGGAGTTAGCTCTTAAAAAGGCAAACCAAAATTTAAAACGAATTGCCAGTTTTGATAGTTTAACTTCTCTAGCTAATCGTCGTACATTTGATGAATATTTTCATCAAAAATGGAAGCAACTTAGACAAGAAAAAAAATATTTATCTCTTATCCTTTGTGATGTGGATTATTTCAAAGATTATAATGATTGTTATGGGCATCCAGAGGGAGACCAATGTCTCAAAAAAGTTGCTCAAGCTATTAGCAAGGTAGCTAAGTTTTCTACAGATTTAGTTTGCCGTTATGGTGGTGAAGAATTTGGAGTTATATTACCAAATACAAATATTGAGGAAGCTTTACGAAGAGCAGAATTAATTAGAAGAGAAATTAAAAGGCTTGAAATACCTCACGCTTGTTCAAAAGTAAGTTCTTATGTAACTGTAAGTTTGGGAGTAAGTAGCGTAATTCCTACCTTACAATTATCAGCTCGTACATTATTGAAAGATGCCGATCAGGCCCTTTATCAAGCAAAAGAACAGGGGCGAGATTGTGCCATTGCTCATAGAATTAAGTATGTTTGTTAAGATTAGGGGTAAGCATTCAGCCGTCAGCTATCAGCTAGCCTCCTATCGGAGGAACTGCGTTAACAGCTATTAATTTTGGGGAAGGTAAAAGTAATTGAGAAGCTGAGACAGAATAAAAGTGACTGTTAAAGTTCCCTCCCTAAACCTTAGAAGTAAAGTTACTGTTAAAGTCCCCTCCCTAAATCTTAGAAGTAATGAATAATTAGGGTTTGCTGATAGCTGACTGCTAATAGCTGAATGCTTACGATTAGGGAATAGGGAATAGGGAATAGGGAATAGGGAATAGGGAGAAATTTATCAGAGAAAACCATTTTTATTATGGCTAATTAATGAGACTTGATATGTTAAGCATTTCCTGTGGAATGCTCCGCAAACAGCTCTTAGCAGTCAGCGCTGAGTGGAAATAATTAATAATTCCTTCTAAGGTTGAATGAGTGTATATTGGCAGTAACTTTTAATTCTCTCTCAATTTTTCAATTGCTTTTACATCCTCCTCTAATCAATAGCTGAAGTCCGCAGTTCCTCCGTAGGAGGCTAGCTAATAGTTGATGGCTGAACGCTTACCTTGATATTAAAGACTAATTTATCCAAAATCAATACGAGATATTTCAATACACTCTTGAATTTAACGACTAGATTTAGTATATATTTCCACTATAACTCCTACAAATGAGCCAAATATTCCTCCAACAACTGCTCCCCAAAATGGTACAAGTAGAGGATTGAAACAGGCATACAATCCATCTAAACCATCCAAACAATTTAGAGGTTGAATTTCTTGATAACCTGCAACGAGAAAAATGAACATACTCACAAGTGAAGTAAAAGTTGCTGCATTAAATATTCTCATTGTGCATCTAAATTTAGTGATTAAGTGGGTAATTCCACCAACAATTCCCCCAATAGTACCTCCGATAATAATACCTAAACAAGCTCCAAATAATGTGACAAACCATACAAAAATAACAGGAATTATACTACTCATCAAATCCTCCTTCTTATTAGTTTGACTAGGGCGAATTAATCCTTTTTTTAAAGCTTTTTTACTAATGGCTTAGTTGTTATAACTTACCACATATCTACCATTACTCCTATCTCCAGCACTACCTTGATAATTAGGAATTTTTGGAAGAGCTTTAAATTTACTTGGGAAAGCTTTATATTCTCGGTAAGCACTATAATAACCTTGCCATTCTTTCAGAAACATTCTGATAATTTCTTGACTAACTTTACTAGGCCAAACTAGATAATCATGACTATTTTTGAGCTGATAATAAACAGTATTAGCATTCGTTGTTTTACTGTTAAAAAAGTTTTGACGACATAAATAATTAGCAGTATTGTAGAGATTTTTAGTCAAAAAAGATAAACTATCGCAATCGGCGAAAAGTGAATGATTTTTTTTGATTAAATTATGTGTTACTAAGAGCATAATTGTTTATATACTTGAGTCAGTCAGAAAAAAATTTAATTAGGGCTTGCTGAAAAAGTCTTATGGGTGCAGGTAGGAGACAGGAGACAACCCACCCCTCGCCCCTCCCAGGAGGGGGAAAGGAGGAACGGGGAATTTGGAGGAGGTAGGAGTAAGAATTTTCCCAATATTGTTCTGCCCAACTCTTGACTAAAATCCTGAATTTTTGAACCATTACCACCTAAAACCTCGCATTTTTTCCAGATCTAAAATTGATCAAACCAATATCAGTCAATAAGCGCGATATTTAATCAGCAAACCCTAATTAAAACTACATATTTTGTCAACTACCAAAATCAAAAGCTATGTTGAAGTATATCTGACTATATTTTTATTTAAACTTTATAGCCCACATTCCGCACGTCAAATTATAACATTATAAAGTAGTATAAAAGTCTGTGGCTGGTTAAGTATTTATACTATATAAATCATCTCAATTACTTTTTTCGTTGATCAAATTACGAGTAAATAATTAAGCATAAATACTTATAAATTACTGATTAATTCTCAAAGTATTGACTGATATTGGTTTTAGCCTTTTTCAGAACTGAAAAAGTACCTAGTTTTTGGCTATTGTTATCTCAAAATGGTAAAGTTTTGACCCTGACAATGCCGAAAATTTGACCGTAGCAGATAGTTTAAACTGTTCCCAGTTAAGTTTTCCCTGTTCCCTTCCTTCACTAACAGACTTTTTCAGCAAGCCCTACTTACTTGATTGTTGACTCAATCACGGCAGCTATGATTTTCTACTAAATTCTGACTCCTGACTCCTGACTCCTGACTCCTTCTTCTTTTAAGTCCTCCAAAAAAGTTTTAATTTACTAAAAATACTTACAATTAATGCCACTATTAATGTATAAATA
>NZ_JAAHHG010000092.1 GCF_010692555.1 Okeania sp. SIO3B5 | reverse complement strand
GTGGGGGAGTAGGGGAGTGGGGGAGTGGGGGAGTAGGGAGTGGGGGAGTGGGGGAGTAGGGGAGTGGGGGAGTAGGGGAGTAATTATAGAATTATCAGGCTTTGTTGCACCCTGCTTAAGTCGGAAATACTGATAATATTATGTTCCCCTTGCAGGGGAGCTGCGAATTGCGGATAATTCATTATAAAAAACCTTCTCCCTTTAAACAAATATTCCCTTCTGCCTTCTGCCTTCTGCCTTCTGCCTTCCTTCCTACTAACGCGCTGACCAGATTTTAATAGTTTTATCATCGCTACCACTAACAATAGTTTGCCCGTCGGAGCTGATGGCAATAGAAGTCACTACCCATGTATGACCAGTGAGGGTATTTTTGAGACTACCCGTTGCTAAATCCCAAATTTTGATAGTTGTGTCCTCACTACCACTAACAATAGTCTGACTATCGGCACTAATAGCTACAGACCAAACTTCGTTGGTATGATCGGTGAGAGTATTTTTGAGACTACCCGTTGCCAAATCCCAGATTTTGATAGTCCCGTCCGCACTACCACTAACAACAGTCTGTCCATCGGAACTGATGGCGACAGAAAAAACCCGATCGCTATGCTCAGAAAGAGTATTTTTGAGACTACCCGTTGCCAAATCCCAGATTTTGATAGTCCCGTCCGCACTACCACTGACAATAATCTGTTTCTCAGAGCTGATAGCTACAGAATAAACTGCTTTGCTATGAGCAGTTATAGTACTTTTCAGACTTTCTGTAGCCAAATCCCAAATTTTGATGGTGCCATCAGCGCTACCACTAATAACAGTTTGTCCGTCGCGACTGATGGCAATAGAATAAACTGCTTTGCTATGAACAGTAAGAGTATTTTTGAGACTACCTGTAGCCAAATCCCAAAGTTTGATAGTGCCGTCAGCACCACCACTAATAACTGTCTTTCCATCGGGGGTAATAGCGACAGCAAAAATCTTGTCACTCTGAGTAGCAAAAGTCCCTTGGAGGCTACCATTTACCCAATCCCAAACTTTTATAGTATTGTCCCAGCTACCACTAACAACAGTCTGCCCATCGGAACTAATTGCAATGGAACGAATCCAGTTGTTATGACCGCTGAGGGTACGAACTTCAGAAATATTAGTAGTGTAAGAGATGAGGTTGGGAGTTGAAGTTTTAACTGATGCTTCCTCATTTTGACTATTTATAGTAGACGAGGATGTTTCTTGTTCTCTAGAAATATTGTTAATAATAATAGAGCCAATAATAATACTAAAAGCAAGACCAATACCTACACCTATTTTGACTAAAGTTTGAGCAGAAGTTGATGAGTAAGAAGCGGGAGGAACAACAGTTGATGGCTGACTGTTATGCCGATTACTATTGATTAAAACTGTATGTTGTTGTGATATTTTTTGTGGCGATTGGTAATTGATATTATTATGAATATCAGATAATTCAACCATCACTTCATCAATACTTTGATAACGATTTTTCCAATAATCTGACACCATTTTATCTAGGATTAAAACTAATTTTTCTCTAACATTAACTTGATTTTTCCAGACAATTTCACCTGTTGAGTTGTCTTTAACTAATCGATTTGCTGGTATACCAGTTAATGCTTCAATGCCAATCATTCCCACAGCATAAATATCACTACAAAATCTAGGTTGACCCGCTGCTTGTTCGGTAGGCATATATCCAGGAGTTCCCACTGCTATTGTCATAGTTGTATTACCCCCAGTTGTAATTGCTAATCCCTTAATTTCTTTTACTGCCCCAAAATCGATTAATATAATTTTTTCATCAGATTTTCTCCGCATAATATTTTGCAGTTTTAAGTCACGATGAATTACATTTTGCTGATGTACATACTTTAAAACTTCTAAGATTTCAGTTAAGAGTTGAATAGTCTGATTTTCACTCAATTTGTTACCATAAGAAATTTCTTTTGTTAAATCACTTCCTTCTATGAACTCTTGAACTAAATAAAATTGCCCACCTTCTTCAAAATAGGCAAATAATCTGGGAATTTGATTGTGTTCTCCGAGACGTTGTAATGTTATTGCTTCTTTTTCAAATAAAGTTTTAGCAACTTGGAAAACTTCTGGTCGCGGGTCAGATGGGGCTAGTTGTTTAACCACACATTGAGAATGATTAGGAAGGTCTAAATCTACTGCTAAATAAGTAGTTCCGAAACCACCTTTGCCTAACTCTGATATAATTTTATAGCGATGTCTAAGTATTTTGCTAGTCATTATTTTTTTGAGGAATTTATAGCTTTTTTTAGGAGTCAGGAATTAGAAAATAGTTAGAGTATTTGTAAGCATTCAGCAGTCAGCTATCAGCTATCAGCTTAATTATTTTGAACGCAAGTTAGTCGTTATTGTACTTCAATTTTATGGGTTAAAAATGTAGTCCAAGTCAAACAAATGCTTGCTTAATTATATCTATGGGGAAAAAATTAATTAAATCAATTCAATATATTAAATCAACAATTTCATCTTTTTATTTCCTATCCCCTGACTTCTGCAATAAGTCTATTCATTAAAAGGCTGAGAGCTGTTTGCGGAGCATGACCTAGGAAACGCTAATAGCTGAATGCTTACGAGTAGTTTAATCTTTTAAATATTATACCTCTCTGGAAAAGAGGGAGTAGGGAGTTTGTATGCAACGTCCGTACAGAGTAGGGAGTAGGGGGAAATAATTGATGATTTATGCACGATAATTGATTTTATTTTTGATTATCGGAGATATCTATTGTCAAGCATATTTATTAATCAAAGTAATCTTTTAGCTATGATCTTTATGGGTCAATTTAATCTTTGAACTTTTTTACTAGGCAATATAGCTACCCTAGGCGGCACCAATATAATCTTGGACACTTACAGGAGATTCCACTTTTGTGAGGTACATTCATCACGGGCAAGATGCCCCCACTACAGAAATTAACAATTAAATCTTTGTACTTCTTATTTATGCGAGGAATCTGCTGTAATTTTATAGTTAGTAATTGGGATTGGCTCATAATTGGTTTATTGAAAAAATGATTACTTTAAATTATAGTATAGTAATAATTAAATTTAACTAATTGTACTGATGATGTTAAATTCTGAGCTGCTTATTAAACTTGAACAATTATCCCGTGGAGATAAGTTTCAAATTATCCAATTTTTAATGGCCGAATTGGCAAAAGAAGAAGGGTTAGAACTATTAGATAATCATAATAAGACTTATCGTACTTGGTCTCCTCATAATTATTCTGATGCAGCCGATAAATTAATGAGTTTATTAGAACAAGAAGAAGGGAAAGAAAATGCAGAATGCTAAAAGATTTCCCTTTTATTTCCTAGATTCAAATAAACTTGAAATTATCAGCACGATCAACTCTTAACAAACTTAAACAACTAATAGAGGAATAGATAAAAAATATGAGCATGATATCTTTTCAGGAAATTATAGATTCTATTGAAAAACTTTCTGTTGATGAGCAAGATTATTTGTTTGAGCTAATCAAAAAAAGAAGAATTGAAAAGCGATGTTTAGAAATTGCTAATAATGCTCAAGCTACTTTAGAATGTTTCAGACAAGGAACAGCAAAAACAGGAAGTATTGATGATTTGATTGCCGATTTATTAGATGAGCAAGACAATGAAGATAAGTAGGTAGGTGGGAAAATTTACAAGTACGTCATTGCGACTGGAACGGAGTGGAAGGAAGCAATCTCAAGAGTTTCGACTGCTTTAATATGTTGTTTTGTTTTATTCAAAAATAGACTGGAAATAAATTGTTGAATTCCTACACTTGCATCTACAACATATTTAGAATAATTTGTCATCTATCTCTATCTTCTCGAAGTAATTAGACACTATCAAGCCATTCTATATCTGTGGGTAATTCTTCGTTAATACGTTCAATTCTGGCTATAAGTTCGGGTATCATTTTCCGTCTGTCTTCCCAGGAGGGATCTGTATCTGGGGAAACTATATATTTTGGTCCTCCCTCTCGTAAAATTATTTCTAAGGCTACAATAACTTGTTCGCTTAAGCTACAATTATTGTTCTTAGCTAATTTTTGAATTTTTGCCATTAAATCATCAGGTATGTCATTAATTGTGAGGTTTGCCATAATTATTTTATTGATTTTTTTTTAGTTGGATTTAGATAGAAATATTTTAACTTATTTGTAGGTTTGGTTGACGCAGGAAACCCAACAAATACTTACAAGAAATTTCAGGTTTATAAAATATAGAACGGGAATTTTGACAGTTGATACACATCATATTATCAGAGATTAATTTTGACTTTTGTAGGGGCGAATGGCCATTCTCCCCTACAGGGTTTTGGTTATGACGATATAGTTTATCAATCTGAAAAGCGATCGCTCCCTCCCTTTCTGCAAAAAAATGCTATAATCATCAAAATTAATCCTTTTTAAAAGTAAACAATTATGTCTTCTTCAATAATCTCGCAATACATAGAAATTACAGAAGGTATCTGTGGCGGAAAACCGCGTATTGCCGGACATCGAATAAAAGTTCAAGATATTGTCATTTTTAGAACCAGTTAAACCATCGAACAATATTATTTCTCACTCAGATATGAAAGCTTTCTATTCTCAGATGGTGGAGGCTTAATTCAGTTATCAGTTATCAGTTATCAGTTATCAGTTATTAGTTATCAGTTGTAAAAATCCTAGTTTTAGATTTACATACACAGATAAAAATCGTTGGATTTTGTCTGATTGGAATTCATCAGAAATTAATGACTTAATTCAAGGGTTATTAAAAAAAATGATTACTTTAAATTATAGTATAGCAATAAACAGAGAAATACTTTTTTTGCTAAAATAAAATAACTCAAATGTCACAACCAAATTATTATGGTAAACTACAACGAATTACTCAACCTACCATCAAGTGACGAATTACCAGACTCAGACGATAAACCCGTGGATCATGAAATACAAATCCTAATTCCTAACCTACTAAGAACAATTCTAAATCGGTTATGGCGCGATCGCTCTGATTGGTTTTTTGGCGTAAATATGGGAATTTTCCACACCACCGGCTCGAATCCTAGAGTTGCTATAGTTCCTGATGCTTTCCTCAGTGTAGGAGTTCCACGACTGAAAAATAATAAATTGCGACCTTCCTACATTCTTTGGGAGGAAAATTATATTGTTCCGATACTGGTATTGGAAATTGTTTCTAAAACTTATGGAGATGAATACGATGAAAAAATGATTGATTACGCTCGGTTAGGGGTATTGTATTATGTTATCTATAACCCCGATTATTCTAAGCGAGACAAACATGAGCGTTTTGAAGTGTATCGTTTATTAAATGGAGTATACCAACGTTTACAAGGAAATCCCGTGTGGATGCCAGAAATTGGTCTGGGGATAGGATCGGAAGTTGGTTATAATGATAACTGCGAACGAGAGTGGTTGTATTGGTATGACTCTCAAGGCAATAGGTTTATGACTCCTGAAGAGCGAGAACTTCAGCAACAACAACGAGCTGAACAACTTGAACAAATGTTGCGTTCTCTTGGTGTCGATCCAGAACAGTTGTAGTTATAGATTTGCTTAAAAGTTAAACAGACAAAAATTCGATCGCTATTTCTTGAGTAGAGGAGCGATCGCTAATGTTACCAACATTTACAGCTCAACTTTTACGGGCGATCGCTACTCCATCTACAGGGGACAAATTTTTGCCTATTTCCCGTAAACCAGCGATCGCTTTTCTTGCTTTTTGTCGATCAAATTGAGGTGGAATTTCTTCAAGACTGAATTTAAGTAATCTTAATTAAGCTAATATATTTATGGGTAAATTTAATTTTTGAGTTTTTTTCGCTAGGGGATTATAATCTAGAGAACTTAATTTTACAGTTAGTAATTTGGATTCGTTCATAATTGGTTTATTGAAAAAAATGATTACTTTAAATTATAGTATAGCAATAAACAGAGAAATACTTTTTTTGCTAAAATAAAATAACTCAAATGTCACAACCAAATTATTATGGTAAACTACAACGAATTACTCAACCTACCATCAAGTGACGAATTACCAGACTCAGACGACAAACCCGTGGATCATGAAATACAAAACCTAATTCCTAACCTGCTATTGCTAATTTTAGAGCGGTTATGGAGCGATCACTCTGATTGGTTTTTTGGCGTGGATATGGGAATTTTCCACTCCACCGGTTCTAGTCCTAGAGTTCCTATAGTTCCTGATGGTTTCCTCAGTTTGGGAGTTACACGACGAAAAAATGATAAATTGCGACCTTCCTATGTTCTTTGGGAGGAAAATTATATTGTTCCCATATTCGTATTGGAGATTGTTTCTCAAACCTATGGCAAGGAATACGATAAAAAAATGATTGATTACGCTCGGTTGGGAGTATTGTATTATGTCATCTATAACCCAGATTATTCCAAGCGAGACAAACACGAACGATTTGAAGTGTATCGTTTGTTAAATGGAGCATACCAACGTTTACAAGGAAATCCCGTGTGGATGCCAGAAATTGGTCTGGGGATAGGAACTGAATTTGGTAACCATTACCGTTCCGAACAAGAGTGGTTGTATTGGTATGACTCTGAAGGGAACAGGTTTATGACTCCAGAAGAGGGAGAACTTCAGCAAAAACTACAAGTTCAACAGGAGCGACAACGTGCTGAACAATTTCAACAAGAACTTCAACAGGAACGACTTGAAGCTCAACAGCAGCGACAACGAGCTGAACAACTTGAACAAATGTTGCGTTCTCTTGGTGTCGATCCAGAACAGTTGTAGTTATAGATTTGCTTAAAAGTTAAACAGACAAAAACTTGATCGCTATTTCTTGATAGATGAGCAAACGCTACTGCTGCCAACATTTACAGCTCGACTTTCACGGGCGATCGCTACTTCATCTACAGGGGACAAATTTTTGCCTATTTCCCGTAAACGGGCGATCGCTTCTCTTGCTTTTTGTTGATCATATTGAGGTGGAATTTTTTCAAGACTGAATTTAAGTAATCTTTAGAAGCTCATATATTTATGGGTAAATTTAATTTTTGAGCTTTTTTCGCTAGGGGATTATAATCTAGGGAAATTAATTTTACAGTTAGTAATTTGGATTGATTCATAATTGCTTTATTGAAAAAAATGATTACTTTAAATTATAGTAAAGCCATATTGTAATGGCAGGTGGAACGGAGTGTGGGTGAAAATTATCAGTGCCAGTTATCGAAATGTTGAAATCAAGAAAACTCCCTACAAATTACTTTCTAATACTTTTTTATGTTGATAAATCAAAAGCTTATATGTTATGATGCTCATCAAGTTTCTTTGAGAGAGTGCAAATAAGATAATGAGACGACGACAATTTTCTCTTGTCAAACCATATCCATATACTATATCCCCACAGTCCGCTTAACAAGTGCATTTTAAAACTTAACCAATTTAACCACCATATATCATTCTTGTAATAATTTTCATACCAGGATTCACATGGAGGGGGTATAGGTAAGGGTATAGGTAAGAAAGGGGAAGCGAATGACATCATAATAAAAGACCTGAGTTCAAAGCAATCACCACGAAATATATAATATGAAACATAACTAGCAACCAAAGCAAGTAGAGTAAAAAAAGCAAAAATAAGCAAATTTTCTACTTTTTCTAGGCTCCTAGGAGCCAATACCGGGAGATGTCCCCTAGGAGCATTTCTTTCAAAGATTATGTTGAGAGAATATAACCATCCACCTATTAATCCCCTGTTTTGCTTCAGTTTCCATCCAACTTCCTCTCCAAATCGTTTATAAGTTTTTTTGTTATATTTTAAGGGTAGGTTTCCAGTATCCAAGTAAATTTCCTTTTGAACGCTCAACCCAAAATGCCCATTGCTATACTTTATCCAGAGCTGGTCAACAATTTGCAAGTCCTGACAAGGAATTTTCTTAATGTTCTTAGAATTTAACCCCCCAAACCATCCTACTTGAGCAGCTTTTTTCATAACTATGTTTGTTTCCTTATTTGCCTCTTTCCACTTTCCTGCCACTAATAAGTCACGCAACTTTGTATAATCAATTCCACTAGCTGAAACCAGAGACAAATTATTAGAAGGTGGAGGTTTTATTTGCGGAGAATTACGAATATTAGGAACAACAGTAGAACCTACAATAGTTGTAGAAGGGTTGTTAACTGGTTTCCTCGGAGGCATAGTTGTTGGATATATAGTAGCATTAGCAGAATAATTACCAACTCTGATTTCAGCTATAACTTCATCAATACTCTGATAACGATCTCTCCAATCATACAACACCATTTTCTCTAAAACTCGGCCTAAATCATCACTTACATTAACTCGATTTTTCCAGATAATTTCACCTGTTGAAGAATCTTTGGGAAAGTGGTTTACATCAACTCCAGTTAATGCTTCAATAGTTATCATTCCCACAGCATAAATATCACTGCAAAACTTAGGTTGACCTGCTGCTTGTTCTATAGGCATATATCCGGGAGTTCCTACTGCTATTGTTATACTTGTTTGACCTCCTCTAATAACAGTTAATCCTTTAATTTCTTTCACCGCCCCAAAATCTATCAAGACAATTTTGCCATCAGATTTTCTCCGCATAATATTCTGAGGTTTCAAGTCACGATGAATTACATTTTGTTGATGCACATACCTCAAAACTGACAAAATTTCAGTTAATAGTTGAATTGCTTGTTTTTCACTAATTTTTTTACCAGGATAAATTTCATTTGTTAAATCATTACCCTCAATAAATTCTTGAACTAAATAAAATTGCCCACCCTCTTCAAAATAGGCAAATAACTGAGGAATTTGCTCGTGTTTTCCCAGACGATGTAATATTTTTGCTTCCTTATCAAATAATTTTTTAGCAACTTGAAAAACTTGGGGACGCGGGTCTGAAGGAGTTAGTTGTTTAACAACACATTGAGGGCGATCAGGAAGGTCTAAATCAACTGCTAAATAAGTAGTTCCGAAACCACCTTTGCCTAACTCTGATATAATTTTATAACGATGTCTAAGTATTTTGCTAGTCATTATTTTTTTGATAAATTTATAGCTTTTTTTAGGAGTAAGAAAACAGGGTAAATGATGAAAACATTGTAGTGCGGGCATCTTGCCCGCTTCGGGGTGTACCTCATAACAACAGAAAGCACTGTAAATATTTTCAAGTTTACAACAAATACATAAGTTGTACTTCAATTATTAAGTAATTAACACAGACTGAATAACTTTTTTGATAATTATTAGCTAGTTATTGTTAATTATTCTTGCTTTTACTTCTCCCCTACTCCCCCACTCCTCTACTCCCCCGCTCAAGAAAGTGTAGCAAATACTTATCAAATTGGTATAATTGTTGGGTTGCGCTTCGCTTAACCCAACCTACTAGCCATTTCGTTAACGCTTAAGAGGTCTAAAGTCATACCTATCGCCAATCTTCACAACTTCCACTAATTGAATATCACCATCATAGTCACCAGTGTCTAAAAATTTCACTGCTTTGAACGCTCCAGGTGTAGAAAACCCTGATGATAACTTCTTCCGAACACCTTCACGAGTTGGTTGAGCTTGAGCGTCAATTGCTTTCACCAAAGCTTGAACTGCATCATAGGCAGTAATTGTTCGCCAATTCACACTTGAAGTTCCCCAAAGTTTGTAAGAGCGTTTTGGAAAATCTGAACCTGTTTCATTTGCTTCAATATCCCATGCTATCGCTACAACCATTCCTACAGCACTATCTCGACCTTTATCAAGAGTCTTTGCAGAGTAAACACCATCCCCACCTAATACTGGTAAATCCCCTTGATTAACCTGAACTATTTCCAGAGCTCGATCTAAATAACCTGAGCTGGGAGCTAGCATCAACACATTTGCTGAATCTTTTGCCCTATTCAGAACTTTAGTTGCTTTCCCACGCCAATCTTCAGGATTTTTTGACCATGTAGATAGATCGCAATCTGGGTCTTCTCTCAGAATAATATTCCTTCTCCCTATCTCTGAGATAAATTCTTGACTTAGCGATTTGCTGTAGTTGCTATCTGAGTTATAAAACACCACTGCTTTTACTGAGTTTAACTGATCCTGAGCATATTTTGCTAAAGCTTTTGCAGCTGCTTGATCGTTAGGTACGGTGCGAAAAAAATAAGGACTGTAATTTGTTAGCTCAATAGAGGTACTAATAGGAGAGATCGATACAAGTTCGTAATCCTTGTAAATATCCGCTGTTGCTAGGGAAGTACCACTTGAGTAGTGACCAACTACTCCTAGAATTTCCTTTCTCTTTGCTAACTCTGTGGCAACTTCTTCAGCAATTTTTGTACCGTTATTAGGGTCATTATCATCATCATCAGCAATTGCTATTTTCAACATTCCTTCAGTACCCGATTTAGAAAAATTCCAATCATACTGAGCATGAGCAACTCCACGCAAAATTTCCAGAGAATTATTCAGATTACTACTAATTGGCATAGATACAGCAATAACGTGGTAAGGTTTTTTATTTTTTTCAACTTCTAGGTTATTCAGAAAAATTCGTGCTTCTGGATCGTTAGTTTTTGATTCCAGGTAATTAGTTAAAGTTCTAAATGCCCGGTCGTAATTCCTATTAGCAATTGAATTAATTCCTCTTTCTCTTTCAGGTCTAACGTCTTCTCGATTTGCTAAGGATTTCTCTCCAAATGTAATACGCTCTGAAATAGTGTCACCATTCAATTTAGGAGAATTTTCAGCACAAGAAATGACAATAAAGACTATGAAACTAAGGAGTATCAGTCTTCGTAGTTTAACTCGTAATATCTTGCTCATAAGTAAAAATAATAAAAATTGGCGTTGGTAAATTAGTGTATCAGGACTTAGGCAAAGGCACTATTTATAGAGTGCAAGTACTATTGTCCAATAGTTATCAACGCTATATATAGCTTATCTGCCTAATTCCTATGTATGATATTAATCTTAATTACTTAGGAGTCAACCCACCCCTACTGCGACCGTGGAGGGGAAAAAAGAAGAAGAAATCAGAATACAGGACTTAGGCAAAGGCACTATTTATAGAGTGCAAGTACTATTGTCCAATAGTTATCAACGCTATATATAGCTTATCTGCCTAATTCCTATGTATGATATTAATCTTAATTACTTAGGAGTCAACCCACCCCTACTGCGACCGTGGAGGGGAAAAAAGAAGAAGAAATCAGAATACAGGACTTAGGCAAAGGCACTATTTATAGAGTGCAAGTACTATTGTCCAATAGTTATCAACGCTATATATAGCTTATCTGCCTAATTCCTATGTATGATATTAATCTTAATTACTTAGGAGTCAACCCACCCCTACTGCGACCGTGGAGGGGAAAAAAGAAGAAGAAATCAGAATACAGGACTTAGGCAAAGGCACTATTTATAGAGTGCAAGTACTATTGTCCAATAGTTATCAACGCTATATATAGCTTATCTGCCTAATTCCTATGTATGATATTAATCTTAATTACTTAGGAGTCAACCCACCCCTAACCCCGACCGTGGAGGGGAAAAAAGAAGAAGAAATCAGAATACAGGACTTAGGCAAAGGCACTATTTATAGAGTGCAAGTACTATTGTCCAATAGTTATCAACGCTATATATAGCTTATTTGTGTAATTCCTATGTATGATATTAATCTTAATTTAGATAAAAAAAGAACTGGAAAAAGTCTTTAAACCTCCTTTTGTCATAATTGACACTGGGCAGCGCGAGTGAGAATTAAGGCAAAATTTTCACCGTCGGTACTGAGGTGTCCCTTTGGAGCATCTATTGTAAACTGAAGGTCGTTCTTCAAGAAGTAACCATTGTCATCCTTATCTGTTCCTGTTTTCCATCCTACGGCGATCGCGAACCGTCGCCAAGCTCCAACATCGTTTTGAAGAGCTTCCAGGGTATCGCCATTCTTATCAATTACTTGAAGTTGAGCAGTGTAGCCAAATTTGCCCTTTGATCTTTGTGTCCAAATTTGATTAATTCGCTGCAAATCTGGGCAAGAAAATTGCTCTGCTTCTGACTTTGATATGTAAGAATAATCCCCATCCTGATCGCCAATTTGATTAATTAATTGCCAATTCTGTCGATCTGCCTTCTGCCATTGTCCTGCTTCTGTCAAAGCATCTAAACTATTGTACATTGCCTCCACATCTTTCCCCTCTCCCGCTTCTATGACTCCTTTTGAGAAGATAGAAGCAAAAATAACATAAGGAGCAATACCAAAAGCAACAATACCCAAAGCAGCAATACCAAAAGCAACAATACCAGAAGGAATTAGCAAACGTTTATTAGGAAGTGAGGGTTTACCAATCTTCCTTAATTCGCCGATCGCTTCATCAACAGTTTGATAACGATTTTTCCAATATTCAGCAACCATTTTATCTAGAATTCGACCTAAATCATCACTCAGATGAACTCGATCTTTCCAGATAATTTCACCAGTGGATGGGTCTTCACGAAACTGATTTATCCGCATTCCAGTTAATACTTCAATACCGATCATTCCCACAGCATAAATATCGCTACAAAATTTAGGTTTACCTGCTGCTTGTTCGCTAGGCATATATCCAGTAGTTCCCACTGCTATTGTTGTAGTTGTACGACCTTCACTTGTTAGTGTTAATACTTTAATTTCTTTCACTGCCCCAAAATCTATTAACACAATTTTGCCATCAGATTTTCTCCGCATAATATTCTGAAGCTTTAAGTCACGATGAATTACGTTTTGCTGATGCACATATTTTAAAACCTCTAAGATTTCAATTAATAGTTTAACGGTCTCATTTTCTGTGAATTTTCCTTGAAAATAAATCTCTTTTGCTAAGTCATTTCCTTCAATAAATTCTTGTACTAAATAAAATTGCCCTCCCTCTTCAAAATAGTTAAAAAATGTAGGTATTTGATTATGTTTTCCCAGTTTTTGTAAGGTTTTGGCTTCTTTTTCAAATAATTTTTTAGCCACTTGAAAAACTTTCGGTCGCTGGTCTGAAGGAGTTAGTTGTTTAACAACACATTGATGATGATTGGGATGCTCTAGATCCGTAGCTAAATAAGTAGTTCCAAAACTACCCTTTCCTAACTCAGAGATAATTTGATAACGATGCCTAAGTATTCTGGTAGTCATTATTTTTAAGAAAATTAATTTTAATCTTTTACATCAGCTTGTATAGGTTAATTTCCCTTGATCTAAGAATAATTGTGATAATTAAGAAAATATACATATCAATATATCAAATGAATTAATATCTCCTAACCTCTAACTTCTGACTTCTGACTTCTGACTTCTGACTTAATAAAAGCCTCATACTCTGCCAAGATAAGAGAAAGAAAATCAATAGCAGGGGTAAGTTCCTAAACTGTCCCTCAACATTAGTAAAATTGCCCAAAATTCTCAGATACTAGATTTATAACCAATAGTTTTAGGAAGCAGACAATGACCACATCAATACAACCTCCCGCCTCTCCCGACTCTTGGCAAATGAGCGATCGCGAACGTGCCAATCTCCAAAAAGTCACTCTCTACAACTCAGTTCAATCTCTCTCAGAAATATGGCCACTGGCTGCCAAACATTATAATCAGACCATCGCTCTCCATGACCCCCATGCCAAACCAGAGGTCAAATTTACTTATGCAGAATTAAACGAACAGATTCAAAAATTTGCTGCTGGTCTACAATCATTGGGGGTTGTGCCTACGGAAAATGAAGCGTCAATACCTCCGAGAGTGGCCCTATTTGCTGACAATAGCCCTCGGTGGATGATTGCTGACCAGGGTATTATTGCTGCAGGGGCAGCAGATGTGGTGAGAAGTGGGACTGCAGATATCGAAGAATTGGCTTATATTCTTCAACATAGCGGCAGTGTGAGTTTGGTCGTGGAAAACTTGGCCTTGTTGAAAAAATTGAGCGATCGCCTACAAGACCTACCCATACATATAATTATTCTCCTATCCGATGAAGACCCAAACCCTGACGAAAACCTACCTGTAGTTAAATTTTCTCAAGTCATTGCTACAGGAGAAGACCGCCCCCTCAAACCCAGTAAGCAAAACCGAGAAACTCTTGCTACTTTGCTCTACACCTCTGGCACAACTGGCAAACCCAAAGGTGTAATGCTGACTCATGGCAACCTACTCTATCAAATTAACGTTATCGGGGCACTTCTTCAACCCAATCCAGGAGAATGTACCCTAAATATCCTACCTACTTGGCATACTTTTGGTAGAACAGGAGAATATTTTTTCCTATCCCAAGGTTGTACCCAAGTTTATACTAATAAACGTTCTCTGAAAAAAGACTTCCAAGAATATAAACCCCACTACGTCACCAGTGTGCCTAGAGTTTGGGAATTAATATATGAAGGAGTACAAAAACAACTCAGAGAACAACCAGCCAATAAACAAAAGTTAGCTCAATTTTTCTTAGGGGTAAGTCAACGTTACATAGAAGCTAGGCGTATTAGTCAAGGATTAGTATTACAACTTGATCCACCATCTCAGTCTCAGAAGTTCCTAGCTACTTTACAAAGTTGGGTATTATTACCTCTTCATAGTCTGGGAGAAAAAATCATTTATCAAAAAATCCGCCAAGCTACTGGAGGTCGCCTGAAATTTGCCATAAGTGGGGGAGGTTCTCTAGCCATGCACTTAGAAAACTTCTTTGAAATAGTCGGTATAGGCTTATTGGTAGGATATGGTTTAACCGAAACTTCTCCAGTTTTGACTGTTCGACACTATTGGCACAATCTCCGGGGGTCTGCTGGTAAAGCGATTCCAGCTACTGAAATTAAAATAGTAGACCCAGAAACTAACAAAACTCTGACAGTTGGTAATAAAGGTGTGGTTTGGGCACGAGGGCCACAAATCATGGCTGGTTATTATCAAAATCCCGAAGCTACTGAAAAAGTTATTGACCCCGAGGGTTGGTTTAATACTGGCGATATAGGTTGGATAACCCCAGAAAATGATTTGGTATTAACTGGTCGGGCAAAAGATACAATTGTTCTAACTAATGGGGAAAATATTGAACCTCAGCCCATTGAAGATGCTTGTGCCCGCAGTCAATATATTGACCAAATTATGCTGGTGGGGCAAGACCAGAAATTTTTGGGTGCTTTAGTCGTGCCTAATATTGAAGCAGTGGAACAATGGGCTATTCAACTTAATCCTTCAGAATCTCAACCACAGATTGATTGGGAAAGTCAGACCATTCAAGAATTGTTCCGCCAGGAATTGAATCGGGAAGTAAAAAATCGCCCCGGATATCGGCCCGATGACCGCATTGGACCTTTTCGCTTGATTCTGGAGCCGTTTACAGTAGAAAATGGCATGACAACCCAAACGATGAAGATCAAACGTCCCATTGTCACGGACCATTACCGCGATATGATTAACAAAATGTTTGATTGAAATAGCAGTCAGCACCTCAGCAGTCAGCGGTCAGCTCTCAAGGTGTATGATGGGGAATTCAAACCCCCAGAATACTCACACCACTAAATTTTCAAATATAGTGGGGGACGCCGAACCTGCCGATTTTAGCTGATAGGTGATAGCTCAAGCGCTGATAGCTTGTTAATATAGCAACCGCCTTGGCGGTTAGGAATTTGCGGATAATGAACCTCAGACAGGGAAATGTTTTTCTCCCTATTCCCTGTTCCCTGTTCCCAGCTCCGGTGTTCCCTGTTCCCTGCTATAACTTTTGGTGATTTTAGATTTTGGATTAAGTATCATCCAGATTTTCTGCAATCTTAAAGTCTAAAATCAATATTCTCGTCCTTATGTGCAAACAAAAATAAACTGACAAGAACAACTTTTATGGAGTATTCTCAAACACAATTACTTTTAAAGCGAGCGATTAACGTGAGAGTAGTCGTTACCCCACGCTGGAAAGAAGAAGCCCAACAACAGCTACAAACCCAAATTAATAATTTAGATAGCCAATTACAACAGCTTGAAATACAAGGGCAAAAGGCAATTGCTGAAATTAGGAAGCAAAGTGTACAACCTCCAGGCCCTCAAGTACAACAGCAAATTAATAATATACAAGCACAGATCGGCCAAAAGAAAAATGAGTTTGTAGAGCAGAAAAATCAAGCTTTACAACAATTACAACAAGTACAAACTTTGGAATTAGAGCAAGAAGTTAGTCAAGGTCAAATTGAAAGTGTATTTACTGCGGATGTAGGAGATAATTTGATCAAAAAAATGCAAGTAGAAGTTCTCCTCCGCGATGGGGTAATTGAAGAAGTGCGAGGCGAGGTTTAGAAGGGAAAAAAAGTGGAATGGGCATCTTGCCCGTTTCCTATAGATGGGCATCTTGGTGGAATGGGCATCTTGCCCGTTTATATTTTCCCGTTCCTGATATTTTCACCGCAGGCAGGATACCCAGCTAACTTATACAGGACTTACGCATGAGGTAAGAAAAACTAGGACTTGAGATTGCTTTCCGTTCCGGAATGCTCCGCAAACCCTATCGGTCGCAATGACGGAAATAGGTTAAAGTGCTTCATTAATGGATAATGGATAATTACCTCTGGTTAAAACCGTCCTTTATTAAATATCAGGAAATATCCTAGCACTTTTTTTCCCCTTGAAAGCGGAGGCTAATAAAGCTGAATTATTTAATTATTAATTATTAATTACTAATTATTTTATTCATCCTACCGCCTTCAGAGCGTAGCAACAATAATCGATCAACAAAAAAAAACAACGGAAAACTAACATGATTAACGAAGTATTCATGCCTGCCCTTAGTTCCACTATGACCGAGGGTAAAATTGTTTCTTGGCAAAAATCCACTGGTGATTGGGTGGAAAAAGGGGAAACAGTAGTAGTGGTTGAATCAGACAAAGCAGATATGGATGTGGAATCCTTTTTCTCTGGATATCTGGCCAATATAATTGTGGAAGCTGGAGATGTGGCAACCGTAGGGTCTACCATTGCTTTATTAGCTGGAACAGAGGCCGAAATTGAAACAGCTAAACAGCAAGGTGCGACTACAACTAAGCAAGAAACTGCTCCTGCTGCTTCTACTGCTGCAAGCGCTGTTGCTACAGCTCCCACTTCTGTTACAACAGAAACAAAAGAGAACAACGGTCGCCGTAATGGAAGGATTATTGCTTCCCCTCGTGCCCGGAAGTTGGCCAAAAAATTGAAGGTAGATTTAAGTACTCTCAAAGGTACTGGCCCTCATGGTCGCATTGTGGCAGAAGATGTAGAAATGGCGACTGGTAGTACTCCAACTCCGGCGGCTGCACTTGCGAAGACTGCGACTCCCGTTATTCCTACTCAACCATCTATTCCTACTGCTCCACCTCCACCATCTGCACCTCCAACTCCGATAACTCCTGGGCAAGTTGTCAAGATGAATACTCTGCAAAATGCAGTGGTGCGAAATATGATGGTAAGTTTATCTGTGCCTACTTACCATGTTGGTTACACGATCACTACAGATAACTTAGACGCATTGTATAAACAGATCAAGTCTAAGGGTGTGACAATGACTGCGATGTTAGCAAAAGCCATAGCAATGACTTTGCAACAACATCCTTTATTAAATGCTGCTTATGTGGAAGGAGGTATTCAGTATCCTTCTGGGATTAATATTTCAGTGGCAGTGGCAATGCCCGATGGTGGTTTGATTACACCTGTATTGCAAAATGCTGACAAAATGGATATTTATTCCTTATCTCGCACCTGGAAAGGTTTAGTAGAAAAGGCGCGGGCAAAGCAGTTGCAACCGGATGAATACAGCACTGGTACGTTTACTCTTTCTAACTTAGGAATGTTTGGAGTAAATCAGTTTGATGCTATTTTGCCACCTGGTCAGGGTTCAATTTTAGCAATCGGTGCATCTAAACCCCAGGTAGTAGCAACTGCTGATGGGATGATTGGAGTTAAGCGACAAATGCAGGTAAATATTACTTGCGACCACAGAATTATTTATGGTGCTGACGCTGCTGCTTTCTTGCAAGATTTAGCAAAGTTGATTGAAACTAACCCCCAGTCTTTGACTATGTAGATGAGTCAAGCCAAGGATTGAAATCCTTGGCTAATAGTTTAAGTCATCTTAAGATGACTCTTGAGGAGTATGCCATCTTTTTCATCTATGTTATATTGTGGATTATATAAAATCTGGATAATTACTATATTCAAGTCATTGCGACGGTCACTCCGTGGAAGGAAGCAATCTCAAGGGTTTAGGAGATTGCTTCCTATCGTCGATAGGGACGACTGTTTAACCGGATTTTATATTAGGGGTGAGTTCCCACATTCCCCTCCTGGGAGGGGTTAGGGGTGGGTTACAACACTTAGGGTGGCGCTTCGGGGCTGAGAATAACAACATATTCCCCGCGATCGCTCTGCTGAATAACTACAACGGGAGGACGAGCATTTGCTTGGTCATTTTTTGACAAAGAAGGGAATATATAATATTGACCGTCTGTATCAAATAGCAGTCGCCAGATAACTTGGGGAAAGTTAGGATCGGTTTTGTTATTGTAATCTCGTAGTAGTAACTGCTCATATAATTCTATATCTCCGATAATACGAAAATTGCTAGTATTAGGGTCTTCTGTCAATTTTTCTTTATCAGCTTTTCTGCCTAATGGTAGTTTATTTTCTGGAGTTATTAAGGTCACTACTGGTAAGAATGATGTGTCGCTACGGGAGTCTCTTATCGCATCAATTTTTCCTTGAGTTTGAGCGATGAAAAATAGGGTTGTTAATAACCAGAAGGTTACGACTATTTCATCAATTAAAGGTTTGTCATATTTTTGATAGTTAAATTGTTGAAAATAAAGAAATGATTGAAGATAACGGGTTATTTTATGACGTTTAGTTTTTAAGCTCCATTTCAATAATTTGAAACGCCATTCATTGAGGATTTTATCTAATTTATTGGTCAAAAATTTAATCAGATGGAAAATATTTGGAACGATAATCAAAGAAGCGATCGCTATTCCTATAGTACGAAAAAAAGTTGAAAAATCTCCACCGGATAAGTTACCAAAAAATACCTGTATTGGTGCAATTAAAAATGATTCTACAGGTAAATCTAGGGTGGTTACTTCCAGTTGAAAATAACTAAAATAAGCCCAACGATAAATCCAACCTGTGAAATATAAGCCTACTCCTAATACAGTTAATAAACTAGCAATTCTAGCAAACATTTTCTATAAATTCTGATTTTTTTATAATTTTATGTTAACAACTTTGTCTTGATTTACGAAATGTTTTTGAAGCCTTGCTCAAACCCCCATTATATCATGTCCGGTTGAATACTTATAATTAAGATAGTAGGGGAGTAGGGGAGTAGGGGAGTAGGGGAGTAGGGAAAATAGAAAGATTTACTGTTGAAGCACTTATGATCAGTTTTTTCCAGATCGCTCTTATCCGGACATGATATTACAAAAACAACTTCTGACTTCTGACTTCTAACTTCTGACTTCATTAAGGCTATCTCCGGAAAATTTCACTAACATAGTGGTTAAACATATTAGTAGTACAGGACTTACGCATGAACACTAAATCCAGTGAGGGCGAATGCCATTCGCCCCTACATTGGCGTTTTTAAGGTGAATTTGTGTAAGTCCTGTAGTAATTAATATTTATATCCGGTATGACTATGAAGATAACTCAAATTACAATGATTTTTTTATTAGCTTGTCTGACAGTAGTGGTAGGAGAGATAAAACAGGCGATCGCCAACCCCAACCTACTTGTGGCAACTGAAACTGAAACTGAAAAAGTAAAACCTATTCCAGTCTCATTACCTGTTATTGCTGTAGTGAAACTAAGCTCTCCTGCTGCTGTTGCTCCTGTATTGCGTGAGCGAGACGCTCACACTATGTTTTCTCTCGCACTATTTTCTTTTCTTTTTTTCAAAGGAGTTTTAATGATTTTCCCTTGCTATATACCTGAGTATAAGTGACAAAAAATAAAAAAAATGTCTAATAAAAAACTATCCTTGGAAATTTCAGAATCTCTCTATGAAAAATTAGAGGAACTATCTGAGTTAACAGAAGAACCAATTAACACTCTAATTATTAGAATTATTGCCATGAGAATGCCATCATTACTGAGAGAAACTAAAGAGTTTAATCAAATGTTAGATGCAATTACTCCAGAACAACTGCATGGTGAAATTGGTCTAGAAGAGGTATTCAACAATTAATAATTAATAATTAATAATTAATAATTACTTCTCCTTGAAAACGGGTAGGAAGGATTTATGTTTGAAATACCAATTCCAGAAGGATTAGAAATTTCAGGAGTCGTACTAGCAGATCAAGTCAAATCTTTAGACTATAAAAAACGGCGAGCAGAGTTTGCTTGTAAAATGCCAGATGAGATATTAATGCAAGTAATTATTGCCATAAATAGACTGATGAGAGAAGTTTAATTTAATCTCAATCAATTCATTAATTTATTTCGTTATTTGCACTGATTTTCTTTTTTTCAAAGGAGTTTTATTGAAGTCCAGTAGGGTGCGTTAGCAAAGCGTAACGCACCGAAACATTTACAGCGCTTTCCACTGTCCGTGAGGTACACCCCGGAGCGGGCAAGATGCCCGCACTACAATATTTTCACCATTCACTTTGTATATCATTTACCCGAAATATGCTGTATCAGCACCATTGAAAATTTAGTCAGTCCAGTAGGGTGCGTTAGCAAAGCGTAACGCACCGAAACATTTACAGCGCTTTCCATTGTCCGTTAGGTACACCCCGGAGCAGGCAAGATGCCCGCACTACAATATTTTCACGATCCACTTTGTACATCATTTGCCCGAAATATGCTGTATCAGCACCATTGAAAATTTAGCAATACAAATGATTAGCTAGTAGAGGTGCCAGCCAGTCTAGAAACACTATGGTGTAGGCGGTGCGTTACGCTATCGCTAACACACCCTACTGGAATTAATTATTTATTTTAGGAAAATAAGACAATGAAACGAATTATTATTACTTCTCTAATCGGAATAACAACCCTGACTACAACTCCCCTAATACTGCCACAATTATCACAACGGAGTTACGCCCAAACTTCCAACTCTCAGACACAAAAGTTAGAGCAACTACTAAAAACAGCATGGCAACAAAAAGAGCAATACCGATATCAGGAGTCTATAGAAACGTTTCAACAAGCTTTAGCTATTGCCAGAAAAATCAAACACCGAGAAAACGAGGCAGATGCTAACCTTGGTCTTGGTTTTAACTATATTAGTATAGGCAAACCACAAGAAGCATTAAACTTTTACAACGAAGCTTTGATGATTTATCGGGAAGTGGGCGATCGCTTAGGAGAAGCTACTACTCTCAATGATATTGGTGTAGTTTACCGCGAAATAGGTCAACCTCAAAAGGCATTAGAGTACTTGGAGCGAGCTTTACCTATCAGGCGGGAAGTGAGCGATCGCTCAGGAGAAGCTACTACTCTCAATGATATTGGTGTAGTTTACCGCGAAATAGCTCAACACCAAAAAGCATTAGAATACTTGGAGCAAGCTTTACCTATCAGGCGGGAAGTGGGCGATCGCTCAGGAGAAGCTATTACTCTCAATGATATTGGTGTAGTTTACCGCGAAATAGCTCAACACCAAAAAGCATTAGAATACTTGGAGCAAGCTTTACCTATCAGGCGGGAAGTGGGCGATCGCTCAGGAGAAGCTACCAATCTCAATGATATTGGTGTAGTTTACCGCAAAATAGGTCAACACCAAAAAGCATTAGAATACTACGAACAAGCTTTATCCATCAGACAAAAGGTAGGCGATCGCTCAGGAGAAGCTGCTACTCTTAGTAATATTGGTGTAGTTTACCGCAAAATAGGTCAACCCCAAAAAGCATTAGAATACTACGAACAAGCTTTACCCATCAGACAAAAGGTAGGCGATCGCTCAGGAGAAGCTGCTACTCTTAGTAATATTGGTGTAGTTTACCGCAAAATAGGTCAACACCAAAAAGCATTAGAATACTACGAACAAGCTTTACCCATCTGGCAAAAGGTGGGTAATCGGTTAGGAGAAGCTACTACTTTCCATAATATCGGTCGAGTTTACTACAATATAGATCAACCAGAGAAGGCATTAGAATACTATGGCCAAGCTTTACCCATCTGGCAAAAAGTAGGCGATCTCTCTGGGGAAGCTACTACTCTCAATAATATTGGTGGAGTTTACTACAATATAGATCAACCAGAGAAGGCATTAGAATACTATGACCAAGCTTTACCCATCAGACAAAAGGTGGGCGATCGCTCTGGAGAAGCTATTACTCTCAATAATATCGCTTATGTTTATCAAGATAGCAGCCAACCAGAAAAAGCTATAAACCACTGGGAAGAGTCAGTAAAAATCACGCTAAAAATGCGTGCAGGGTTAAAAAAAGAAAACCGCAAACCTTTTTTAGAAGATAATAAGGGCATAGCGATCGCTCTTATCGATCTCCTCATCGACGAAAACCAACCTGACGCTGCCTGGGAATGGTATAACCTAGCAACTACCTTCGACCTCGCTGACTACACTCGCCTTATTGATGCCACAGTCAAAAACCCAAAAGCTCAAAAACAGATTAACCAATGGCAACAAAACAATCAACAATTACAAGATCTCTATAGCAAAGTAGAAAATAAATGGAGTCCCCAACTTTCCCAACAACTCAACCAGTTACAAGCAGAAACCAACCAACTCGCTGCCGACATTACCAATAAATACCCAGAAGTTGCGGAGCTTTTTGAATTTAAACCGGAAGACATCGACAAACTCAAAGTCAATATTGCACCGGATACCGTTGTTATTCAACCTGCTATTTTAACTGGTATTACAAATGTTCCCGATAGCATCGCCATATTCCTCGTCACCAGAGACAAACCCACCATAGTCAAAAAAGTACCCATCGATGCCGAAGAATTCGATCGCCTGATCACCGAATATCGCGCCCAACTAGAAAACCCCAACGCTGACGACTACGATGTTAACCAAGAAAAACTCTACGACTATCTCATTCGCCCTATAGAAACAGAAATAACAGCTTATTCTCCCAAACAACTCGCCATTATTGCCACGGGAAAACTCCGCTATATCCCCTTTGAAACCCTCTACGACAAAGAAACCAACCAATACCTAATTGCCAAATACCCCATCCACAACCTCACCCGCATCTCCGCCACCAGAAAACAGCAGCCAAAAACCACCAATTCGCTGACAGTATTAGCATTTGGGAATCCCACTCCTACAAAAATAGACCTCCCCGGAGCAGAAATAGAAGCCAAAAGTATCGTAGAAAAATTATCAGGCAAACACTTAATTCGGGAAAAGGCAACCCTCGCCAGTTTCAAAACAGAATCTTCCGGTTTTCCCTTAGTGCATCTCGCTACCCACGGTTGCTTTCAAAAAGGAGGTTGTCCTGGTGTCGGTTTAGAGGCAAATAATATTCTGTTTGCCAACAGAGAAACTTTTAATATTGCCGATGCTGCACTTTTAGGATTAGAAAATACAGATTTAATTGTGTTGAGTGCTTGCCAAACTGCCATGAAAGCAGACTCCAACGGTGAAGAAATAGCAGGAGTTGCCTATTTATTTGAGCGTGCGGGAGCTGATGCGGTTATTGCTAGTTTATGGAATGCAGAGGATGGGATAACGAAGGATATTATGGTGAATTTTTATGAGAATGTGAAGGAAGGAATGACGAAGGTTGAGGCGTTGCGGCAGGCAAAGTTAGGTTATGTTAGGGAGAATATTCATCCGTTTTATTGGTCGCCTTTGATTTTGATAGGTGATGGGGGGTGAGTTTTAATGAAGTCAGAAGTCAGAAGTTAGAAGTCAGAAGTAGGACTGATAACTGATAACTGATAACTGATAACTGAAATGACTCCCTATTCCCTATAGACAAAATACAACAATTAATGTAAACTTAATGTTTTTACCAACAGAGTTAAAATCAGCGGAAAATCAACTATGAAAGCAGTTGTAATGACATCGCCAGGGGCACCGGAAGTTTTACAAGTACAACAAGTTGCAGACCCTGTAATTGAAAATGACCGAGAAATATTAGTGCGTTTAAAAGCTGCTGGAGTAAATCCTATTGATACAAAATTACGCACTCGTGGCACTTTTTTCCCAGACCAAAAAACAGCTATTTTAGGATGTGATGGTGCAGGTATTATAGCAGAAGTTGGTAAAAAAGTAGAAAATTTTCAAGTGGGAGATGAGGTTTATTTTTGTCATAGTGGCATCGGAGCAACTCCTGGAAATTATGCGGAATTGACTGTTGTTGATGAAAGATTTGTGGCAAAAAAACCTACTTCTTTAAGCTTTGTTGAAGCTGCTGCTGCTCCTTTGGTTTTAATTACTGCTTGGGAATCTTTGTATGACAGGGGAAAATTAGAAGCTGGCAGAAAAGTGTTAATTCATGGCGGTGCTGGTGGGGTTGGTCATGTGGCGATACAGTTAGCAAAGTTACAAGGAACTGAGGTTGCTACTACTATTAGTTCAGAAGAAAAAGCAGATTTTGTCAAAAGTTTAGGTGCAGATTTAGCGATTTTTAAGAATACAGATTTTGTGCAAGTTGTGTTAGATTGGACGAATGGAGAAGGGGTAGATTTAGCTTTTGATACTGTTGGTGGAAAGGTTTTTTATGATACTATTCCAGCAGTGAAAATTTATGGCGATTTAGTGACAATTTTAGAACCAGATGTTAACTTGGGAAATTTGAAAGTTGCTAGGCAAAGAAATCTGCGAATAGGGTTGGAATTAATGTTAACTCCAATGATGAAGGGTTTGATGGAAGCTCAAGTAGACCAAGCTAATATTTTGCAACAATGTGGGCGGTTATTTGACCAAGGAAAATTAAAGATTCATGTGAATAAAACTTTTGCTTTAGATGATGCAATAGAAGCACATCGAATGTTGGAAGCAGGGTCGATGGTTGGTAAGATTGTTTTGACTATTTAATTAATAGGGAGTAGGGAGTAGGGAGTAGGGAGTAGGGGGAAATTTGATAGATTCTCAAGATAATTAATTTAATTGATAAGAACATTAATATTTATGTCTAATTCATGAGACTTGATATTAAATTTAAGATAAACAAAGACAAGATATCTGCTCTTCAAGAAGTCAAAAGTCAAAAGTCAAAAGTCAAAAGTAGGGAATAGGGGGCAATTTAATAGATTCTCAAGATAATTGATAAGAGCATTAATATTTACGTCTAATTAATGAGAATTGATATTAAATTTAAGATAAACAAAGACAAGATATCTGCTCCTCAAGAAGTCAAAAGTCAAAAGTCAAAAGTCAAAAGTCAAAAGTCAAAAGTCAAAAGTCAAAAGTAGGGAATAGGGGGCAATTTAATAGATTCTCAAGATAATTGATAAGAGCATTAATATTTACGTCTAATTAATGAGAATTGATATTAAATTTAAGATAAACAAAGACAAGATATCTGCTCCTAAAACTGTCTGAAAATCATCTAAATTTTTGAGTTATTTTTGATTTTGTTGAGAATAATTTTAATTATTAAATGGCAAGTTTTATTGGAAATTGAAAGGTTTCAATAATTTATAATTTATAATTTATAATTACCTCTCCTTGAAAAGAAGAGGATTGGGTTAAAAGAAATTTTTTTCTTCTCTTGGTCGATTGGATATGGCGAGGAGACTTCGCCATCCCTCGACCGCTTTTTTCTCGATGAATGGAGAGGCTTTATACCTTAATTTTTCGGTAATTTCAGTTATTAGTTATCAGTTATCAGTTAACAGTAACTTCTGGAATAGGGAAGCTTGAAAATACTGAATTTTCTTTTCTTTATCCTCTTGAAAAGGGAGGTTTGAAACCTAATTTTCTGGTCAATAGTTAAGGCTGACTCAAAAATAGCTAAAGATAACGAATACTAATTTATTTGATTGTTTTTCATAATAGTACAGCAAAATAATTTTAACTTTATGGATAGCATATTTGCATAATTCTCCATCATTAACTAATTTATGGGTCAATTCAGAGTTTACAAATTATAGCAAATGCCATTACTATTAAAATTTATGGAATCTCTCAAACAACGAAATATCAACCTTATCCCTTCTTACTTCTTCCTTCTTTCTTCTTCCCTCTTCCTTGCTACTTTTTTAAACGTCTCTAGATTAGAAAAATATTGTTGGTAGATAGGGTATAATGTCACAAATTAAGTTGAGGAGAAATTCCAAATATGACACGAGCTATCATGGAAACTGAGAAGGGAATAATCAATCTAGAACTATTTGATAGTGATGCCCCTAATACTGTGAAAAATTTTGTCGAACTAATTGAAAAAGGGTTTTATGATGGCTTAAACTTTCATCGTGTTATTCCTAATTTTATGATTCAAGGTGGTTGTCCTCACGGTACAGGAACAGGTGGCCCTGGTTATAAAATTAAATGTGAAATTAATAATAATAAACATTTGGCCGGAACTTTATCAATGGCTCATGCTGGCCGTGATACAGGTGGTAGTCAATTCTTTATTTGTCACGCTCCTCAATCTCATTTAGATGGTGTTCATACAACTTTTGGCAAAACAGAGGATATGGATGTTGTAAATGCTATTAGGCAAGGTGACAAAATTGTTTCTGTGAAGATTGAGAAGTAATTTTAATCTACCCCATCTAAATCTATAATTTTTGATTTAGATGGGGATTTTTTATAGAACCAATTTAATATTTATAGCAATTTTAGAATTGTTTAAATACATAGTATTTATCTAACCATAATAGCACTACCAGAATTATGGGAGTTAACTACAGAAGTTAAATAATTGGACAAAATTGGATATATCTGAACACAGTAATTTCCGGAAATTATTTCACGTTTGAGTAAGATTAAGTAGTGTAGCCTAAGTTGATGAAATTGATATTAACTGATTGTCTACTA
>NZ_JAAHHG010000091.1 GCF_010692555.1 Okeania sp. SIO3B5 | reverse complement strand
CCACAACTGTCGCCTAGTACTGCACCTATAATCGCACAGCTAAGTACATATCTATAAAGCAATTCCCCACTACCTGCAAGAAACCCACCTACAAGCGTCACTGTTTCTCCAGGTAAGGGGACTCCTGCGTTTTCGAGGGCTATTCCTAAAAAAATAGCTAGATAGCCGTATTTATGGGCTATTAATTGAATTGTTTCTAATGATACAAATTCTAGGTGCATTATACAGTAATCTTTAATCTAATTCAATTAAATTTATCATTTTTTTATATTTTATTGCCAGATAGTGGTTTGTAAAGATGGTTTTGAGTAGTGGCCAACCTCAAAAAGCATTACCCAAAAATCACACGTTACAAAATCTATCCATCATATCAATGTTGCTTGGGGACCAGCACTCTCCGGTTACAGGAGTTGTCGGTAGGATCTCAAGTGTAAAGGGAACTTATTTATGACTCAAGCAATCCTTGTCTATATATAGATAATTAATTGGTGTGCGTAAGAAGTATTAAATGTATAACAGAAGTTAACAACTTGCACTATAGTTGGTATAGATTACTGTCAATTTTTTATTTGATCCAGGGAACTCTATTTCTAGTAATAGTAAAGTTAATTTCCTGAGTATCATTACAACTTCTGGATTGTTCATAATTAGGGTGTAATAAATTATCTTGAATCTCCAAAAATTTACATTTCACAGCAAAGTAAAAAAAAATTTTCCTCTTAATTAATGGTGATACCTATGAAAACTACTGATGCCAGTCAACATATCATTATCATTCCTAATCGTCGCTTAGACTTAGTCGGAGCAAATGCCATTAAGCAGCAATTCATATCTCTAATAGACAAAAAATACAATCTTTGGATTGTTGATATGGCAAATGTAGAGTTTATAGATAGTTCTGGTTTAAGTGCATTAGTTATTGGTTTGAAAAAGGCTCGCAAACATGGTTATAGCTTAGCTATTTGTAACCTTAACCCCACAATTAGATTGGTTTTTGAAATTACTCAGTTAGATAGAGTTTTTCAAACTTTTAACACTATTGATGATGTTTTTGTAGATTCTCAGGCAAAGTTACTAACAGCTTAAGTGAAGCTAGTTTTTCATTAATGGATAATGGATAATTGATAATTGATAATTACCTCATAGTTAAAACCGAGAGGATTGAATCTAAGGAGATATTATTTCTTTTTTACCCTTAAAAGGGGAGGATTCAAACGATAATTATTTAATTATTAATTATTAATTATTAATTATTAATTATTAATAATTTGGTAAATGCTCGACTCGACTCAGATACTAAATTTAATAGTAATTTAGCTGGTCTTATAAATTAACATACAGCAGGTTTGAAACTAATGTGGTACAATTGACGGGATAAACTTGTGGTTGTTCGCTACTATAACTCCCTAATTCCCTACTCCCTCAAACCATTAATAGTAGCTCATAACTTGTTAAACGGCTTTCAAGAATTAATAATAAATAATTACCGAAAACTTGTGGTCTAAAGTCTCCCCTTCTAAGGGGATAAAAAAAGAGAATTCCGTATTTCAAGCTTCTTGTTTCAGTTCAAGGTACTGATAACTGATAACTGAAATGACCTCTCCTTCAAAATAATAGGATGGACTTAAAGGAATTTTTTTCTTCTCTTGGTTGATTGTATATGGCGAGGAGACCCGCTCTTATCAGAGCCGCTCCGCTTTATATGTTGCGGAGCAAAACGCCATCCCATCCTACGGAATGCTCCGCAAACGACCGCTTTTTTCCCTTTTATAAGGAGAGGGTTTAAACCTTAATTATTCGGCAAATAAAATAGAGGTTTATTGCAGTTCACTAACTATCAAAACACTATTTTCTTGAGATAAAATTTGATATTAATACTAAGATAAAACTTTATACCTATCTTAGCAAATATTGGCTTAAACTAAGCATTTCCAAAAGTCGGCATTTCTACAGAAGAACCTGGTTGTCCCTGACCAAAAGCAGGTAAATCTAGACCATTAGCACGACGATTTCTAACTGCTAGACGATAACTAACGCTTTGTAACTCTGCATGAAGTTGACGGTTTTCCTTTTGTAAGATTTCCACTTTCTCAAGCACTTCTGCAAGTCGTTCGGAGAATTTTTGGCGATAGACTTCTGGTAGTTCTTGTACTACTTGTTCTAACATTTGGGAGCGGTCTGTTAATTCTTGCACAGAATGTCGTAGATTATATACCTCTGCATCTCGTTCAGCAATTTGTTCTTGATAAAAATTTACTTGTTGTTCAACTTCATTGAGTTGTTCCTTTAAGCTTTGCATTTGAGATTGGTAACTTTCAGGAACTGTTGATGTTGGTACTATACTTGTATTTCCCTTAACTAATCTAAAAAGTTCTTGAGACAATTGTTGAATTAATTGGTCTCGCATTTGTAGTTCTTCGTTAAGACGAGATACTTCAAGTTGAAGTTGTTGTGAATTTAACTTTTGCATCTGCTTCACTTTAAGTTTGCTCCTAATTATTTAATAGTATATGATTTATATTTAGAAATAGTATAGGTTCATAATTCATAGTAGCTAATAATATATAGCAATCCTAAATAGGTTGCGGGTAATCAAAAAGTAGATAAAAAAACTGAAACTCCCTCCTGTTGACTGTTGCCTAAAAGCAGTAAGATTTTTATCCACAAATAAAATAGGATTGCTATAGAGGAAATAGGAGAGGAGTCTCCCCTATTTCAAATCCCATTAACATTCGTATAACAGGAGACCCCTTTCCGGCATTCAAGTGGGGTGAATCAAAGCTCTCAAATCTGTTAGTCCACATTATTTGGACTGCCATGAAATATTACTATTCTACTGCTGCTAATGATTCTGGTCGATCCAGAGTATCTGATGTAGTAGTATCTGCTGTAGTATTTTTTGGTACTTCTTGTTTAATCGTCAAGTAACGAATAACCTCTTCACTCAAACGCATTGCCCTCTCTAATACAGCTATTTGAGTAGGAGGGCCTTGATAGTTCATCTGAATATATGTACCTTCTCGACGATCATCTATCTCATAAGCTAAACGACGCTTACCACGATGTTGAATTTCTATGTCGTAAGCACCCTGTTCCTGCAATAAATCTTTATATTTTGCGATTTCTTGTTCTACCTGTTCTTCATTCAGGTCTGGACGCAAAATATACATTGTTTCATAAATGAATGGTTTCATGGAAATAATCTCCTTTCGGACTACATGGCTTCTAGCAAGTTTTATGCAGAAGCAAGGATCTTTGATCGTAACAAAATTTTCACCACAAAAACAAAATAGAGAGTGTGAAAATATTTAGCTAGAGCGTCGATTCATCTCACACCATAATTGAAAATTTGGTGTGAGATAAATCGACGGTAAATTAATTGGACTCGATGTCCAATTAATTTACAAATTTTATGTTATTATAAATTTAAGCTGGTTTGAGTTAACAACCGCCAGTGATCAACCATGAAAATCAAATCAGATATGGGGTGAGATCCCAGAAATCCTAGTAATCCGTTGGGAATGTCAAATCTGATAGTGGCCCTAGGTGAGCAGCTTTTTGATTGGCCAAAAGGGCGGAGGGGCATCCCGTCCTTCAAGCTCGTGGAGTCCGACGGAATACCGGGACTGTGAAACGAGAAGCCCACACGATACCGTCAGGTTAGTGTGGGAGTATGTCACCGCACTTGCATATAAACAGCCTCAGAAATAGTAGGTATTTCTGCGTAGCGACCCATGACTGATTGAACTACTGCATAGATAAATGATGCTAGAATTCCGATGAATATCATATTAGAGAGAGTTTCCAGAATAAATCCTCCTAAACTTGCTCCCAATATTTGCAGAATTAGACCACACAAGATTAAAATAATATCCAGTAGAATAGCTTGCATGGTATTGAAACGAATAAAGTGAGATATATTTTCGTTTCTCACAACTAACAAGAACAGAGCAAAGAAAACTATTAAGCCAAAGAAGGGTATACCTCTATAAATCTGTAACAAAGGGGATAGAAGAACTGGTATTATCTGTATGGGAGGGAACTGTTGGAATAAATATCTACCATATACTAACCCATCTAGCAAGGGCAATAGGTAAGGTAAGCTAGCAAAAATTCGGTCTTGAACAGTTGTAGAACCACGCCAAGTCATTGTAAAATTCTCCTGAGTTTGATAAAAATAGCTACATATAAATTCAGGATAGCGCAGTAATTAGATAACTTCAGCCCTCGATGGTGTTTTGTGGCCGAAAAAATCACTAAACTTTTAAATTTTAAGTAATTTTAAGAAAAAAAAGAAAAATACTTTCTTTGGGAAAAAGTCAAAGGTAAGCCCTTCCTTACTAGGACTCAAGTCCCAAGCACAAATGCCTAGTTTTTCAATTAGGTAGGTAGTCACCATCTAAAAAATGAAGCAATATTTGTATAAGTCTACCTTTTGGTGTCTCTAAAAATATTATTTTATATTCTTTAAATAAGTAGTCCTAAATAATTTATCAAAAAAACAAAAAAGTAGATAATAAAATGTTAAGTGTTTAAAACTGTTTTTTTCTTGCTAGTTCTAAGATATTTTATACGCAACTCAAATCTGAGCGCTATAACTATTTTATTGACTTTTAAGCTACATTTCAATTATTAATTCAAAGGGTATATGCACCATTTTAATCTACTGTTAATTTTTATCCTTGCTTTCTAAACACATTACTTTCAACCTAATTTTTTGTAATTAGGGCTTGCTGATTAAATCTAAAAGTATTGACATATAGAGCTAGAGCGCATTTTTTAGTTAAAAAAAGTTCAAGCTTAATGGTTGTAATGGTTCAAAAAATTAGCATTTTAGGCGTATAGTTGCCCAGAATAATTCCTTGATTCTTCTTCCTCCTACCTCCTCTATAATTCCCATTTCTCCTGTCTCCTGTCTCCTGTCTCCTGTCTCCTACCCTTACCCATAAAACTTTTGAGCGCAAACCCTAATTATTCTATACTGGCAACGCGGAAACCCATTTGACACTCATACTGGTCTGGTTGAGTATCTGATAATTTAGGAACTGGATGACCACAACGTAATTGACCACCTTTCCATCGGGGTTGACCACTTCTATCGGCTAACAAACAACTTTGACAAACTTGTTGAGGAGCAACTAGCTGATTTTCCATTAAAATAACTAACATAAATTACACCTCCAGGAAATCCCATCTGGTGTATCTATTCTAAGCGATGATTATAGCAGAAGTAGGTATATTGGTACAGAAGTTAACATTTACTGAAGATGCAGTGAAAGTCAAAAGTCATGGAATGAAGTCAAAAGTCAAAAGTCATGGAATGAAGTCAAAAGTCAAAAGTCATGGAATGAAGTCAAAAGTCAAAAGTCATGGAATGAAGTCAAAAGTCAAAAGTCAAAAGTCAAAAGTAAGAAATTAACTCAAAAATTAAAAGTCGTCTAATGAAGTCAAAAGTCAAAAGTTAAAAGTTAAGAGTTAAAAGTTAAAAGTAAGAAATTAACTCAAAAATTAAAAGTCGTCTAATGAAGTCAAAAGTCATGGGATGAACAAAAGTAAGATTTTATAGGCTCGAAACTTTAATCCCACAATCAAGTCAAAACTCAAAACTCAAAAGTTAAAAGTCAAAAGTAAGAAATTAACTCAAAAATTAAAAGTCGTCTAATGAAGTCAAAAGTCATGGGATGAACAAAAGTAAAATTTTATAGGCTCGAAACTTTAATCCCACAATCAAGTCAAAACTCAAAACTCAAAAGTTAAAAGTTAAAAGTTAAAAGTAAGAGATTAACTCAAAAGTATGAAAATTTTTAATCACTTCCACTGATGTAAAAAGAATTTGTGCTAATCAACTATTTATTTCCCCGCAATAGACCAAATTTTATTAATCCTCGTTCATATCCACTACTCATTAACTCCAGGGAAAGGGCGGCTTGAATTGTTGTCCAACCACTAAAGAGTAAATTCATAATCACTTTAGGGTCAAAAGCTGATTCGATCACAATATTCCAGAAGGGAGCAGCAGCAGTTGACCAATCAGCAGTGCAGATATTTTGAAAGCCGATATTTTGGGCGATCGCTTCATACTCTGGCAAGGAAATAACATAGGGCAAAGCATAGACTCGATAAATTTCGGCTAGATGTCTCCTTTCATCATCAGTTAGTTGTCCATCAGAGTCGCCAACTGGACGATGACACCAAGTGGCCATGATTATAGTTCCACCTGGTTTAAGGACTCTATAACATTCCTGCAAGAATTTCTGTTTATTAGGCATATGTTCTCCACTTTCGAGAGACCATACTAAGTCAAATGATTCATCAGCAAAGGGCATTTCTAAAGCATTTGCCACTATGAAATTAGTAGATTGATTTAAGTTGGCTACATCAGCTCGTTCTTTGGCTCTTTGGGCCTGGACGGGAGAAAGGGTAATACCTGTGGCAGTAGCATTAAATTTTTCGGCCAAGTACAGTGTACTACCGCCAATACCACAACCGACGTCCAGGAGCGAGGTAGGAGGCCAAAAATTTGATTTTTCGTTTAATGCTCCCCACTGAAGTAGTTCTTCAATCATGTCTATTTGAGCTTGTCGTCTATTTTTTTGCTGCTTACCATCTTGTCCATAATAGCCATGGTGCATATGTTCACCCCACGCTTGTTCCCAGAGATTGGAGGAAGCATCATAGAATTGTTGAATCTGTTCGATTAAGGTTGAGGTCATTTCAGTTATCAGTTATCAGTTATCAGTTATCAGTTATCAGTTATCAGTACCTCTGGCTGTTTGCGCAACATTCCGTAGGAAACCAAGAGGCTTAAAATAATGAAATTTATTCTTTTCATCCCCTTCAAAGGGGAGGCTTTGGACCTCGTTTTTTGGTCATAATTATTAATCAAGGTTAAGGATTGATTTTTTTGGACTATTATATATTAAATATCATGTCTGGCTGAATAGTTAATAAATAAGTTAGTAGAGAGTAGGGGGGTAGGGAGTGGGAAGTAGGGAAAATAAAGAAATTTGCTCTGCAAGTGAAATGATAGTTTTTTTATAACTAATTATCTGGAAATAATATAACACAAAAGTTCAAGGTTAAAAGTTATTTTTTCTCAGGATAAAAGTTGAAGTATTTGTAATTTTAGATGTTAATTTATGCCATTATTAATGGTAAGCATTCAGCTATTAGCTGTCAGCTATCAGCAACAAGAGTATCTCCTTAAGGATAGTGTTTAAATTAACAACTGAGTTTAAAGGCAAGGGAGGCAACTTTTGCAGTAAGACAATTAAATATTGCTTTTATCCTAAACTAAAAGCAATAGCTGATAGCTGATGGCTGACGGCTGAATGCTTACTATTAATGTACATTGCCAGAAGTTATTTGTGATTGAAAGTAAGCATTCCGTAGGAAATGCTTACTAAATATACATACTAAAAATTTGAAATGAGTGTAGCTAGAACTATATGTCAAGGTTTTATTGCTGTTATTATTATTGGTACGATATTACTCATGTTACCTATTTCTGTGAGTAATGGAAATTGGAGTCATCCTGTGACTGCTTTATTTACGGCAACTTCTGCTGTTTGTGTGACTGGACTTTCTGTTGTGAATGTGGGGGAATATTATTCGTTTTGGGGGCAATTATTTCTATTATTATTAGTTCAAGTTGGAGCTTTGGGTTATATGACTGCTACAACTATTCTTTTGTTGTTGTTTGGTCGTAAATTTCGTCTTCGGGAAAAAGTGGCTATTCAGCAATCTTTGGAACAGGTAGGATTGGCTGGTGTAGAACCTTTAATTAAGTCTATTTTGGCTACAACTATTGTGTTTGAATTGACTGGTATTTTGTTGCTTTTATTTGTTTTTGTTCCAAATTATGGGTTTAAAGATGGTTTTTGGTATTCGATTTTTCATAGTATAAATGCTTTTAATAACGCTGGTTTTAGTTTATATGCAGATGGGTTTATTAAATATGCAAAATCTCCGTTACTAAATTTGGTGATTACTGGCTTGATTATATTTGGGGGATTGGGTTATCAAGTGATTATGGAGATATATTTATGGCTGAAAAGTTGTTGGGAAAAAGAGCAAATTTTTCACACTTTTTCTCTACATTTTAAAGTGGTTACTAATACAACTATTTTTTTATTGATTTTTGGTGTTATTACTTTTTTTATTGCTGAATTTAACAATCCTCAGACTCTAGAAAGTTTCAACTTAGGGCAAAAATTAATTGCTGTTTGGTTTCAATCTGTTACTACTAGAACGGCGGGTTTTAATACTATTGATATTGGGCAATTGACTGATGCTGGTTTATTTATCACGATTGTTTTAATGTTTATTGGTGCTAGTCCGGGTAGCACTGGAGGGGGTATTAAAACTACAGCTTTTAGAATATTATTTAACAGTACAAAAGCAGCTTTACAGGGCAGGGAAGAAGTTTTATGTTATCAACGTAAAATTCCAATAATAGTTATTATTAAGGCTATTGGTGTGGTTTTTGCCTCAGCTTCATTAGTGGCGATCGCTACTACTTTAGCTACTTTTGCTGACCCAGAATTAGAGTCAATTCAAGTTTTCTTTGAAGTTGTATCTGCTTTTGCTACAGTCGGTTTATCTACAGGTATTACTTCTAATTTTACAATTCCAGGACAGTTAGTATTGATTTTAACTATGTATATAGGTAGAGTTGGTGTTTTACTATTAGTATCTACTTTTTTTGCTGAACAAAATCCTAGTGCGGTTCAGTATCCGGAGGAAAATTTATTTGTATAATTGTTTGAGTTATAGCGTAAGCATTCAGCTATCAGCAGTCAGCTATCAGCAATTAGTAATTAGGGCTTACTGATTAAATATAAAAGCATTTACTGATATTGGTATTGGCCTTTTTAGGGTAGAAAAAAGTGCGCCTGTTTTAGTCTAAAACGCTTACAAAGTTAGTATTTTAGGCGCATAGTTGGGCAGGACAATCTTGGGAAAATTCTTACTTCTACCCCCTCGCTCATTCCGATTTGTCCTGTCTTCCCCTCCACCGGAGGGGGAGGGGCGAGGGGTGGGTTGTCTCCTGTATCCTGTCTCCTACCCCTACTAAAAGACTTTTTCAGCAAACCCTAATTATTCATTACTTCTAAGGTTTTGTCCTCGGACTCATGACAGTAACTTTTTATTCTTTTTCAATTTCAAAGGTTGTTTTTACCTTCCCCAAAATTAATAGTTTATAGCTAATAACTGACGGCTGAATGCTTACGTTTTTTAAAGGAGATGCTTTAAACCTTAATTATTCGGTAATAGAAAAGAAGAAAAACAACTGCAATTCAGTAACTTGAGAAACGCTATATTGATGCTAAAGTTAAAAACACAGCAAAAAAAACTAAGAGAATAAATTTATTTAGTTAGTTGTGAAAACTTTTTCTCAGCATTGGTAAAATCTGAAAATAAATATTTGGAGGCAACGTTATTTTTACTATTTATAGCAATGTGCGCTGGCATATTTACAAATTACAGGAATTGTCCAATAGCTAAAATTTTATATTATCAGTTTTTTATTCCCCCTATTGCCTGTTGCCTATTGCCTGTTGCCTGCGTGCAGCGCTATACAATATAGAAGCTATAACGTTGAATTTTTAGTGAAATTATCGTCTTGGAATTTTTGGCAAAGTTTAAAATCTGAAACTAAACAATTTGCAGTAATTGGTTTGGGGAGATTTGGTAAAGCAGTATGTTTAACTCTGCATAATTTAGGCTGTGAAGTTTTGGCTATTGATAGAGAAGAAAAAAGAGTAAATCAAGCTTTAACTGACAAAATATGTTCTCATGCTTTAGAGCTTGATGCAACAGAAATTAATGCCATTAAACAAGCTGGTATTTCAGATTTTGATACAGTAATTGTCGCAATTGGTAATTATTTGTCGGAAAGTATTATTACTACTCTAAATCTGAAGGAAGTGGGAGTAAAATTTGTAGTCGCTAAAGCTTCTTCAGAGACTCATGTGAAACTTTTAAACAAGGTTGGAGCAGACTATGTGGTATTTCCAGAGAGAGAAATGGGTTGCGAACTAGCACGATTATTGAGTAAACCTAGAATACTTGATAAATTTGATATAGACCCAGATAATAGTATTGTAGAATTTATTGTACCAGAAAAATTTGATGGTAAAACTATTGCTGATTTAGAACTACGGAATAAATATGGTTTAAATTTACTGGCAGTGAGCGACGGAAGTGAAAAATTTCAAATTAATCCGAAGCCTAGTACAATTTTAAATAAAGGAATAATAATGATTGTACTTGGCTCTAATCAAGATATTAATCGCTTGCCAAATTAATAGGTGCATTCTCAATGCGTGAATAAAGCCAAAAATTTATTGCTTTTAGGCAACAGCTCCGAAAGGCAACAGCTCATCTGGGAATATATAGGAAAAAAGTATTTTTATAAATACTTAGATGCACTCAAATTAATAATTAAATAATTCTGGTTTAAAGCCGACCCTTTTAAGGAGAAAAAAGCGTTCCTTAGCGGAGCTTCCCGAAGGGTGGGATGGATGGGTTTCCTAACCATATCCAATCGACCAAAAGAAGAAATAATATTTCCTTATATTCAATTCCGTAACGGTTAAAACCAGAGGTAATTATCAATTATCCATTATCAATTATCAATTAATGAAAGCGCTTTTCATTTAAGTAGACTACAAAATTATTTTTGGTTAGGGAGTAGGGAGTATAAAAATGCTTTTATTACCAAAAAAAATGTGGTTTAAAGCCTCCTCTTTTAAGGGGATAAAAAGAAAAAAAATCCTTTTAGTCAATCCTCTCCTTTAAAAAAAAATAATTATTAATTATTAATTATTAATTATTAATTATTAATTGTTGAGTGTAGTCTATCTATGTGAAAACCGCTATAAAATAATCGTAAATTCAGAGAAAAATAATTTCAGGTAGTTATGGGAGAAATTTCACAGGATCGGGAACTAAAAATCACAACTAATTTGGTGCAAAAATATTTCCCATGGCTATACAGTTTTTGGAAGTTTGCACGTCCCCATACAATTATTGGCACAACATTAAGTGTATTGGCAATATATCTAATTGCTCTGGGCGATCGCTCTGATTTTTTCAATCAATCTTTTTTCATCTATAGTTTAATTCTGTTATTGGTAACTTGGATAAGTTGTCTATGTGGAAATATTTATATAGTAGGATTGAATCAGTTAGAAGATGTGGAAATAGACCAAATTAATAAACCTCATCTTCCTATAGCTGCTGGTGAATTTTCCCGATTTTCTGGTCAAGTAATTGTGGCAATAATGGGAGTTTTGGCTTTAAGTTTGGCTCTAGTTGGCGGACCTTTTTTATTAGGTACGGTGGGAATAAGTTTAGTAATTGGTACATTTTATTCTTTGCCTCCTATTAGATTAAAAAGATTTCCTTTTTGGGCAGCGTTATGTATTTTTACGGTGCGGGGAGTAATTGTTAATCTAGGTTTATTTTTAAGCTTTGTTTGGGGATTAGAAAAAGTTGAGGAAGTTACAGGAAGTTTGTATGAATGGATAGAAGGAGTAGGTGAAATAATTCTACTCAAAAAAAGCTTGATAATTCCAGAAATTCCTCCCACAGTATGGGCGCTAGCTTTGTTTGTAATAGTCTTCACTTTTGCCATTGCAATTTTTAAGGATATTCCAGATATTGAAGGAGACCGTAAATTTAATATCACTACATTTACAATTAAATTAGGAGCATTCGCTGTCTTTAATTTGGCAAGGTGGGTATTAACAATTTGCTATGTCGGTATGATTATATTGGGTGTAGTTTGGTTGGCAAATATTAATTTTATTTTTTTGGTAATAAGCCATGTATTAGCTTTGGGTATAATGTGGTGGCGTAGTCAAAAAGTAGACCTGCAAGATAAAAGAGCGATCGCTGATTTTTATCAATTTATTTGGAAATTATTTTTCCTAGAATATTTAATTTTTCCTATGGCTTGTCTTTTTTAAGTTAAAAGTCAAAAGTAAAAAGTTAAAAGTAAGAAAGTTGATAATTTTGGTAAGGTACACACATCGCGTCTTTATGTAAGTCAAAAGTAAAAAGTAAAAAGTTAAAAGTAAGAAAGTTGATAATTTTGGTAAGGTACACACATCGCGTCTTTTTTAAGTCAAAAGTCAAAAGTCAAAAGTTAAAAGTAAGAAAGTTGATAATTTTAGTAAGGTACACACATCGCGTCTTTTTTAAGTCAAAAGTCAAAAGTTAAAAGTAAGAAAGTTGATAATTTTGGTAAGGTACACACATCGCGTCTTTTTTAACTCAAAAGTCAAAAGTTAAAAGTAAGAAAATTGATAATTTTGGTAAGGTACACACATCGCGTCTTTTTTAAGTCAAAAGTCAAAAGTCAAAAGTTAAAAGTAAGAAAGTTGATAATTTTAGTAAGGTACACACATCGCGTCTTTTTTAAGTCAAAAGTCAAAAGTTAAAAGTAAGAAAGTTGATAATTTTGGTAAGGTACACACATCGCGTTTTTTGTAAGTCAAAAGTCAAAAGTCAAAAGTTAAAAGTAAGAAAGTTGATAATTTTAGTAAGGTACACACATCGCGTCTTTTTTAAGTCAAAAGTCAAAAGTCAAAAGTTAAAAGTAAGAAAGTTGATAATTTTGGTAAGGTATACAAATCGCGGGCAAGATGCCCGCACTGGGAATATTTAATTTTTAATATCTGTACTTCTTAATGGAAGAGGTTGTCTGAGAAGTCCCATTTACTACATCTAAGCCCCCTAAATACCCCAAAATTGGGGGACTTTTAGAAGTAAATTGACTCTTGTTCCCCCCAAAGTCGGGGGGCTAGGGGGGCAAAATTAAGTATCAAAAAACTTTTCAGACATCCTCTGAGGAATATGCTGTATAAATCATGCAATTACTGATTTTATTTATTGGTGAAAATGAACAATTTGACCAAAATAAACTGATAGATATTGTTAAAAATATCCCAGGAATTGAAAATATAGCGCTGTGCGCAGGCAACAGGCAACAGGCAACAGGCAACAGGCAACAGGGGGAATGAATTGCTGATAATATAAGACTTTTAGCTATTTGGCCCCTCCTGCAATTTGTAAATATACCAGCGCTCATTGCTATATCAGAGAAGGAGAATTTGTCGGTTCTATCCTGGAGTTTGAATTTAGGGAGGAAGCTCACACGGATTATGGCACGGATATGCTCACACGGATTATGGCACGGATATACGGATTAAGAGTCTACCACAGTGCTTCTGAGTGGCGATCGCGAAACTATTAGTATTTCTGGGCTAGGAGATGCTAGTTTAAAAATTGCTTTGTCAATTCAAAAACGCTATCCTCAACCAATTATCGCTGTGGATTCCGATTACTGTTTCGAGCTAGTTTTAGATAAGATAAACTCCCTGGAAAAACTGCGTCAAAAAATCTTAGAGTCGTCTTATCAAACAATCAGTTAAGATTAATGTTTTCAGTAACATCGTGGTAGACAATAATGTACAAAACACAAGCAGCAGATACAACAATAGAAGCTGAAAAAATCTGGTTTGAACTCATAGGTAAAATGCCTATAGAAACCAGAATCATGCAACATCATAGATCGTCTATTCAATCACAACAAATCTGGTGGGATTTATTTAAACAGCAACATAATAATTTAACCAATAAACAACTAAAAATAGAGTATATAAAATTAAAATTAGGAGAGCAATATTGCTCAATAAATAAATTAATTGATAAGGATTTTATGATTGTTTCTGAAATAGATTTAGCTGTCACTCTTGGTGAAATATTAGATAATTTGAACATTCCTTACTATTTAGGTGGTGGTCTTGCTAGTTCCTTCTGGGGAGAACGGAGACAAACAGAAGATGCTGATATTGCAGTAATTTTAGAACCAGAAAAAGTACAACAATTAATAGCAGCTTTAGCAACAGAATTTTATGTAAGTGAAGTTGCTATAGATGATGCTATGAGGGGTAGTACTAATACTTTTAATGTTATTCACATAGCATCAGTAATTAAAGCTGATATCTATCCTATTAAACAATCTAATGATTTTGATTTGTCAGCAATGTCGCGCCGGAAACAAGTACAACTATTTTCTACAAATAAATTGATTTATATTGTTTCCCCTGAAGATATTATTTTACAGAAATTAAGATGGTACAAAATTGCAGATAATTATTCTCAAAAACAATGGCGCGATGTATTAGGAGTTTTAAAAGCTAGACGAAAAATATTGGATTTTGACTATTTGAGACTGTGGAGTAATTATCTAAAATTAACTCCAGAATTAGAAAAAGCTTTTGATGAAACAAACTTGACTTAATATTACTAAACTAGGAAGCTCACACGGATTATGGCACGGATATACGGATTAAGAGTCTACTACAGTGCGTTTGAGTGGCGATCGCGAAACTATTAGCATTTCTGGGTTAGGAGATGCCAGTTTAAAAATTGCTTTGTCAATTCAAAAACGCTATCCTCAAGCAATTATCGCTGTGGATTCAGATTACTGTTTCGAGCTAGTTTTAGATAAGATAAATTCGCTGGAGCAACTGAGTCAAAAAATCTTAGAATCGTCTTATCAAACAGTCAGTTAAGATTAATATTTTGAGTAATATCGCAATGGTTTTTTAATAGTTCCAGTTTTATTATGCAGCAAAAAGTGAAGCTAAATAATGAATACTAAGGACGGTTAGCACGGGAGCAAGATGCTCCCACTATTGTTATTCTACTTGACGAAAATCTAAATCAGAACAACGTGGGTTGGAGGATTCAAAAACTTCAACCATAATAGCTTCACCTTTCCGCTCCCCATCTGGAGAAAACCTAAGATTTCTTCCCGACGTTTTATTAGCTGGAATATTTACGTCTTTAACTTCTTGCAAAACTCTAGATCTAGTAGGATTTTCGCCTGAATTAGACAAAGCAGACAAAGCAGAAATAAAAGCCTGAGTAGCATCATAACTAGCAGCAGTGAGCCAACTAACTTCTCCTCCCCATTGTTCTTTTACCTCAGTAGAAAACTTTTCTGCTTCTGGCGTTCCTTTAAACCATGGTACTACCAAAATTAAACCTTTAACTGCTCGCTCACCTTTGTTTAAAACATCACAATAATAAAGATTATGACTACCAACTAATTTTAATTGTTGTTCTTTTGACTTTTGAAGATTTGTCTGAGCAATTTTAATCGCTGAGTCAACTGTTTCTGAATCTGGGAATAGTATAGCAACCTCAAATTTTGCCTCTATGGCAGACTTAACTGCTAAGTCTAAGGATTGTTGTTTTAAATCTACTTCTCGAATCACCTTGCTAGAGTCGAAGTAAAATTCAAAATATTCTTTTATATTTTTACTAGATGGGCTTTTGTTATTGTAGAATATCACAACTTTTTCTACACCTAAATTTTTAACATATTCAGCTAGTTTTTTACTTAATATCTTATTATCAATCGTTCTAAATAAAATTTCGCTTTTCAATTCCGTACTTGTACTCGTGGGAGAAATAATTGCTAAATTTTCTGCTTCATATACTTCTAATGCCTCCTTGCGGATATTGCCTATAACCCCCAATATAGATTGATTTTTAACTATTTCACGAGCTATTTTGAGAGAAGTTTCAGGGTCATTACTATCATCAGCAATTACAATTTCTAGCAATGTAGGATTTGATGAAAAATATTCTTTTTGGTTAAATATGTATTGTGCCTGAGCAACGCCTCGCAGCATTTCTTTATATTTTTCGCTCTGATCTGCTAATACAATTACTGCTACTGATACAATTACTCCTTGGACTTTAAAATTAGTAGATTTACGAGAAAAGGCATTGTTGTAATAAATCAATGCTTCTGGTTCATTAGGATAATCTTCTACAAGTTGTTCAAAGCATTCAGCAGCTACTGAGTATTTCCCTTTTTGAAATTCTTGATTACAACTGAAAAGCTCGTTATTATAATTTTCTTCATTAGTTTTATCAAATATTGTGTTTTTGCCACTACTAAATCTTTTTTGCTTTTCCTGAACTGATAATTCTGGTGCTGGTTGAAAATTAGGATCTGGTTGAGATTTTAATCCTAAAAAGAAACTAATTCCTCCTATAAGGACAGCAGAGATCCCAATTGCTAAGAAAGTTCTAATTTGCTTAAGCTTTTTGTCCTGAACCTCAAGTAATTTTAGTTGGTTTCTAGCCTTTCTGTTTGTAGGATCAATGCTCAAAACTTTTTCAAAGGGAGCTTTTACTTCGGCCAGAATATCACTATTAGTTACATCTTCTTTTGTGATTAAATAATCACCATAACGAAGCAATGATTGTATGTATTTATCTTTGACAGATCTTGGGTTAATCCTGTAAGCTTGTTCATATAGTTCTGATGCTTCCTTTAATTCTTTATTGTTCAGGCGTGAGTTGGCTAAATCGACCAATAAATTTATATATTCATCTTTAGTAAGTTCGGGGTTTACTTCGCAAGCTCGTTTATATAATTCTGATGCTTTCTGAAATTTATGATCTTCTAGGTATAGCTTAATAGCTCCAAGCAATGAATCTATGTATTCATCTTTTGCACGTTCAGGGTTTACTTTGTAAGCTCGTTCATATAGTTCTGATGCTTTGAGAAATTCTTTGATGTTCAGGTGTAACTCAGCCAAGCGGAATAAAGCACTAAAATGGTTGGGATTAAGTTCTAAAGCTATGTTATAGTGATGTAATTCTTCTTTTATCTTCCCCCGCTCCCGCCATATATTTGCTTTTTTATAGTAGTCACTAGCATCTGACTCAAGCTCCTCAAATTCCCATATACTTGACTCTAGTGGGTAATATTTAACCAACCAATAACGAACAAACTCAACTATAACTTTATACCCATCTTCATCTAAATATTTATTTTCGATCAGATTTTTGGATGCCTGATGCAGATTTCCATGCTCTGTATCTACTCCAAACTCCTTGAGTAACTCTAATGGATTTTGCGAAGGTGACTTATTTTCTTGCCTAGCTTTCTCTTGAGCTTTTGCTGCTGCTGAGAATACAATTCTTTCTGAAATCGGCAATCCTTTCCGAAACGGGATCAACCCAGGTTCAAGAAGCTCAATAGTACGGTCTATAACTTGGTTTACATCTTCAGGGAGAATCTCAGTTGTGTCGTTTTCCCGTGCTTGTGTAAATAGAGTGTAGCATATACCTTGTGTAAAATAGGGGTGACACTCTGAGAGTTTTATGATTTTCTTTATTGCTTCTTTATGATATTTTAGTGACTCTCGAGCAGGATTTTTAATCAGCATTTCAATACTTGACTGGTATAATAACCCTATTCTCTTTTGAGGTGCCGCCGTAAACAAGTTTTTCTGTAGTTTTGGCATATCATCTAGTCGCCTACCTACAACTGGAATGATAAAAAGTCGCTCCTCGTAAGATATAATTGATTTCAAATATCGAAAGAAATCTTCAAATTCTGATTGAGAATTTTTGCCCTCTAATACATCAAACTCGTCCAGTAATAATACTAATTTTTTGTTACCTAATTTCTCATATACTTGCTCCAAGAATTCCCTAAATTTAACTCCATCTTGTTTTAAATCTAGTTCTAAATTATCCAGGAAAGGTAAATCGATTGCATCAGGATTGTCTATAAGTTGTTCAACAATTTCGTTAGCAAGTTCATGGACTACTTCACGCAATGACCATTGGCTTTTATGTTGAAAATCTGATAGAACAAAAACAAACTCATCACCCAATTTGACCTTATTAGGAATATGCCATAATACAGAGGATTTACCTATACGCCTTTGACCATGGAGCAGAATAACTTGTTCATTATTTTTCAAGTTATCTTTAATAAATTCAAACAGACTTTCTCGACCGAAAAATAATTCTGGTTCATCAATACGACGACCAACAACGTAAGGATTTCGTCTTTTTCTGGAATAATTCATATTAATTGTCAATTCCTTAAGAACTATATCTTTCCTGATTTTTTGAAGATGTCTAATGAAAGTGTCAGTTCACTACAAAATGTCTAATGAAAAAAAATTTATGCCAAGTATGGTGCTAGCTTACCAACCCATTTGGCAATAGATTTAATTGCCTCTTTATTTTCTGACAAATAGTTAATTACATCTTTAACTTTGTCTACTTGTTTACGACTCATAAAATTAAGAAAGACAATCTCTCTTTGTTTGAGTATTTCTGTATTAGTATTTTCAATCTCTTTAATTACCCACCACTCCATTATTGTGGAAGTAAATGAATAATTTGTGTTTTCTTGTTCTAAAGTTCGTTGAATCACATATCGTTCTTCTAAATCATTTAATTCTCGTTCTTTCTGGCTGAAAATAGTACTAATATCACTCAAATCATAGCGCGTTTTTTGTACGCGGCCTTTCAATTGATACAGTGCTATTAACATTAATAACGCCTGCTCTAATTCATTAGCAAGTTGCCATGTATCTTGAAAAAAATGTTCTGTTGCTTCTACAAACTCCTTGGCAAATATCTCAGCATTAAGCGTTTCTCCAGAGCGTCTTTTGCTATACAAAAGAAACCCAATATTTTGTAGTAAAGCTGGATTTCCACCTGCAATTTCTTCAATTCCATCTCGTATTTCTCGTGTCATTGGCATTCCACTAAGCACAATGCCTATTTCTTTGTCATTGAGTGGCTTTAATCGTTGAAATCCAAAATGATTGTACCAAGGAGATCCATCTGCTGTAAGACTAGGACCTTTTTCATTCAGGCGTCGCAATGAAGTCACAATCATTGAGAGGTATTTTCTTTCTTCCGAGTGATTCGCCAAATGACGACATTCAGTCAAAAATATTTCTATATCAGTTTCAGTATACCGAGAGTCAGAGTTAAGAGTAGCATCATAATCATCTAAAAGTAGGACTAAAAATTTGTTTTGCTCACCTATTTTTCTCAAAATATAGCGTAGATGTTCTTTAGTTGATTTGGGCTTTTGCAGTGATTTTTTTGTAAGTTGTACGATAGAATCATCTTTAGTTTTTTCTCCAATTGAATAAATAATTTTCCGCCAGAAAGTTGCAGCAATAAAAGGCTTAATTTCTAGACAATTTAGATAAACAATTATGGCTTCAGATGGATTTATATCTTGTGACTGCCAGACTTGCTCAGATTTCAGCAAGTTTAGGAAAGAAGTCTTTCCCATACCAGGGCCACCCCAAATAGCCAAATTACTGCGGTTATATATTTGGTCAAACGCTATATCTATTAAACCTTGGTGTCCTACAAAACTTTCTGGATCAACTGGCTGGCCAATGGTGAAAGGATTTCTTTTTCTGTCTTTACTCATAATTTAAGGAATAAAGGATTTATATAATGTCCAAATAATATAGTTATATGTTTGTGGCTTAAGCAATTTCTATTATAAATGACTAAAACTAATACTATGCTTAGGTGACACTTCAATTATTAAGTAATTAATAGAGGCAGATTAACGAAGTCAGAAGTTAACCCACCCCTAACCCCTCCCAGGAGGGGATTTGAGCGCTGATTAAATCTAAAAGCACTGACATATAAAAGTAATATCATGTCCGGTAGCATCGTTTGTGTATAGAATTAAGTTTCAATTGACAGAAACCCTTCTGCCCTCTTCCTTCCTTTCTACACTCTTTTTATACATGGATATTGCCTAATTTATTTAATGCCAAAACCTGTGTATTTTCTTACCTCTGGTTCGTGGAAACCCAAGACAATATCTTTTTTTGGAATACTCCCTTCTACCAATTCATCAGCAATCCCATCTTCGGTGTTGTCGCACTAAATCCAAACTTGATTATCTATAATTTCAACATGAATTAGACAACTATGAAAATGTTTTTGCTCTATCCATCCTTCTGAAATAATCACATATTGCCCATTTTTATTGTCAAAAGCAGCACGATTTTTAATCGGAAAATTGGCATATTTAATCTCAACATAAGGCTGCATAACTTGACAGATAATCATCTGATAATTTCCTAATTTATCCATTGTGTAATTTCCTCATTTTCGGGGGTTGAAAATAATTAGTTTTAAGCTGTTATCCTCTAGCAACATTTTACCGAAAAATTGTGGTTTAAAACCTGCCTTTTTAAGGGGATAATAAAGAAAAAAATTCATTATTAGTCAATCCTCTTCTTTTCAAGGAGAGATAATTATTAATTATTCATTATTCATTATTAATTGTTGAACGATTTCTAAAGTGAATAATCTTTCAAAAACTGCTTGTATGATTGCTATATAGAGTACTCTTTCAGAACGGACATATTTGATAACTTTGTAATAACCAAAAAATAAGGTCTCCTGCCTTTCCAGAGGATAAAAAAAAATCAAATTCAATATTTCAATCCCAATACTTTCTTGCGGAATGCTGCGCAAACAGGCAAAGGTACTGATAACTGATAACTGATAACTGAAATTACCCATTCATCTTTAATTAGTGCTTTTTTAACGCATTCGTGGTAAATATCTTTGGCTGGCATTTTTAAGAATAAATAATAACTATAATTATATCTAAGACGTTATAATTTTGGTTGACAATAATAATTGTCTTTGCTTAAGTCTTTTCACAATTCAGAGTCAGATTAATCTATTAAGATGAATCTATTAATAGGAAAAGTATATATTGTTGGAGTTAGACCTGGAAGTAAAGAATATTTGACTGTCAAAGTACATTCCCTAATTACTCGAATAGAAAAATGCCATTAAGAGCTATCTTAGATAATCAAGAATTATTAGCCCCACTATTATCTGATGAGCAATGGGAAGAATTAAAACGTAAAAAAGTTCAAGTTATTTTACCTTGTTGTGAAGGAAGAGGACATTTAAGAACTTCAAAATTGGGAACTAAGCATTTTGCTCATAATAAGAAAGATGGATGTAATTCTAAATTAGAAACATGGCAACATCTTTTGTGCAAAACAGAAATTGCTAAAGTCTGTAAAACTATGGGTTACGATGTTAAAACTGAAGCAAGTGGATTAGATTGGAGAGCTTATGTTTTAGCTACTAAGCAGGTAAAAAATCAATTAGTTAAACTTGCTTTTGAAGTTCAATGGAGTCCTCAAACTTTAGAAGAAACTGAACAATGTCAACAAAAATATATCAGAGATGGGATTCGCTGTTTTTGGTTATTTAAGAAGTTACCAACATCTGAAGCAAGACAAGATATACCTATGTTTCAATTACAGTTTGACGCTTCTAAAAATCCTACGGTAATTCCTGATAACAACATCTATCTTTTAAAGAATTTTATTACTGAAATTTTATCTTGTCATTTTAAATTTTCTCAGTTTTACCGATATAAAAAACAGCAAAATATTAAAATCAGATTTTTTCCTGTTAATTGTTGGAAATGTGGCGGAAAATATTATATTTATCACGTTCACAATGAGTCTTATGAAACTGTATGTGGCTCTAATTTTAATTTAACAGACAAAATTATAGGTAAACCTCAATTTCTCCCTGAAATTGTAAGTAAAGCTTATGAATGCTTAAAGACTGAAAAAGCTAAACGTCAAAATATGAAAATGGGCAAAATTAAATCTCGCTATATTCAATAATTGATAATTGATAATGGATAATTGATGATTACCTATCCCTAAAAGGAAGAGGATGGAATAAAAGGAAAAAATTTATTCTCTTGGTCGATTGGATATGGCGAGGAAACCTCGCCATCCCTCGACCGCTTTTTTCACCTTTCAAGGGGAGCCTTTAAACCTGAATTATTGAATTATTGAATTATTAATTATTCGGTAAAAAAATTGGAAACTCATACACTTCATTTGGTTGTCCTTATTGTGATGCAATATTAGATAATCATTATTTTGACAAAATTTGCGAGGTTGAGTATGGATATATTCAACATATTGATTTTGAAACAACTGTTAATATCTGTTCTGAAAAACTAAATATTCCTCATTGGTGCTATTCTCTAACTAAAGATTTTTGTTGCAACTACTAATTTAGATTTACTTAACTCATATAAACATGACTAAATTACTAAGAAAAGTATATATTGTTGGAGCTGGGCCTGGAAGTAAAGAATATTTGACTGTCAAAGCACATTCTCTAATTACTCAAGCTGAAGTGTTAATTTATGATGCCTTAGTTGATGACTCAATTCTAAAATTAGCACCAGAAAATTGTTTAAAAATAGAGATGGGTAAACGTGGTGGTAAACCCAGTATGTCTCAGTCAGAAATTAATAGTTTGTTAGTAGAAAAATGTGGTTTAGGCAAACAAGTAATTAGACTAAAAGGAGGAGATCCTTTTATTTTTGGTCGTGCTGCTTCAGAAATTCAAGCATTAATTGAAGCTGGTTGTGAATTTGAAGTTGTTCCAGGAATTTCTTCTGTATTAGCTGCACCTTTACTAGCAAATATTCCTCTGACAGATGCAGTAATGAGTAGAGCTTTTGTCGTCTTGACTGCTCACGATATAGAAGCATTAGATTGGGAAAGAATTTCTCAGATTGAAACTCTAGTAATTTTAATGGGGGCACGAAATTTAGATGAAATTGTGCGTCAGTTATTAAGGCATAAAAGAACATCTCAAACTCCTGTGGCAATTATTCAAAATTGTGCTACTCCAGAACAACAAATTTGGGTTGGTAGTTTAGGGGATATTGTTCAAAAAACATACACTGAATATTTGTCCCCTTGTGTGATAATAGTAGGAGAAGTAGTCAGATTACGAGATTATTTAAAATCTCCAAATAATATGGTTAGAGAAAATTCAGTAGCAAAAACTGAAATAGCGCCTTTAGCAAATAAAACTGTTTTAGTGACTCGTGCCGCAGGCCAATCTAGTAAGTTTAGCGATCGCTTACAAAAGGCAGGAGCAAAAGTAATTGAAATGCCTGCTTTGGTGATTACTCCTCCTTCAAGTTGGCATGATTTAGATGTGGCTATTAATAATATAGATAGTTTTGATTGGTTAATTTTGACTTCTACAAATGGGGTAGATTACTTTTTTGAAAGATTGGCAGAGAAAGGTAAAGATAGTCGTGCTTTATCTGGTGTAAAAATAGCAGTTGTTGGTAAAAAAACTTCGGGAAGTTTGAATGCTCGTGGTTTGAAAGCAGATTTTATTCCACCTAATTTTGTTGCTGATTCTTTAGTGGTAAATTTCCCTGAAAATTTAAGTGGAAAAAAGGTTTTATTTCCTAGAGTAGAGACTGGTGGTAGGGAAGTATTAGTGAATGAGTTAAGTAGTAAAGGTGCGGAGGTAATAGAAGTAGCTGCTTATGAGTCTAGTTGTCCAGAAAATATTCTACCGGAAGCTTTATTAGCACTACAAAATCGTCAGATAGATATTATGACTTTTGCTAGTTCTAAAACGGTACGAAATTTTTGTTATTTAACGACTGAAAATAAAGATAATTTACCGCAAGATTGGTTAGAAAATATTTGTATTGCTTCTATCGGACCTCAAACTTCTCAAAGTTGTCAAAGTTTGTTAGGTAGGGTAGATGTGGAAGCTCAAGAATATACTTTGGATGGGTTAACTGAAGCTATTATTAAGTGGGTAGGAATTCAAAGTCAAAAGTCAAAAGTCAAAAGTTAAAAGTAAGAAAAAATGAGTTATAAGTCAAAAGTTAAAAGTAAGAAGTCAGACGTTATTTTTGTAACGGGGATTTGAGCAAGGCTCCAAAAATATTGCGCTTTAAAAGGCGGGGTTTTATACCAATTCCCAAAAGTATTGCTATACTTGGGCAATACTTTAGTTGTCAACTAATTAGCACAAGCAAAATCACTTTTTTGCTAATTTCAGCTAAGTTAATGTTGATTATTCTTATGTTTGCTACTCCCCTACTCCCCTACTCCCCTACTCCCCCACTCCCCTACTCCTGACTTCTCTCATCATAAAACTTGAAGTAACGTAAAAATATCCAAGTCAATGTACAACCTAATATATAGTACAAAAAATCCCACCAGACAAAAGTATTCCCTAACAACAGTCTACCAATTAAAGTTGCTCGAATAGTTTGTAAAAAAGGTGGTTTCCATAACTGCATAAATTCTAGAAAACAGGTGACAATAAATACCCAAAAAGCCACTAAACCTGGTTTAAGTCGAGGTCGAATAAAAATCACTAAAAAAATCCAGAATGCTTCATAAAAAATTGAACTAAAAGAATTATTTACCCATTCCGAAAATAGTCCTTCATAAAATTTAGTTGCAAAACCTAAAATTACAGTAAATATCAAACAAACTATAATTTTAATTCTATATTTTTTCATCTTTATCAGAAAAATTATATGAAATATAAAAAAGAATGCTACGAATAATTTTCCTCCTTAAAAGACTTTATTTAAGGCTTGCTGATTAAATCTAAAAGCATTGACATATTAAAGAAAAGTACCTTTTTGGGGTCGAATTGCAGTGTGCCTGTTTCAGCTCTTCATGCTCATGCGTGGAGCGTATTTTAGGCGCATAGTTGGGCAGAAAAATCATTCTGACAATTCTTACCAAATAATTAGGGTTTGCTGAAAAAGTATGAGTGGTGAGGGCAGGAGCCAGAATCCAGCAATCCTGCAATTCAGGAGGAATGGGAATTATAGAACAGGTCGTCAAAATATCATCCCTTGATTTTCTGCCCCTCGAAATGTCCAAAATCCTAACTTTTTGACCATGAAGAGCTGAAAACCAAGGTATTTCAGACATAAAAAGGCACTTATATCATATCCGGATATATCAGTTATAAAAAAAACATTACCCCTTTAACCTTTTCTTCCCTCCTGCCTTCTGCCTTCTGCCTTCTGCCTTCTGCCTTCCTTCCTCCAAAGTGTAAGTATTCAGCCGGACATCATATTACCAATATCAGTCAAAACTTTCATATTTAATCAGCAAGCCCTAATTAAGGTTTAAAGCCTCTCCAATTATTAATAATTAATTATTAATTATTAATTATTAATTATTAATTATTAAATCCTGTCTCCTACCTCTACTAAAAGACTTTTTCAGCTAGATCAATATGGTGAAGGTATACAAGAATAAGTCAACAGCCACCTAGTATAACCTTGTTGATAGGCATCAAGATAAATTAACTGCTCTCTTAATTCTTCTAACCCTAATCTATTCATACCTGCTTCTGGAAATTCATTCAGTCCTGTTTGTGCCATCAAACAACCATCTTTAAATGCAATAACTTGTAGCTCATGTTCATTCTTATTAATACTTATGTACTCGCCTAAATCTATTTCAAATTGAGTATAGCCTTGTAGATAAGCATCTGCATAAATATTATTTTCAATTGTTTCTGCTATGTTTAAATTTTCAAATTCTGCGTTTATTGATGGCTCTAAACCAGATTTAGACCTTTGATAACCATCAATAAATCCCTTTCTCTCTAGTTTATTTCTCAGCTCTGGAGAAATAATATTACTTCTAATTTCTCCAGCAAAAACTACGGGATTTAGAACTATTACAGAACCTAAAAGTAGAAAGATTTTTATGAAAATAATAAAAAATTTATACAATTCATTTTGCATTTTTATTTCTGCGTGAGATAAATTCCAATAAAAGAAGGTTACAAAATTGTTTTTATAGACATAGGGAGAACAGGAAACAAGTATTTGTTGCTAAATAAATACAGCATATTTCAGGCTTATGAAGTACAGTAATATAATGTCTGAATAATAGAGTTAGAAAAACAACTTTTTCCCCTCTTCCTTCCTCTTTTCTATTGTAACTCGCTAATCTGGTAGCTCCCCTACCTATAAGTCCCCCAATCCAATGCCTACCTTAGCTTTATAGCTATTTATAATTATTCAACCAGGCATAATACCAATTTGATAAATTTTTGCGACAAATAGCTTAGGATATTTCTTAGGAGTCAAGAGTCAGGAGTCAGAAGTCGTATGGGAATGGCTTTAATATTTAAGTTGTAATATTTTGGTGGTAGTTAGCAGTCCGGAGTCCGGAGTCAGAATCTGAAAGATCTTCAGTTCAAATTAACTATGATAAAAATTGCCACAACCAATTTAGGATTGCTATAGAGAGTATTGAAATTGGAAAAATTTTCGTTCTCTGAGTTTTAAGTTTTTGATATGTCCGCGCCCTTTTTTTCCACTGCTATGACAACAATTCGTCAACCAGTTTTAAAAAGACTGGGTATTTATTAAATTAAGGAATTTACCTCATTTACTTCCAATTTTCTGTATTTATTCCAATAGTATTATATGACGAGCAAAGATTGTTTGAATAGAACATAAATATCAGGGATAAAATAATGATTTTTTTGGGTGGATCTCAGTTTTTAAGGGTGCATCTCAATGCGTGAATAAAGCAAAAAAATTATCGCTTTTAGGGAACAGGGAACAGGAAACAGGGAACAGGGAATATATAGGAAAAAAGTATTTTTGCTTGCTATGAGATACACCCGTTTTGAAGAAAGCCAAAAATTTATCGCTTTTAAGGAATAGGGAATAGAAAAAAAGTATTTTTGTACATATGAGGTGAACCCATTTTTTTAATAATTACCGGGATAAAATGAAGAACTATTTAGGGTTTGCTGAAAAAGTCTTATGGTTCATTAATTGATAATGGATAATGGATAATGGATAATTACCTCTGGTTAAAACCGTTACGGAATTGAATATAAGGAAATATTATTTATTTTTTTCCCCTTGAAAGGGGAGGCTTTTAACCAGAATTATTTAATTAATAATTATATTATTAATTATTAATTATTCGGTAAGGGTAGGAAACAGGAGACAGGAGACAGGAGAAATGGGTACTTATAGAAGGTAGGAGCTAAGTTTTGTCCCAAGATATTTCTGCCCAACTATGCGCCTAAAATACTAACTTTTTGAGCATTTTAGACTGAAATAGGCGCACTTTTTTCGACCCAAAAAAGGCACTTGTCTTTATATGTCAATGCTTTTAGATTTAATCAGCAAGCCCTATTTACTCAAATTCTCTTCTACAAATAATTAGGGTTTGCTGAAAAAGTCTCATGGTGATGATAGGCAACAGGCAACAGCTCCGAAAGGCAACAGTTTAGACTATCTGCTACGGCTAAATTTTCTGAGACTCAGGGGAAAAGTATTAGTATTTTGAGGCTACAACAGCCAAAAACTTTGCACTTTTTCAGCAATATTTAGGGTTTGCTGAAAAAGTCTTATGGGTGAGGGTAGGAGACAGGAGACAACCCACCCCTAGCCCCTCCCAGGAGGGGGAGACAGGAGAAATGGGTACTTATAGAAGGTAGGAGCTAAGTTTTGTAA
>NZ_JAAHHG010000090.1 GCF_010692555.1 Okeania sp. SIO3B5 | reverse complement strand
CATACCGGGCTATTTCTAGCTTCCCTAGAGCGTTGTGCCAACCAACTAAGTCAAAGGGTAAGGCAGCTCGCTTGGAATCCGCGACGACGTTGATGCACTTTATGAGATTCCGCTCGGCATGGGTGCATCAACCGTTAGCGCAGCTCCCCCGGAGGGGGAACATGATATTAAAACCCGAAAACAGGATGAGGAAAATTTGACAGAAGTGTTGCTGAAACATTTGAGTATTGAGGAAAAAAATGATTGACGAATTAATTACCGCACTGAGTAAAAAAGCGGGAATGTCAACAGAGGAAATAGCGGATACTATTTGGTTGGCATTACAAATACAAGAATCTCAGTCTGAGTCAGTTTCTCCAGACTTTTCTTTGGTTGAGGAAGACATAGGAGCGAACAAGAATAAAACCACATCCTCAGACTCAAAACCTCAGACTCCAGACTCAAATGAAACAAGAAAAAATCGAGATTCCCAGTCACAAAAAGCAAAAATTTATCCCCAGAGTCAACAGCAAACCGAATCCTTAGATTTATCCTTTAAAACCCCCAATGCTCCTTCCTTGCGTCAACCATTAACTTTGGCACGAGCATTAAAACCCTTAATGCGTCGTATTCCCGCTGGCACAAATTTTGTTGTCGATGAAGCTGCCACTATCGAACATATTGCCAATACAAAATTGTGGTTGCCCGTCTTAAGACCTACCTTAGAACCTTGGTTAGACCTAGAATTGGTAGTTGACGAAAGTATATCGATGCAAATTTGGAGACAAACCATCAGAGATTTGGAAAAATTGCTGAAAAACTATGGAATTTTCCGAGATGTGCGAGTCTGGGGGATGACTGCCAATGATGGAGAAAAAGTACAGGTTCGTCGAGGGATAGGTGCAGCAGCTAAAAATAAATTTCCCCGTAGCTCCAAAGAATTAATAGATGGGAGCGGACGTCGTTTGATATTGGTAGTGAGTGATTGTGTTTCGTCTTATTGGCGAGATGGCACAGTCACAGAAGCATTGGAAATTTGGGCAAATTCTGTACCCACGGCAATTATTCAAATGTTGCCCAAGTGGTTGTGGAAACGAACAGCTTTAGGTAGAGCGTCCGAGGTAAGGTTGCGGGGATTAACTCCAGGAGTGTCTAACCAAAATTTAATTGCTCAGGAAGTGTCTTTGTGGGAGGAGTTGGAGGAGAAAAAAGGCGTTAAAGTTCCGATATTCACTTTGGAAGAGGATAAGGCAACCACTTGGGCACAAATGTTGTCTGGTAAAAGTAGTGTTTCGACTTTGGGGTTTGTGTTTAAATTGGATGCTCCGGTTAAAGAGAATAGGTTGTTTAATCTTGACTATAGTCAGTTGAGTGCGGAGGAGCGAGTACAAGCATTTCGGGTGACTGCTTCTCCCATGGCGAGAAAATTGGCAGGTTTATTAGCGGCGGTGCCTATTACTTTGCCTGTAGTGCGGTTGATTCGAGGAGCTTTGTTACCAGAGTCTCTACAAGTTAATGTGGCGGAGGTGTTTTTGGGAGGTTTATTAAAGCCTTTGTCTGAAATTAAGGTGGAGACTAATCCGGATGATGTTGTGTATGGGTTTGTGGATGGGGTGAGAGAATTATTGATAGATTCGATGCCTTCAGAATGGGTGTTGCAGGTGGTGGATAAGGTGTCGGAATATGTGGCAGAGAGAGTCGGTTTGTCCTTGGAAGATTTTGCTGCTGTTTTGAGGAGGGAGAAGGAGGTTGAAGATAGTGGGGTTGTTGAGGAGGTGGGATATTTTGCGACAGTTACTGCTCAGGTATTGAGGCGTTTGGGTGGGGAGTATGTGGAGGTAGTAGAGGAGTTGGAATATACTCAACTTCGTAAATTGTTAATAGCACAAAATTGGAAAGAAGCTGATAAAGAAACCGCAAGATTAATCCTTCAAGTATCTGGTCAGGAAGAAAGAGGTTGGTTAACTAAGGAAGATATGCAAAAGTTTCCCTCCACAGATTTAAAAATTATTGACGAACTTTGGTTTAAACATAGTAATGGCAAATTTGGATTTAGTGTACAAAAGCAGATTTGGTTAATGCTTGGTGGTCAAATTGGATATAATGATCATGATGTCTACAATAAGTTTGGAGAGAACGTAGGTTGGTATGTAAAAGACAAAAACGAGTGGCTATTGTGGAGAGAACATACTTTTAGTCTAAATGCTCCTCAAGGACATTTGCCAAGATATTTGCCGAGTAGAGCGCAGCGAATTAGACCTTATCTTTTTTATCGGAAGGATTTAAAAGATAGGAGCAAAAATATTATTCCACAAGAAATTATTAGCCTAACAGAAAATTATTATACTCAGTCTAGTGGAGTTGGCTTTGTTGATAGATTGGCTAAACAAGTGATAAACTTTTCCCAGAAAAATATTGTTCGTTATGGATTAAAGTTAGCTTTTAGTCAAAACCCAAACCAAGAATATTTTATTAGTGGCGGAAATCAAATTATTAAAAGTTGGCAAAGGGAGAAAAATACCTGGCAAATACGACAAGAAATTACTTTGGAAGATACCTTTGATACATGGTTTACCTCTGTTGCAATTAGTCCAGATGGTCAGTTAATCGCGGCCTGTAAAGATTACCAGGTAAAGATTTGGCGTTTAGATCAAATCAATCCACTCCACACCCTAAACAAAACCATTTTGAGTAATTTTTTTGACTTTGAGGGTTTTGACTCAGTTACTTTTAGTCCAGATGGCAAAATCTTAGCAGCCAATAATAACCAAGACATTAAATTATGGGATGTAGAAACGGGAAAAGAAATTATCAAGCTTTCTGGGCATTCAGATAAAGTCACTTGTATTGCTTTTAATCCTAAAAATGGAAAAATTCTGGCAAGCTGTAGTTATGATAAAACCATCAAAGTCTGGAATATCGTGGATAAAAGATGTTTAGGTACACTTTCAGGACACCTTGGTGCTGTTTATACCCTTGGGTTTAGTCCCGATGGGGAAACCCTTGCTAGTGGAGGCAACGACAATACTATTAAACTATGGAATCTTAATCCAGAAGGAATCCTTGAAACGCTCCAGCATTCAGAAGCTATTACTTGTTTAGTATTTACTCCAGACGGTAAAACTTTAGTGAGTGGAAGCAATGATGGAAAAATTGTAGATTGGAAAATTTATGAAAAAGAATCACAACCCTTTCCTCAAGAGCATCACCGAGGAGTTACATCTATTGCAATAAGTCCAGATGGAAAAACATTAATTAGCGGAGGAAGGGATCAGACCATTAAAATTTGGAGAAGATAAAGCCTCAAAATGCTCATTCTTCCCTGGCAGATAGCGATCGCCTTCTCCCACAAATACCCAAAAACTGCAACGTTATAGTTATTAGATTTTAGATGAATTCTGATTAAGTAGCGTTGGCGGAGGATGGTGGCGGCAGCTATATCGCCTTCTTCCACAAATACCCAAAAACTGCAACGTTATAGTTTTTAGATTTTAGATGAATTCTGAGAAAGTAGCGATCGCTAATCCTCACGCTTATTGATGTTTTATTCATCTGTTTTACAAGAGTTTTGAGACGGAGTCACAAGAGCGCTCACCTCCTTCCATAAATACCAAAAAACTGCAACGTTATAGTTATTATATTTTAGATAAACTCTGAGAAAGTAGCGTTGGCGGAGGATGGTGGCGGCAGCTATATCGCTTCCTTCCACAAATAACAAGAAACTCCAACGTTATAGTTATTATATTTTAGATAAATTCTGAGCAAGTAGCGATCGCTGATTCTGCATAGTAAACGTAGGTTGGGTTGAGGTATCGTTAGCGTAGCTTATCCGTAGGATAAACCCAACTTTATTATGACTATTACTCAAGTAGAATAACGGCAACTCAAGCTACATAGGTTTTTGTTGGGTTGCGCTCTCGCTTAACCCAACCTACTGCATTTAGATAAAATAGCGTTGGCGGAGCCTAGCGACAGCTATATCGCCTCCTTCCACAAATACCCAAAAACTGCAACGTTATAGTTTTTAGATTTTAGATAAATTCTGAGAAAGTAGCGATAGAACATCCGTTCCGCTCCGCGATCGCTCATTCCCCATAGATTGATGTTTTATTCATCTATTGTTCAATAGTTATTAGATTGGAAATACGGTCAAAATAGCGATCGCCTCCTTCCACAAATACCAAAAAACTCCAACGTTATAGTTTTTAGATTTTAGATAAATTCTGAGAAAGTAGCGATAGAACATCCGTTCCGCTCCGCGATCGCTGATTCTCCATAGATGGATGTTTTATTTATCTATTGTCCAATAGTTATTAGATTGGAAATACAGTCAAAATAGCGATCGCCTTCTTCCACAAATACTAAAAAACTCCAACGTTATAGTTTTTAGATTTTAGATAAATTCTGATTAAGTAGCGTTGGCGGAGGATGGTGGCGGCAGCTATATCGCCTTCTCTCCTAAACAACTAAAGCCTTCTTCCTACTCCCTACTCGCTCAAATATAGTTTTCGCAATTCATCTGCTGAGGAAACCTGGGGAATTTGAGAAACAATTTCCTGTAACAACTTCACATCATTAATTGCAGAAATTTCCGATAACATTCCCGCAACTTCATCACCAAATCTGAATTTTAATCCCATCTCTATTGCCAATAATAACGCTTGTTTAAGTTGAGAAATTTCTGCATTCTTTTGAGATATTTCCAAAATATTTTGAGAAATCTCAACATCCTTTTGGGATATTTCTGCATTTTTTTGGGATATTTTAACATTTTTTTCTGCTGCTAATTCATCCCCTGTTGTAATTATATTCCCATCAACATCACACCAACGTAACCAAGTACCACTAAGATTTTCAAAGACACCATTCCAAAGAGTTAATCCTAAATTTAGATCGGGAAACAAAGCATTATTTTTAGGAACATAAAAAGTGCCTTGAAGTTGAAATACTTGAAGAAAAGTTTTACTTAGTTTTTGCAGCGGATCGTAGACAACATAATAAGGAATTCGTAACTTAGCATAGTCTGTCAATTTACTTCCTAATTCATTGCCTGGAGTGGGAGAAACAATTTCAATTACTACATCTGGAGACTTGCCAAATTCCCAGAATAAATAAGAGCGAACATTACGTTCCCACCATTTTTCTCCACCAGGAATATTCAAGCTTAAAAACACATCAGGTACAATTCCTGAATCTCCGACATAAGAGAATAAACCTACATTAGCAGCAACAAGAAAAGGAACATTTATTGGTATTTCAGCACCGCTATAAAAAACAGTTGTTAGCAAACGTTGTTGTTTTTCATTAATAAAACTATCCAAGGGAGTATCATCCTCCAGAATCATATTACTGGTGTCTGGATATTCATCAGCCATAACTGTCAATTTTTCTGACATAATTACCTCCAGATTTATTTAGGAATTACTTGAGATATTATAAATGATAACCCTTTCAAGAATTTAGAATTTAGAATTTAGAATTTAGAATTACCTCTCCTTTAAAAGAAGAGGATTGACTCAAAGGAAAATTTTTCTTTTTATCCTCTTAAAAGAGGAGGCTTTCAACCGCAATTTTTCGGTAAAGAGCGATCGCCTCCTTCCAGAAATACCAACAAACTCCAACGTTATAGTTATTAGATTTTAGATGAATTTTGATAAAGTAGCGATAGAACATCCGTTCCGCTACGCGATCGCTCATTCCCCATAGATTGATGTTTTATTCATCTATTGTTCAATAGTTATTAGATTGGAAATACGGTCAAATTCCGCGATCGCCTCATTCCACAAATACCAAGAAACTCCAACGTTATAGTTATTAGATTTTAGATAAATTCTGAGAAAATTCATTTGGTACAATGAGGTCTGAAAAATTATGACATTTAATGATGTAGTTGAGCTAATCAAAACTCTTTCCACGGATGAAAAGCAAGAAATTCAATTATTGTTAAGGCAATATATCCGCGAAGAAAGACGAGAAGAGATTTATGAGCATTTCCAGTTAGCTCAAATTGAACAACAAAAAGGATAGCTAAAGTTTTCTTCTAATATTAACAATCTGAAAAAATTAATAGAGGAATAATTAAGATAATTGCAGAAAACCTTAAACGATGGAACTACCTAATAAACATCAAGCAGACTTAGGAAATAAAATAGAAAACTATTGTCTTAATCCTAATCATCAAAAGGGTAAGAATAAAGCTACTCTCTTTCAAAATAAATTAGGAATTAATTTAACCAATGCAGATATTCTTAAAAAGGAAATTAAACAAGCTGCTATCAATGAATCAGTTATTATTCGTAAAGTTAATGAATATGGTACACACTATAATATGAAATTATTGCTCAAAACTGATGTAGGAGAATCTTTAATCTTAGTGGCTTGGATAATTCGTAAAGGAGAAGATTTTCCTAGATTAACTAACTGTTATCCTGTTAATAAATGAGGTATAATAATGAACACATTCAAAGAATTAGATATTGTCGCTTTAACCCAAGATAGACAAACAACCCACTTTGAAACAAAAGAACCTATTATCTTATGTAAAGGACAAGTAGGAACAATTGTTATGGAATATGATGACCAAGTATTTGAAGTTGAATTTTCTAATAATGATGGAACAACTTATGCAATGGAAACGATTCCTGCTAATCAATTAATGTTATTACATTACGAATTAGTCGAAGCTATTGCTTAATATAGATTTAAAGGCAGATCGGTTATCAGTTATATCATGTCCGGTTGAACAGTGATAAATAAATAACTACGGAGGAGTCAGTCCTCAGGAGTCAGGAGTCAGGAGTCAACCCACCCCTAACCCCTCCCAGGAGGGGAAGAAAGAAGAAGAACTCGAGTTGAAGGAGAAAGTTTTTTTATAACTAATTATCCGGACATGATATTATACTATTCTTAAAACAAAAAAAAACTATGAGCAAACTAACTTTAGAAATTTCCGAGCCACTAACAGAAGCATTGCGAATACCACCTGATGAAAAACTCTCCCGTGTCCGTACTGAACTTGCCGTGCGACTATACCAAAAAGGTTTACTTTCTTTTGGCAAAGCTCGTGAGTTAGCACAGATGAGTAAATGGGAATTTCACTGGTTACTCGGTAAAGAGGAAGTGGAGCGTAGTTATGATTTGGAAGAGTTGGAAACAGATTTGAATACCCTGGAGACTTTGAGCTGAAGTTGCGATCGCATAGCAGAGGGCAATTTCTGGGTCAGTTTGACATTGGTTGGTGGCGATAGTACTACATACCACTACGCGATACTGCTGACGCAACGCTCCGCGAACGCACTGCTTTACATCACAAAAAGTGGGCATTCAAGCTAATGTTAGGCCAAATTTGGGGTAAAATTTGCTTCTTACTCTATAATTCTACACCTAAAGTGAGAATGAAACAGCCCTGCCCTTTCAAAGGCAGTAGGTGGGGATGCCTTCTGCCTGATTCAAATTGCAAATTGTCTAGCGTGCAAGTTATGAGAGCGTTTTCTGCGCTTTCTCAGTTACTAAGGGAACTCCGCCGATGAGTTACCACACACTCTTTAAAGGATTGCTACTTTGAAGCCAACCTATCGGGTTCTTCGCACTCCCCGTTCTCACGCGCCCACTATTTTTATAGTGTTACTCTTCCTCTCGTACTAAGTATGTATGCTCTAAATGTTGGGTCACGCTAGGAACAATTGCACGGGTTAGTTTTAAATAAAGTCAATGAAAATAACCTCCTTTTTTAGTTGTACATTTTGAACATTGATCTGTTCAACGCCTCCACCAGGATTTGAACCTGGAACCTTCACTTTAGAAGAGTGTTGCTCTATCCATTGAGCTATGGAAGCATAATACTCCTGGCGAGATTTGAACTCACAACCACTTGCTTGTAAGGCAAATGCTCTACCATTGAGCTACAGGAGTATAAAAGCGAGTGGTGAGATTTGAACTCACAAAAAGACTTTACATCACACCTGCATTTGGTGGCGGAGGTGAGAGTTGCACTCACTGATTTTTAGGTTATGAACCTAATAAGCCACTCTTGCTTCATCTCCGCGTGCCACCAATACCCCTGACTGGAATCGAAAACGCAGTTCCTCCCCAGGAGGCACCAGCAACATCTAGATTCTAAGTCTAGCGCCTCTTCCTGTTGGGCTACAGGGGTTAGGATTTACAGAACGATAATTACAGCAGATTTCGGGCAAATGATGTACAGGATAAATCGTGAAAATATTGTAGTACGAACATCTTGCCCGCGCGGGTGTACCTCATAACAACGGAAAGCACTGTATTATTTTGTCTAATTTTATTGATCTCTACTTACAAATGCTACTACCAATTATTGAAGTTATTTTCCCGATCGCTCATAATAAAATTTCTTACCTTCGGCGGTGTACTTGTATCCTTTTATTTGAGTTTTGTTTGCTTACCCACAACAGAAAATTTTGCATTTTTGGCTCATGTTTCAGTTTTTCAACAGTGTTTAATTCTTGAGCTAAACGCTTATTATCAAAGAAGGCATGAACTTGCCGATGACAGGCCGAACAAATATCAATAGTGGGACCTGGGTTAATTTTTTTGCGTTTGGTGTTTTGTTTGGGAATTAGGTGATGGACGGTTAATTTTTCCATCTCCCTTTCACACAGTTCGCATTGCATAGAGGTGTGTTTTAATATCTTAAATTTCTCTTTTTCTCTAACATTTACTCCTCCTTTATTTACGGAAAATTTGTAATATGGGATTATGCGATCGCCAATATTCTCAAAATCATTACTACCTTATACTACAATACAAGGTTTGATTTTCCAGATTTAGAGACATTCCCATAACTGGCATAAATATATACTACATAATATATTACTTTTTTGTCAAGGGGTAGAGAAAAATTTTTTGTAGTTCTGTATCGTCATAGTGAATAACGGCTGAAATATGGACTATACTATTGTTGAAGAAAGTTGAAGTGACTAACTGTTTCGCTATACTGCAAAAAAAATTACATACTCTCAGGGCTTACGCACGAGGAACGAAAAAGTAGCGTTTGAGATTGCTTCCCTATCACTCGCAATGACAGAAAAATGTTCTACTGCATAAGTCCTAACTCTAATATCTCTTGAAGAAAGTGAATGAGACCACCTTTTACCGAAAAATTGTGGTCTAAAGCTCCCCTTTTAAGAGGATAACAAAATAGAATATTCCATATTTCAAACCTCCTTATTGTAGGGGTACTGATAACTGATAACTGATAGCTGAAATTACCTAAACTGCCTTAATATAGGCTATTTGAGTATTAACCCTCCGGAAACCCACCGACTCATAAAGTCGCGTTGCACCCGAAAGATTATCTGCATCAACATACAACATCACCGTTTCCATCCCCTCTGCTTTCAACAACTTCAGCGCCGACAACAAAATACCACTACCTAATCCCCGCTTCCTGAAACCACGTCGGGTGCCAAGGAGACTAACTAAACCATCTTTGCGTTTATTCAACTCATTATTTTCTGGGTGAATCTGAAAATCACAACAAGCAGCAAAAGTACCATCAGGCGCAACTGCAACTAAACTTAATTCCGATTGATATTTAGGATCATTGAGTTTATCCTTCACAGACTCAACAGTAATATCTTGATGATTCCAATGGTCAATAAAAGTTTGATTCAACATTTCTGCCCAAACTGCTGCATCTGCTTCATTATCTATATGTTTTAGGGTAAAACCTTCTGGAAACTCAGCTTCTGGAATAGGGTCAGTAAGCGATCGCTCCATCATTAAAAAATACCGCCCTATTTTAAAACCACAACTTTCTAATAAAGCTATACGTTCAACATTATCACTATGTCCTCCAGACAGCAGTTTAACTTTGACATTTCTTTCCCGACCGACTTCCCCCATCCGTTTCTCTCCCCACTCCAGAATTTGAGCTTGTGAACTACCGAACGCTTAAATCAAAGATTTAAGCGTCGGCTTCCTACCCAGAAACTAGCGTAGTAGTGGATTTCTTACGTCCTCTACTGCTACGTCTTACAGTTTGGCGATCGGCTTGATCCCGTGTCCCACAGGAAATAATTCGTAGTCCCTCGTCTCTGAGAGAAATAGCTGCGTTAATATCTCTGTCGTGTGTAGTATTACATGATTGACAAGTCCATCGCCTGATATCAAGGGGTAAGCTACCCATCTGATTTAAGCAAACATGACAAGTCTTAGAACTAGGAAAGAACCTATCAACTTCAACATAGGTTTTACCATTTTCTTCTGCTTTATATTTCAGCATACTCATAAACATTCCCCATCCTACTTGCCCTATTGCTTTAGCTAGACAATGGTTTTTCATCATACCTTTAACGTTGAGATTTTCTGTTACTATGACTTGGTTTTCGTCAACTATTCTACGCGACAGTTTGTGTAGAAAATCCTCACGACAGTTAGTTATTTTGCGGTGGACTCTAGCAACTTTCTTTCTAGCTTTATTACGGTTATTAGACCCTTTTTCTTTTCTAGATAGTTGCTGTTGTTTTCGTTTTAAATTTTTTTCATATTTAGTCAAAAATCTTGGATTATCATATTTTAAACCTGATGACGTTGTACAGAAGTGAGTTAACCCAACGTCAACCCCTACAGCTTTTCCTTCTGTTGATGATAATGGTTTCTCTTTACCATCTTCAAATAAAATTGAAGCAAAGTATCGATCGCAACAGTTTTTACTGATGGTTACAGTCTTAATTTTCCCCTCAATGGGACGGTGAATAACAGCTTTTATATCTCCTATTTTGGGGATTTTTAAGTAATCAGATAAAACCCTAACATTTTGAGGGTATTGAATTGACTGCTTTCCATGTTTTGATTTAAACCGAGGATATGCGCGTTCTACGTTCAAAGAAGTTATTGAAAGCTACACCGAGATTTAAACACACTTGTTGTAAGCAAGACGAATAAGCCAAGGATAACCATTCATACTCTTTTTTAAGTTGAGGTATTAGCTTCTTAATTTCATACCCTGACAATCCTTTTCCTGTTTCTTTATATGTTTGGTTCATCAAATTCAGACAGTAATTCCACAACCAGCGACAATTGCCAAAAGATTGACTTAAGGCTTCTTGTTGTTGGCTATTGGGGTAAAGTCTTACTTTGACTACTTTAAGCATAAGGAGCGAATTTTATTTGCTATAAAGCAGTATATCATAAAAACACTGGCATTCATCCGAACACCATAAACTTGTTTTGGTGTCGGGCTTCTGCCAGATTCAGCTAAATTATTGCCTTTAGTCTTAGGATCAACTCGAAACCACAAAATACCTGCAATATCTTCCCCTATTTCTGGAATCATCAATCCCGCAATAGCCATAACTTGACGGTTGCTATCTTCCCATAAACAAATATCGCGCTGCTTGTCTACAGAGGGAGTTTCCAATTGCATGAGCATTTCTGCCGAAGAAGGCCATTCATGGAATTGATGAGCTGATTCACTACTATTTAGCAATTGAGCGATCGCCTCTAAATCTGTTTCACCTCCATAAAAACGAGGTGTTAATGTTTTGATGATCATTATTACCTGATTGATTTAATTGCCAGTTCAAACAATAACTTATTTATAGCTTCATTAATGGATAATGGATAATTGATAATTGATAATTACCTGTGGTTAAAACCGCTACGGAATTGAATATAAGGAAATATTTTTTCTTCTCTTGGTCGATTGGATATGGTTAGGAAACCCATCCATCCCTCGACCGCTTTTTTCCCCTTAAAAGGGGAGGCTTCAAGGCGCGAATTATTTAATTATTAATTATTAATTATTAATTATTAATTATTCGGTAATTCACTTTAATAAACGTGCAAGATATATCATACGCCTAGTCCAGTATATTCTCTTACATAAGCAGGTTGTAAGCCTAAAACAATATCTTGTGGGGGAACTCCTTCAGCAATTAACCTATCACTAATTGGTAAATCAGTTTGATTTCTTTGAATCCAAATTTTTTCATTTTTTATCTCTAAATGAATTACACAATTATAAATTCGTTGGTGCTTTTGCCAACCTAAATCAATTAATAAATAACGTTCCCTTTCTTGATCAAAAACTATTTCTGTTTCTATGTCTTCATCTAAGGAGTTTCCTTGAGTCTGCTCCGTTAAAAACTTTTTAATAATAGTACGATACTTATTTAATTTATCCATTGTATAACCTCCTGATTAATTGAGTCATAAACTAATAATTTAACTTGATATTTTTTCAGGGATCTTGAGGTAAATCTCGATGAAAAAATGATATATATGCAGCAATAGGCACTGCCAAATAGAGAACTCTTTCAGGTTCTACTTCTTCTAATACTAAACGATAATTTAAGAATTGTCCTAAAGCTAAATGAAAATCAAAAATAACTGAGTCATTGAGGAAACTTTTAATTTCTACCGCTATCTTATCTTTACCCTTTCTTGCTGCTAAAATTCTCTCTGCACCTAAGTCAATGGAAATTTTATCTTCTTGACCATATCGAATTTTCAAAGGATCATCTGTAATCTCCCATCCTTGTTTTTCTAAACCTATTTTTACAGAATCATGAAATTTATCTCTGGCTGACATAATAACTTTTAAAATCTTAAAAATTTGTTTTATAAAGGAGTTTATTTATTCATAAACTTTATCAAAAAGCCTTTGAATGATATTGTCAAAGACAAGATAAAAGCTGGGGAATTGTTGACTGTATTTCATTTATTGTAATGAAAGAACGAATGATAACAGAAGCATTAACTACAGATATTCATTTTGTTCAAGCAGGATTTAGAGCGTTATTAAAGAATTCTTGATTAAGAAGGACAAAGCTATGCCTAAAGTTTCAAATAGTTTAGAAAAGGAAATGATTATATAGAGCAATAGCAAAACTCTTAATTAATAACTGATATGATAAGATAGTATGGCAAAAAAAAAAGATTAAAAATTAAATTCCATACTCTATGTCCTCTGATGATTCTATCTCAACAACTCCCCCCTCTACACCAGAAGTAAGTACCAACTTACAAGTCAGATTCAAAACAGAGGAAGGAAAATTGTTATTACTATTGCCACCAGAATTTAATAACGGTGAGATAGAAAATCCAACTGCTATGACTTGGACAGAAATTTGGCAACAGTTCAAGCAACGCCTCAAAGCAGGAGAAAGATTTTGGCAGCCAAAAACAGAGGTACAGCTCATTGCTTTTGACCGCTTATTAGATACTCGTCAACTACAAGAAATAGCTGAAGCTCTTTTAGAAGTAGAACTAGAATTAACCACAGTTCAGACTTCACGTCGCCAAACTGCTGTAGCAGCAGTCACAGTAGGCTATTCTGTAGAGCAAAAATCTGACATTACTACTCTCAACCAAGCTCCTACAGAAAAAGTTCAACCTATGTTTGAACCTTTATATTTACAGATGACCATTCGTTCCGGAGTAGAAATTAGGCACCCCGGTACGGTAGTAATTGTAGGAGATGTTAACCCTGGTGGTTCTATCATTGCCGATGGAGATATTTTAGTGTGGGGCCGTTTACGAGGAATAGTCCACGCTGGTGCTAAAGGAAATTCTCAAAGTGTAATTATGACTTTACGGATGGAGCCAACTATTATTAGAATTGCAGAGCAAGTAGCTAGAGGGCCAGAAACACCACCAGCTCAATTTTATCCTGAAGTTGCTTATGTAATGGACCGAGGGATTCGTATTAGTAGAATGGTAGACTTTGCTAAGATACGCCGTTAATGAAGTCAGAAGTCAGAAGTCAGAAGTCAGAAGTTAGGGGGAATTTACAGGAGGTAGTCGGATATTTCTAAAGTTAACTTCAAATAGCAGATTTTTTAGAGTTTATATAAAAAATTGGGCAGTGAAATAATTAGGGCTTGCTGAAAAAGTCTTTTTAAGGAGTAGGGGAGCGGGGGAGTAGGGGAGTAGGGGAGTAGGGGAGAATTTTTTTGCCCAACTATGCGCTAAAAATGCGCTCCATGCATGACCATGAAGAGCTGAAAACCATGTACTTTTTCAATACCTAAAAAGGCTAAAATCTTTATCTGGTAATTATTTGAGATTTAATCAGCAAACCCTAATTATTATGCTGTTAGCTGAATCGCCGAGAAGCCCACACTATAGCACCAGCTTAGTGTGGGAGTATGTCACAAGCTCTAAACTTAATTTAAAATACTCAAATAATATCTAAAATACCAAAATAATCTCTGAGTTTTGACACATACAATTCTTTATTTCTTAATTTCTAATAGCTTATGAGCAGAATTATTGTTGTTACTTCTGGTAAAGGTGGAGTGGGAAAAACTACTTGCACAGCAAACTTGGGCATGGCTTTAGCTCAACAAGGTCATCAAGTAGCCCTAGTTGATGCAGATTTCGGGTTAAGAAATTTGGACTTACTACTAGGTTTAGAAAACAGAATTGTCTATACGGCAGTAGAGGTTTTAGCAGGAGAATGTCGCCTCGAACAAGCAGTAGTTAGGGATAAAAGACAACCTCGGTTGGCACTTTTACCTGCTGCTCAAAATCGAATGAAAGAAGTAGTTACCCCTCAACAAATGCAAGAGTTAGTCAATATGTTAATACAAAAATATGACTATATCCTAATTGACTCTCCTGCTGGAATTGAACAAGGTTTCCAGAACGCGATCGCCCCTGCCAAAGAAGCTATAATTGTTACAACCCCAGAAATATCTGCCGTCCGTGATGCGGATAGAGTAATTGGCCTTCTAGAAGCCAATAATGTTAAGAATATTCATCTGATAGTTAATAGGATTAGACCTCAGATGGTTCAAGCTGATGAAATGATGTCAGTACAAGACGTAGAAGAAATTCTTGCTATCCCACTGATGGGAATTATTCCAGATGATGAGAAGGTAATTGTATCTACTAACCGAGGCGAACCTTTAGTATTAGCAGAAAAAGTTTCTTTAGCAGGCTCAGAATTTGCTAACATTGCTCGTCGTTTAGATGGAGAAAAAGTAGATTTTATTGACTTAAACCCCCCAAAAGAAAATTTCTTTACTTGGTTGCGTAAATTATTATCATTTAAAATTGTTTAATATTGAAGAAGGAAGAAGGAAGAAGTAATATCATGTCCGGTTGAATACTTACACTTTGGAGGAGGTAAGGCAGCGGGAGCTGGAGGCAGGAGGCAGAAGGAAAGAAAAGGTTAGAAGGGAAAAGGTTTTTTATCACGCTATTATCCGGACATTATATAAAAAAAAGTGGATGGGGATAGTCAATGACCTGCCATTTCGTGTCTTATAAACCCAACCAATAGACATAGCACTACGCAAATAGGTTAGGACATTTATAAATGCTCAAACTAAGTCAGATATAACTTTTAACTTTTAAATTTTGACTTGCGCGTAGCGCTATAACACCTTGTAGGCGACGGGGTATTAAATCTAAAAAAAAGAGCGCAATTAACTGAATAAATCAACTATTAAATTAACAATAAGCTAATGTTAAATGAAATTATAGAAAAACTTTTTTCTAGAAATACTTCTAGTAGTCGTAATGAAGTTAAGCGTCGTTTGAAGCTTATTATCGCTCATGACCGTGCCGATGTTAATCCAGAAATAATTGAGGCCATGAGAAAAGAAATTATGGAAGTAGTATCTCGCTATGTTGAAATAGATGACAGTGATTCAGAATTTTTGTTAGAAAATAATCAAAGAGCTACAGCATTAATAGCAAATTTACCTATTAGACGTATTAAAGCTAAGTCAGATATTCAGAATAGTTAAATTATTTCAGTAAGTATCTTTAAACAATTAATAATTAATAATGAATAATGAATAATTAATAATTAATAATGAATAATTAATAATTAATAATTACCTCTTATTTTCAAGGAGAGGATTGACTAATTATGAAAATTTTTCTTTATTATCCCCTTAAAATGGGGAGGCTTTAAACCACAATTTTTCGGTAAAAAATTAATTTAAAATTTGCTTGAAATAGGAAATAGATAATTTCAGTTATCAGTTATATCATGTCCGGTTGAATACTTACACTTTGGAGGTCCGAAGGCAGGAGGCAACCCACCCCTAACCCCTCCCAGGAGGGGGAGGCAGAAGGGAAGAAAAGGCGCTCATGAGAAAAAGTTTTTTATCACGCTCTTCTCCGGACATGATATTATCAGTACTTCTGGAATAAGGAGACTTGAAATAAGGAATATTCTCTTTTTTTATCCTCTTATACCATTTATCAAAAACTTTTCTACATTTTGTTGAACAGGGGACTCACACCTAACCCCTCCCAGGAGAGGAAACAGGGGAGTAAGTAGGGAAGTTGCATGCAACGTCCGTACAGGGAGAAGTAAAAAGTAAGAATAATTAACATTAACTAGGCTATTTTAAGCAAAAAGGTGATTATAGCTGTTTTAATTAATTAATAACTGAAGTCTTACCCCAGTATAGCGTTACTTTTAGGAACTGGTACTAAAAGAGGAGGCTTTAGACAAAAAAAGCGATCGCTAATTTCTTAAATCAATTTGACCAATATTTTCTGAGCAAAACACATATCAAAAGATTCATTTGAAAAAATTGACAAAAATTACATAAGATGATAATGCTTTCAAGTTTGATACAAAAAATTCCTCAGCAAAATAATTAATATCACCTTTGATGAACCTTTCAGTGATAGTCTAAAAAATGACAGTGCAACTTGTTCAGTCGAAAGGCCCAAGTAAAAAGCCTGGATGATTCGATGTAGAGCATCGGTAGGGACAGCCCTGCAACAGAAAGCCCCTATTAGTGATATTAGGGAATCCCGCCCTGTCTCGTAGAGAAGTGTCGGGAAAATGTCAAAGAGCAAAATTAATCAAACAAGAAACCCACACTAAAAGCAACAGCAAACTTTCTGCCATAGCAGTACCAGTGTAGGTTAAATTAATTTGGATAGCTAAATAAGCATATAGAATAGATAGAATGGTAAGCACCGCAGAAAAAACAAACGTAGGACAAATTACTCAAATTATCGGTCCAGTTGTAGATGCTAAATTCCCTAGTGGAAATCTTCCAGAAATCTACAATGCCCTAACAATTACAGGTAAAAACGAAGCTGGACAAGATGTTTCAGTAACCTGTGAAGTGCAACAACTTCTAGGCGACAACCAAGTAAGAGCTGTGTCCATGAGTAGCACAGATGGCCTTGTGCGTGGTATGGAAGTAGTGGACACTGGAGCTGCAATTAGTGTACCTGTAGGTACTGCTACTCTAGGTAGAATATTTAACGTGATTGGGGAACCTGTAGACGAACTAGGCCCAGTGGGAACTGAGGATAAATCTGCCATTCACCGGGAATCTCCTAAATTTGTAGAGCTAGAAACTAAGCCTTCCGTTTTTGAAACAGGTATTAAAGTTGTAGACCTACTAGCTCCCTATCGTCGTGGTGGAAAAATTGGGTTATTTGGTGGTGCGGGTGTAGGTAAAACCGTTATCATCATGGAATTAATTAATAACATCGCTAAAGCTCACGGTGGAGTATCCGTTTTTGGTGGTGTGGGAGAGCGGACTCGTGAAGGTAATGACCTTTATAATGAAATGATTGAGTCCGGAGTAATTAACCCAAAGAACCTCCCCGATTCTAAAGTGGCCTTGGTTTACGGTCAGATGAACGAACCACCAGGGGCAAGAATGCGTGTAGGTCTATCTGCTCTAACAATGGCGGAATATTTCCGGGATGTTAGTAAGCAAGACGTACTACTTTTCATCGACAACATCTTCCGATTTGTACAAGCAGGTTCTGAAGTATCTGCACTTTTGGGAAGAATGCCATCTGCGGTGGGATATCAACCTACCTTGGGTACAGAGATGGGTGAATTGCAAGAAAGAATTACATCCACAAAAGAAGGTTCTATTACTTCTATTCAAGCAGTATATGTACCTGCGGATGACTTGACAGATCCAGCACCTGCTACTACCTTTGCTCACCTAGACGCAACTACAGTATTGTCAAGGGGACTTGCTTCTAAAGGTATTTACCCAGCAGTTGACCCCTTAAACTCTACATCTACTATGTTGCAACCAAGTGTAGTAGGTGATGACCATTATGGTGTAGCTCGTTCTGTACAATCTACCTTACAAAGGTACAAAGAACTTCAGGATATTATCGCTATCTTAGGTTTGGACGAATTATCTGAAGATGACCGTTTAGTAGTAGCTCGCGCTCGTAAGATAGAGCGTTTCCTATCACAACCTTTCTTTGTAGCTGAAGTATTTACAGGTTCTCCTGGCCAATATGTGAAGCTTGAAGATACTATGAAAGGCTTCAAAATGATTTTATCTGGTGAGCTTGATGAGTTACCAGAACAAGCTTTCTATATGGTAGGTGGTATCGATCAAGTAATCGCCAAAGCTGAAAAAATTAAGGCAGAAGCATCGTCTTAATGACTATGTTGGTCGTTAGTTAGCGAGAAAATTTTGACAGTTGGCTTGTTGGTTATCGATGCTGAGACCGACGAGTCAACTGACAACTTAGTAACTAACACAAATGAAAAAGGCAGAAGGCAGGAGGCAGAGGGCAGAAGGGTTCATTAATGGATAATTGATAATGGATAATTGATAATTACCTCTGTTTAAAACTGTTCTTGATTGAATGTAAGGAAATATTATTTCTTTTTTCCCCTTAACAGGGGAGGCTTTAAACCAGAATTATTTAATTATTAATTATTAATTATTAATTATTAATTATTCAGCGTATCTGTCCTCTGCCTTCCCCCGAAAAAATAAACAAAAAATGATTGACAAATGACATTAACTGTGCGTGTAATATCTCCCGACAAGACAGTTTGGGACTCAGAGGCTCAAGAAGTAATCCTACCAAGTACAACAGGTCAATTAGGAATTTTAAGTGGACACGCTCCCATGTTAACTGCTCTTGATGCAGGAGTAATGCGAGTTCGTCCTCAGAAAGATTGGGTAGCGATCGCCCTGATGGGTGGTTTTGCTCAAGTAGAAGCAGATGAAGTAACGATACTTGTTAATGGTGCGGAAAAAGGAGACACTATTGACAAGGAAGCAGCTCGTATAGCTTACAATGAGGCTGAATCTAGTCTGGAAAAAGCTGAAAACGGCGACTTGCAAGCAAAAATCAAGGCCAAAAAAGCCTTAAAGCGAGCTAGAGCGCGTCTGCAAGCTGCTGGTGGGGTTAACTAAACTAAATTCCCACTTCTGCGAGCAGGGACTGCATTTGTTTCCTAGTCAGTCCCTGTTTAATATAAGTAGGAGATTCTGGATTGTAGGGACTAGCAACCAAATCGATACTAAGAATTTTAGCTGTTTCTGGTAATACAGGTATATCTGGGTCGAAAGCTGTAGGTCTCATTAGGGAACTAGAAAAACCTTTAAAAATAGCTATTTCATCTAGTTCTCCATCAATTTCAACCTTGACTATTAATACTTCATTCGGTTTTTTAATTGTGTATTTTTCCAAACGATGAGAAATGCTATTCATTTCTTTATTGATTGATAAAGCACTCTATATAATATCACTGAAAGTTATTCAGTAGATAGTTGAACAATTACTTATTAATTATTTACTCTCCTTAAAAAGCAGCGGAATGTGGGTTTTACTCAAAGGATTTTAAAAAAAAAATCTAGTTCTTTTCAAGGAGAGGTAATTATTAATTATTAATTATTAATTATTAATTATATTAATTGCCTGTTGCCGATCGCCCTTGTTTCTGTAACTTAACCAAAACAAAATAACAGAGAAAAATTGTATAGATAATTAATCCGGCAAACCCCAAAAAACCAATAAATTCTTGAGGCCAATCTGGATGGAAAATTTGTTTAAATAACCATGGAGGGTCTAACCAAACATTACAAAATGGATCTTCAAGTAAATCATTGCGGGATTTAAAAGCGCAGGCAAAAAAAGGAATTTGGAATAATGCTCCGATTAAATTATAAAATGTAGTAGCCCAACGCCAAGAAGTCAAACTAGCCTTCAGAGGAGAATTGCGTAATTCTCTAATTTCCTCATTCAAATCTACCCAAAACCATAAAGATATAGGAATTAAAATTCGAGCTATTAATGATGTTAAAAAACTGATAGGTACTGCTGCAATCATTAAGTAAACAGTAATTGCCAATAAACTAGAAACTCGCCAATAAGTAATCAATAAACGTTGAATAGCTTCAGACTTTTTGACAAAAGCCCAAATCAAAATAATTAGGGGTAGTACCACAGTAAATAATACCGCTAGCCTATAGTCCATCCAGACCCAAATTTCCAATCCAGAGGTGATGGCCATGGGTACAAAGTTTAACATAATTAAGTAACTTATAAAAATTTAACTATAATAGTAATTAACTTTAAAAAGTTATTTATGGTATATTTTTTTCTAGTGATAAGCAACTGAATTAATAAGTTAAATATTTCAGTTGCTTACCAGCCAAACATTAATATATTTAATGTAATAAACTACGATCAAATCGCTTATTAAATCAATGAATTGGCTCTAGTTGTCGTGTATTTTACACTCAGCAGCCTCAGGATTATCATCGCAATAAGTTTCCAAGGAACTTTTAGGTTTCTTTTCCTTTTGATGAGCAGACTCAGCTTGAAGCTCTTCTACCGAATCCCAAGCTACTGCACATTCCTTGGAATTAGCACCAGAAGCATCACAAATAGCACGAGCTTCTTCGCGTTCTTGTTCAATTTTTTCCTCAATGTTGTTATTAGTCATAGTTTTTTTATTCTTAACTTAACTTAACTTACTACCTACAATTCTTGGGACACAATTCCTAAATATAAAATTAAGGGTTAGAAATTGAAAAATAGGTCAGGTAAAGAGACAAATTAAAATTTTACCTCTTTATCATTTATATATGCTACGAGAGATTCCCAACCAAATGATCTTGATATTTTAAGATTCATTGACCAAAAAATCAATCTTTTAAGCTTTCTAAATGTCCATCTTACTAAAAAATACTTAATATATTAACATAATAGAAACGATAACCTGTTTGATAAGTAAAATTTATGAAATTAAATTAAAAATATTATGATAATAATTTAAGTAGTGCTATACCAATTAGAGTGAGTAATTGTACAAAAAATTGATGGTTATAAATATGGAAAATAAAGGATGATACAAATACTGGATTTGGACTTTGACAAAGGTTTTAATATTATCAATAGTCTATTTGCAGCACACCTTTGAAAAACCTAGCCAACCCTAGACATTATCTGAGGTTGTCTCTCAAAGGTTGCAGATTAAGTCTTAACTGACTACGTTGGCAGGTCACGACCAACATAAGTGAACTCCAGCTTATGTGCTGGTCACTCTAAATTAAGGACAGCGTTAAAGTACGCCAATCGGAAGTGGGTTTGATACCGATAGTGTTTAGGGTATTAACAAGCCTGGCCAACATGATCGAGGAACACTTTACTGAAAAGGAATAGACACCACAATGTCTAATACTAATTACGTTTTCGTAATAGATACAAACAAAAAACCATTACAACCTTGCAAACCAACTGTAGCTCGTAGGTTGTTAAATTCTGGTAAAGCTGCTGTATGGCGACGCTTTCCGTTTACTTTGATTCTCAAAAAAGCTGTTGAAATAGTTGTAAAAACAACTTTAACTCTAAAAATTGACCCAGGCTCAAAATTTACAGGGATGGCTTTATTAGAAGGAAACAAAGTTATATGGATGCTCTTAATTCAGCATCGAGGTTCATTAATTTCCGAAAAACTACAAAAGCGTTCTCAACGCCGTCGAGCTAGAAGAACAAAAAACCTCAGATACCGTAAGCCAGGATTACCCAACAAGAAAAAGCCTGAAGGTTGGTTAGCACCTTCTCTAGTCCACAGAGTCGAAACTATTATGACTTGGGTCAAACGATTAATCAAGTTTTGTCCAGTAGAATCAATATCAATGGAGCTGGTGAGCTTTGATACTCAATTGATACAAAATCCTGAAATAAATGGGACAGAGTATCAACAGGGTGAATTAGCAGGATATGAATTGAGAGAATATTTATTAGAAAAATGGGGTCGTCAATGTGCTTATTGTCGAAAAACAAATACACCACTAGAAATAGAACATATTCACCCCAAGTCAAAAGGAGGTTCAGACCGAGTATCTAACTTAACTGTTGCCTGTACTAAATGCAATCAGATAAAAAGTAATCAAGATGTCAAAGACTTCTTATCAGGAAAACCAGAATTATTAAAGCGAATACTTACTCAAGCTAGATCGCCTTTAAAAGATGCAGCAGCAGTTAATTCTACGCGGTGGAAATTGTTCAATAGCTTAAAGACTACAGGTTTGGAAGTAACTATAGGTAGTGGAGGACAGACAAAATTTAACCGCAGAAAGCAACAGTTACCCAAAGCACACTGCATAGACGCTGCTTGTGTGGGAGAAGTGAATCAGTTAAATTTCCAGACCACCCAAGCTTTAGTTGCTATATGCAAAGGCCAAGGAGGTAGACAAAAAGCAGCGGTCAATAAATATGGATACCCAATCAGGTACAACCCACTAAAACCGATAAAAGGTTGGAATAGTGGAGATTTAGCGTTGAATATTGAAACAGGGGAAGTAGGTAGAGTTAATCCTCGGTCAAAATCAAATAGTTTTAATTTCACAGTGCCAGGACAAAAAGCTAAAAGTGTTCATGTAAGCAAATTAAAAGTTGTACATAAAAAAGACGGTTATACCTATACATTTTGTCCACAGTTGTCGATAAATGTCTAGGAAAATGCCGTCTAAAACTTAACAGATTTAGCAGATTTGTATAAAACTTCCCAATAATTATTATCTGGTAAGGCATACACGAGCAAAAGCGTTTCGTGGACTGGAGAAATCATTCCCAATTTAGGTGGTCGAAAAGTTATCAAAGGAAGTAATGGCTTAAAGATGGATCGAGACTTAAATGGCGCACGGGGAATTTTTCTCCGTGCTTTGGTAGATACGCCCTCTCTGAGAAATTGTCTTTCGGAGTGCATTGTTAGCTTTGGTTATCAAAATAGTATCGGTGAAATATTAAGATTAGAAATATATTCACAAGGAGCCTCAATATAGATGCAGTGGTCAAACTCTATATCAACCCGTCCCTCATTAGAAGCAGCAGTTAAAGAAGTAGTAGAAAAAAGTTTAGAATCATTGGGAGCTACAGCAGATTTAGGACTGGTATTTATCTCCTCAGCTTTTACCAGTGAATATCCACGACTTATGCCCCTACTGAAAGAATATTTACCAGAAACAGTTATCGTTGGTTGTGGAGGCGGTGGTATAGTTGGTATGAATGATGATGGAAAACCACAAGAACTAGAACATCAACCAGCCATTAGCCTCAGTTTGGCACATTTGCCAGAAGTAACAGTAAAAGCTTTTCACATATCAGCAGAACAACTACCAGACTTAGACAGTTCTCCCGATGACTGGTGTAATCTAATCGGGGTACCTACCGTAGACAATCCTCAATTTATTATACTCGCTGACCCCTTTTCTGCGAAAATCAATGACTTGCTTCAAGGTCTAGATTATGCTTATCCTAATTCCGCTAAAGTAGGAGGATTAGCTAGTAGTGGCCCTACTGGCAACAATGCAGGACTTTTTTGTGAAGACCGCCTTTGTGAAGAAGGAGTTGTAGGAGTCTCTCTGTCTGGCAATATTATTTTAGAAACAATAGTAGCACAAGGCTGTCGGCCTATTGGTAAACCATATCGTGTTACAGAAGGAGAACGTAATATAGTTTTAGAAGTTGAAGAAGTTGTTAGTTCTGAACAAATAGTGGGTGGTATTAAACAATCTCCACTAGAAGCATTACAAGGCTTAGTACAAAATCTCAACGAACAAGACAGGAAACTAGCAGAGAATTCTCTTTTTGTCGGTATAGTAAGAGACGAATTTCAGCAAAACTTAAAACAGGGAGATTTTCTGATTCGTAATTTAATTGGAGTTGATCCTAAAGCAGGAGCGATCGCCATTGGCGATAAGGTAAGGGTGGGCCAACGAATTCAATTTCATTTACGAGATGCTAATACCTCAGCAGAAGATTTAGAAATTTTACTAAAGCGCTATCAAAGGGAAGTTTCTTTCGAGACTGAATCTACAAATAATGCTACTGCTTTAATGTTTGCTTGTTTGGGACGAGGAGAAGGATTATATGGTAAGCCTAATTTTGATTCTAGGTTATTTAGTAGTTATTTGAATATTCCTATCAGTGGCTTTTTCTGTAATGGTGAAATTGGTCCGGTGGGTGGTAGTACATTTTTACATGGTTATACCTCTGTATTTGGTATAATAAAAGTTATACATAAATCTAGTCTTATGTAGTTAAACAATGTCAAATATCTTAGTTAATTTGTACAAAATAGCTACTAAATATTTGACAAAATTTAATAACTCAAAGGCCAGATATTTAATGGCCTAATTAAGTAGGCTAAGAATTGAAGACTAAATAATAATAAAAATTCCTAAATGCTCGAATCCTAATATAATTTCAACTCCTGGATTTATGAGATTAGTTGAGAGACATATTATTCAAAAAAATCATCGGTTTTATTCTGAAATAGACCGACTGTGTTTTTTGTCGAAAAATCTCTATAACTATGCTAATTATTTGGTTCGTCAGTCTTGGATATTTGAAAAGAAAAATCTATCCTATTATGACTTGCAAAAAACACTTTCTACTCAATCAGACTATCAAGCAATGCCAGCTAAAGTATCTCAACAAATCTTGATGATACTAGATAGAAACTGGAAAAGCTTTTTAGCAGCGAACGAAGTTTATAAACAGAACCCATCAAAGTTTAATGCTCGTCCTCATCTTCCTGGATATAAAAATAAAATAACAGGAAGAAATATTGTAGTTTATACAACACAAGCTATTAGTAAGAGACAATTAAAAAAAGGAATTATTAATCCCAGTAAAACAGGGGTTTATCTAAAAACATTAGTACCTACTTCACAAATTAAACAAGTTCGTTTCGTCCCTAGACTAAACCATTATGTAATAGAGGTCATTTATGAAAAATGCGAAAAACAATACGAGCTAGAGAAAAATCGTTGTGCCAGTATTGATATTGGATTAAATAATCTAGCTACATTAACCTTTAATCAAGCCGGAATCAAACCCAAGAGTGATAAATGGCAGACCGTTAAAATCTATCAATCAATACTATAACAAAATTAAGAGTTCCTTACAATCTCAACTCAAAGAAAATCAATGGAGTAAGAGGCTGAAAAAGCTTTGTAATAAAAGAGAATTTAAAATCAACGATTACCTTCATAAATCATCTCGTTTGATTATTAATACCCTGATAGATCGGGAAATAGGAACATTGATAATAGGGCACAATGAAGAATGGAAGCAGAAGATAAATTTAGGGAAAAGAAATAATCAAAACTTTGTATCTGTTCCCTATAACAAATTAATAGAAATGTTATCTTATAAAGCCAAGATGGTAGGGATAGATGTAATAATTACAGAAGAATCTTATACGTCAAAAGCAAGCTTTATAGATAATGATTTGATTCCAGTGTACAGTGAAAGTGAGAAAAATTATGTCACCTTTTCAGGAAAAAGAGTAAAAAGAGGTTTGTATCGTACCGCAAGCAAAAGATTAATCAATGCTGATGTGAACGGTTCCTTGAACATTATGAAAAAAGCAGTCCCAAATGTCTTTGACCATGGGATAGAGGGTGTTGTAGTTCACCCAGTCAGGATAACTCCTGCAAAGTAAGGATATGTCTTATGTGACTATATTTTTATGAACTATTTGTCGTCAACCTTTTTGAATCAGGAAAACTGATAATTAGTAAAAAGTCAAAAGCAAAAAAATGGTAACTTTTGACTTGACTATATCCAGGAGTCAGGAGTAAATCATACTGGTCATAATTGAGTCAGTAATTGAGTGTTTATGCTGAATATTTTCTGGAGAATTTGACCGTTGAGATAAAAGCAATAACTGATGGCTGTTTGCGCAGCATTCCGCAGGAAATTTTTACGATTATTTCAACAGTAACGTAGCATTATTATCAATACTATTAGTGGCGCTAAAACTTTCAAAATATTGTCTAGCATGAGGTGGAAATTCAGGGAAGTTAAACACAGCATCACCACCCGCAATATCTGCCCAAAAATAACGCAGACTAGGAGCAAGTTTTTCTGCTTTTTCTGGTGATAAATTGACAGGAGGATTAGTCAAAAGTTTAAACATAAAACGAAAGGAGCGATCGCCAATCCAGTTTCGAGAAATATTGCTAAGATTGGGAAAATTTGGTAAGGAATTAACTCGATGACTTTCAATTTTTAAAGACTGTTGACCACTAGAGTCGGTGGTAAAATTAATGATACGATAAGGATGAGGATAAGTAACTAAAGAACCAGTGGTAATTTCATAAATTCCTTGATATTCAGCAATATCCTGAACATGAAGATGACCAGTAAATATCAGCTTAACTCCAGCAGATTGAAGAATATCTAACAATGCCAACCTATTTTCTAACATATAACGACGACCAAGGGAATTATTAGATTGATCTGGTAAATGTTCAATCACATTATGATGTATCATTACCATCACTAATTCCTCTTTCGTAGTAGTTAAAACCTGTTTCAACCAATCTAATTGTTCTGCTTCTAAACCACCTGTATATTCTTGTTTACCCGAACTATCAAACTGATTAGAATTAAGCCCAATTATTCGTACTCCAGGCAAAATTTGTTTAGTGTAATATAATCGTTCTTGGTAATCAAATCCACAATGGTGATAATAACTAGGAAAATCTGCCAAACCAATAGAATAGTCATTGGTAAATTTCGTTGGTACATCGTGATTACCGGGCACTACATAAACTGGATATGGAAGTGTAGCTAATTTTTTACTTAACCAGGTATGATTTTCCAGTTCACCATCTTGAGTCAAGTCTCCAGGTAATAGTAAAAAATCAATATCTAGCTTACTTAAATTTTCTAATACTACTTCAAAAGCAGGAATACTCACTTCTACTAAATGAAAACGATGCGCTTGTTCAGCAATAGTATTAGGAACTGCGATATGTAAATCACTAGCAATAGCAAATCTAAAATTCAAAGCCATCGAAAAAGTCCTCTGGAAATTAGGCTAAATCAATTATTAATTATTTCTCTAGATTTCCATTGTATTTCACAATCGGCGATCAATTAAAAATATGGCCTTAAAGAAGGATGGGGAGATGGGGAGATGGGGAGATGGGGAGATGGGGAGATGGGGAGATGGGGAGAGGGGGAGAGGGGGAGAGGGGGAGATGGGGAGATGGGGGGATGGGGAGATAAAGAAAGATCGGAGTAGGGAAAGAGGGAAGCAGTCGCCGGGGGCGTGATCTGACGACA
>NZ_JAAHHG010000009.1 GCF_010692555.1 Okeania sp. SIO3B5 | reverse complement strand
GGGTAAGAGGTCACATGACAAGTGTCAAACAATTGAGGAGCCGTGTGCAGGGAAACTTGCAAGCACGGTTTTGTAGGAGAGGGTGGGGGAGCGATTCCCTACTCGACTCCACCAAATTATCAGATGACTGTATGTTTATTACTTTCACTGATAAGTTGAAATCTGGTAAGTTTTCTCTGTATTGTAATAAAGATACAAGAGAAGATTTATTGAGGTTAAAAATTAATCGGGTGAGAATAGTTAGACGTGCAGATGGCTATTATTGTCAATTTTGTATAGACGCTAATAGAAAAGAACCAGGAAATTATACTGGTGATGTTATAGGTATTGATTTAGGATTAAAATATTTCTACAAAGACCAAAAAGATAATGCTGTTGTTTATCCTCAATATTTAAGGAAGTCAGAGAAAAAATTAAAACGTCGGCAACGACAATTAAGTAAGAAGTTTGTGAAGGGCAAAAAACCTCAATCAAACAATTACCACAAAGCCAGAAAAAGACTAGGCAAGTGCCATTTGAAGGTAAGTAGGCAGCGTAAAGACTGGAGCATTAAGCAAGCCCGGTGCGTAGTAGCATCTAACGATGTTGTCGTCTATGAAGATCTAAAGATACAAAACATGGTCAAAAATCATCATTTGGCAAAGTCAATATCTGATGCAGCGTGGTATCAATTCACTCAATGGCTAGAATATTATGGAAAAATTTGGGACAAAGCGGTTGTCTCCGTAAATCCCAAATTCACTTCTCAAGATTGTTCTAATTGTGGGCATAGAGTTAAGAAAACTTTATCAACTCGTACTCATGTTTGCCCCAGTTGTAATGCTGAAATATGTCGTGATACAAACGCAGCACGAAACATCTTGAGCCGTGGATTAGAAATAATAGGTATTGAGTGGAATCAAGGTACTGAAGGGCATTCAGAAACCTCCTAGTAATAGGGAATGCTTTGGGAGACAACAGTCTCTGCTAATGATGGGCAACTTAATTTAGTAAGCTGTGTCGATGAGCAAAGAATCACTTTTTGTGAGAATCCCCGTGCCTGATAGCCGGGGAGTATGTCAACATTAAAGAAAATCATAGGATTTTAACCCTAAATCATACAGATATAAAATCACATTATGTCTATCCCAATTATGCTGGAATTATTATTTATCTATACGAGCGTTATTGGGAAAATTTTGCTCATTGTATTCATAAAGTTATTAGCGGATTTGAGATATTTAAGGGAGAGTTAATTCGTGTCAATAATATTTTTTCATAGATTAAAATTATAGTAAATTACCCCCACAGCAAAAATTTATTCTATGATTAGTGGTTGACGAACTTTTCAGTTCGGAAAATGCTACCTAATATTTACTTGTTATTTTACAAATTAAGTAAATTATTTCAAAAAGGATAAATTAGAATGAACTACATTGAACACCCTGTTGGGGAATTAGTAGTTACTCAGCGCAATTATGATGGCTATATTAATGCAACTAAATTAGCGAGAGCATATAAAAAGAAAACAGGAAAGTACAGAAATCCTAATAGCTGGTTTGAAAAGAATAGAACAACTGAATACATAGAGCTTTTATCGAATAAAACTAAGCTAGAGGTTTATGAGCTTGTGGAAAAAACAGGAGAAGGTAAACATCAAGAAGTTTGGATTCATCCTAAGCTTGCTGTTTCTTTTGCTATGTGGCTCTCACCTGAAATTGAAATGATGGTGTCTGAGTGGATCGAGCAATGGCCTTTCACAGGTCAAAAACCTGCTACTCAAGAACCTATAAATTTGCATCCTTACCAACGTGTTTGGTACGAACGCTTAAAGTTATTTGAACAGAAAACTGAACTACCAAAAAGTACATGGTGTGTTTTTGAAGAAATTGGTAAATTAATGAGGAAATTGGAATCTAAAAATGTTCCTTTACATGATAAAGCAACTATTGACATTTCAGTAGGTCTGACTTGGTGTTATTGGCTAAGACAGAACGGATATGAAACAGATTTTGAACAGTATATTCACCATTATCCAGATAAAAGAGGTGAACAGCTTGCTAATATTTATCCCTATGAATTACTCGGAAAATTTCATCAGTGGTTAGAAGAAACTTACATCCCAGAAAAATTTCCTGAATATGTCAGAAAATTTGTTACTCCAGAAGAATGCAAGTTAATTTCAGAAGCTATTGGTTATGAAGTTAAGCCAGTTTTCAAAAGACTTAAAACAAAGGTTTAATTTCACAAATAGTGAATGTTTATGTTTGCTTCATTTGCCCTCAGGTGGAATAGATATTTTGGTTTTATCTTAATTATAAAATTCTTTTGAGATTAGGATTTACAAGTTCTACAGACTTAAATAATTCTACTTATTACTATAGTAATTTTGTCTGCTAGCAGTGTACTTGAGTGATATGAAACTCCCTATAATAGCCCATATTTTACGAAACAATCAATCAGAACAAGCATTTTCAATGATATAAATTAAAATTCCAAACAGAGATTCCAAATTCCCAATAAAATGCTCTCCTGCTTCAATCTCAATTTGATTTTTTATCAACCTTCAAAACTTCCAATTACTTCCTGTCGTAACAATTCCATAAATACAAGAAATTTGATTTTTTTTCTGTCGATAACCGATAATTTTTAATTAGGGTTTGCTGATTAAATATCGCGCGTATTGACTGGTATTGGTTTGAGGTAATTTATGTCTGGAAAAAGTATGAGCTTTTGAGCAAGTGCAGGTTAAAAAAGTGGTAAGCATTCAGCTATTAGCATTTCCTACGGAATGCTCCGCAAACAGCTATCAGCTTTTTAAAGAGTCAAGCAAAGACTAAGGTTAGCTGACAGAAACATTTCATTTCCTGCGGAATGCTACGCAAACATAACTTTTAATTCTCCTTGACGACTAATTCCTTCTTCCAAGATAATGAGTTAATAATTCATAGCTGATAGCTGATAGCTGACGGCTGAATGCTTACAAAAAGTGAGCATTTTCGGCTTTTGCTACCCGAAAAATCACTCTTACTATTATTTGGGCCACTGACTCTGTAATTCCCATTTCTTCTACTTCCTTTTTCCCCTCCAGGGAGGGGGAGGGGCGAGGGGTGGGTTCCTACTCCCTACAAAGAGCAAAAAGACTTTCCATACACAAACCCTACTTAATTAGTATGCAAAAAAGTTTAAGTCAGGCAATACTATTAGCCCAATTTTTAGCCCATTCCAAAGTCTGCTTCACCTGTTGCATATCGGCAGCTTCACAATAAAGTCGCAAAACAGGTTCAGTACCACTAAACCGAATCAATAACCAACGACCATCAGCTAACCGCAACTTATACCCATCTATAGTCAAACAATCAACCACTTTTTGTCCAGCAACCTCTGTCAAAGGATAATTTTGTAACTGCTCCAACAAACGCGATCGCACCTCCATATTAGGCAAAGGTAAATCTATCCTGTCATAAACAGAACTAAAACCTGTTTTTTCTTGGAGCTTCCCGTAAATTGCACTTAAATCTTCACCAGACATTACCACTGCTTCTAACAAATAGAGTGCTGATAATAAAGCATCCCTTTCCGGAATATGAGTACCATAACCAATACCCCCAGACTCTTCTCCACCCACAAGCACCTGAGTTGACAACATCCGGTCGGCAATATATTTATAACCAATGGGAGTTTCAAAAATTGGCATATTATATAATTGTGCCACCTTGGGAAATAAATCGGAACCACTAATAGTTTTTACAACTTCCCCACTAAACCCATGCCTAGTTGTTAGATGTTCTATCAGAATAGGAATTAAAATTTGGGAACTGAGAAAATTACCCTCACCATCCACAGCAGCAATGCGATCGCTATCTCCATCAAACACTAATCCAATTGATAAATTTCCCTTATTTGCTGCTCGATAACTTTTCATTTCTTTAAAAAGTTTACTCAAATAGCGAGGCAAAGGTTCAGGGGCACCACCATCAAATAAAGGATCGCGATTACCATTAACCTCTTGAATTTCTACTCCCAATATCTTTTGCAACCCTCCAGCCGCAGCACCGTGCATTACATCTGCAAAAACTTTTAATTTTCCCTCATTAATAGCAGACTTAATGTTGTTAATATCTACCATTTTTTGTAGAGTTTCACAATAACTCGGCCAAGGATTAAAAGTTTCTATTTTGTTCCCCTGAACCGGATTTTTTTCTACTTCAACTGTTAATAATTCTTCTATTTGTTGTGTAATTTCTGGAGGAACTGACCCACCAAAAGCACCCTTTACTTTTAACCCTAAATATTTTCCTGGATTATGACTAGCAGTCATAACAATTGCCCCAAGAGCTTGTTTTTCAAATGCTGCCCAACTAAAAGCAGGAGTAGGAGCATAAGTTTCTGTTAACAGCACATCAAACCCTACATTTTGAACAGCTTCAGCAGCAACTTGGGCAAATTCTTCGGCCATAAACCTACGATCATAGCCAACAATTACTGTTTTACTATTATTCGTAGAACCAGCATAATTTTTCTCTAAAATTCGCGCTGCGATTGGAGCTACTAAAGAAACCCGTTCAAAAGTAAAATCATCAGCTATAACACCGCGCCAGCCATCTGTTCCAAATTTTATTGGTTTAGCCATACCATAAATCTCTTTAATATATAGATTTGTTTGTTTAATTATAGCAATCACCGAATCAGATGTGAGAATTGAGGTGTTCCTTTAAAGCATAGAATATAGCAGTTCTTTTATTCTTATTTCTTCGTTTTTTCCCTATTCCCTCCATACCTAAAACAAAAGTCTCCAATATCTCACAACTAAAATCATATTGCTATATTTGCTTTAACTCTCAGCTTTTTACCCTACTTTTCTATACATAATTATTGTCGAAAATAAGAGGGAAATAAGAAAAGTTGCTTCCTTATTCCCTGGGCATTCAGTTACCAATGGATAATTGATAATTAATAATTAATCCACAAAAGTTTAGAGCCTCTCATGAGTAAGGAGAAAGAAGAAATCAGATTTCCTTATATTCAATTCAGTAAAGGTTTTAACCAGAGGTAATTATCCATTATTCATTATTCATTATCCATTAATGAATAGCCATTAAAAAAATGCAGGTTGATGGCGAATTAAGCTCAAGTATTCCTCTCTAAGTTTCTGATCTTCTTCAAATAAACCAAGCATAGCGCTGGTAACAGTCCAAGAACCAGGCTTTTGTACTCCTCGCATTACCATAGACGTATGAGTAGCTTCTATGACAACTGCAACACCTTTTGGTTCTAAAACTTGTTGAATTGCCTCAGCAATTTGACGGTTGAGTCGCTCCTGAACTTGCAATCTACGGGAATACATTTCCACAATCCGAGCTAGTTTACTAAGACCTACTACTTTTTGATTGGGAATATAAGCTACATGAGCTTTTCCCATAAATGGTAACATATGATGTTCACAAAGACTAAAAAGATTGATATCTCTAACTAGAACCATTTCGTTATGACCGATACTATTTTGCTAACAATTGTTAACAATGCACAGCAAGATTAAAACTTACTGAGGGGGTATCTCCCAATGTGGTAGAAAATTTCTCTACCACGATGCATGATCAAGATTCCACGCGGGACCTTTAAGTCGCGTTCGAGGCGAAAACCATCATTACCACTCACAACTTTTTTGCCACCTAAATTGTTGAGGATTTCACCAGTCCAGCTAACGGTTTTGCGCTTTGTAGGCTTCACTTACATCTACAACGAATTTGTTGTATTCAACAGCTTTATGCTTTAAGAAAAGTTCAAACCTATAGTGTGCCCAGTTCAACATTTGTCTAACTGATTTACTTCTGAGCTTTCTGCTAGTATGAATTGTCATCTGAGAAACTTCATGCATTTGGAAGCAGATTTAAGTCACTAAAAATCATCTTTCTTATCCATCTTGTGGATTTAATCAAAAAAATTAACTGGAGACAGAGACAAGAGATTCATCCGTAGAAAAATCAATCTTTTATTAATGGGGTAATAATTTGTGACTTTTGACTTCCACGAAGCGGTTGACCAGAAGACAAAATCAATTTCAGTTTTTAAGTTTCCAAAAATACTCCTATGGAACGGAACTTTTGATAACGTTGTTTTCGGCGTTCCTTACTGCTTATCTTAGTTAATTCTTCTATATTACTAACTATGGCCTTTTTGAGATTTTCTGCTGCCTGTAATGGGTTAGCATGAGCGCCACCATTTGGTTCTGGGATGACACTATCTATAATCCCTATATTTTTTAAATCCCAAGAGGTTATTTTCAAAGCATCTGCTGCTTGAGAAGCTTTACCAGCATCTTTCCATAGAATTGCTGCACAAGCTTCAGGACTAGCAACTGTATATACAGAATGTTCTAACATGAGTAAGCGATCGCCCACTCCAATTCCTAAGGCCCCACCTGAACCACCTTCTCCAATCACTGTACAAATTATTGGTACATCCAGATGAAACATTGCTCGTAGGTTGTAAGCGATCGCTTCTCCTTGTCCCAATTTTTCGGCTTCTATACCTGGCCATGCACCAGGAGTATCGATAAATGTCAATATTGGCATTCCAAAGTTATTGCCATGTTCCATCAATCTGATTGCTTTGCGATACCCTCCTGCTGAGGCCATACCGAAATTACGGGCTACATTATCTTTGGTATCTCGTCCTTTTTGATGACCAATAATTATAATTGGCTTTCCATCTATTCTGGCCAAGCCCCCTACTATTGCTGGATCGTCACTACCACCGCGATCGCCATGTAACTCTATCCACTCATCACAAATAGCTTGGATATAATCAAGAGTGCTTGGTCGCCTTGGGTGGCGAGCCAACTGTAGCCTCTGTACGGGGGAAAGACCATTAAAAATTTCTTGACGTAGTTGAGTTGCTTTAGCTTCTAGTTGGCTAATTTGCTCAGAGACATCTACACTACTACAGTCTTTAGCTAGTTCGCGAATCTGATTTATACGGTTTTCTAATTCTGCTAGAGGCTTTTCAAAATCTAGGAGAATTTTACGTTCTGATTTGGGCACACCGAGTTTCTATTTTAGGTTCCACATTAACATTGTTAAGTTTACCACAGTTCATCAGTAGACATCTCCAAAAATTCTCAAGCAATTACTTTAGGGCTTGCTGATTTAATTTTAAAGCATTGACTGATATTGGTTTTAGCCTTTTTAGGTCTGAAATACCTTAGTTTTCAGCTCTTCATGGTCATGCATGGAGCGCATAGTTGGGCAAAAAAAAATATTCCCCTACTCCCCTACTCCCCTACTCCTTAAAAAAGACTTTTTCAGCAAGCCCTACTGTAACTATCTTTCAAGGAGCGATCGCCTAATCATCCAGATAGTCATTTTTTACCAGAAAATTGGGTTTAAAGCCTCGCCCATAAGCGGGCGACTTTTTAGTAGTTGATTTTATTTCAAGAAATATGTTATCATATTGTTAGTTTAAGAGTCAAATTATGAAAGCTAGATTTAAGTATCGTATCTATCCAACACCGGGACAAAAATACCGATTAGCAAAGCTATTTGGTTGTGTCCGTGTGGCGAGTGAATGATAGTCTAGCTTGTTGCCTGTGAAAAGTATAAATTAGGAGAGAAGAAACCCAATAATTCTCAATTACAAAAACAGTTTATCACTCAATCAAAAAACACTGAAGACAGAGAATGGTTATCAGAAGTTTCTGCTATACCATTGCAGCAATCTTTGAATGATTTAAACCAGGCTTATCAAAATTTTTTCAAATCGACTAAAGGTGAGAGAAAAGGCAGACCTATTAAACCTCCAGATTGCTTCGTTCCTCGCAACGCTCCGCGATTTAAAAGTAGAAAATCAAAGCAAACTGCTAGGTTTACATGCATGAGGGTTTAAAGTTGGTCAACACAAAGTTCCTAGCAACGCTAAGATTGGAAAGCTGAAAATTGTATCGCCTGTGAGAATTACCTGCTGCTCCATCATCAGTAACAGTAATCAAAGATTCAGCTCATAGATATTTCTTGAGTTTTGTAGTAGAAATACAACCAGAAATCTTACTGAGAACTGATAATTCAGTAGGCATAGATTTAGGTATTAAAACTTTTGCGACATTTAGCAATGGTACAAAGGTTGATGCTCCTAAGCCACTGAAGAAACGAATTAAGAAATTAAGAAAGGTAAAGTTTGTCACTATCTCATAAAACTAAAGGATCTAAAAGGTATGAAAAAGCACGGGTTAGAGTAGCTAAATTCCATGCAAAGCTGAAAGATACGCTTGACAGATTTTCTACATAAATTATCTACTAAAATAATTCGTGAAAACCAAACAGTTGTTTTAGAAGTATGACAATGTATCTGGTATGATTAAAAACCGCAACCCACCCCCATCCCCTCCCGGGAGGGGAGCAAGAGGGGTGGGTATCAGATTTAGGATGGAGAACCCATACGGACTTTTTTAGATGGAATTGCAGAAAAATATGGTCGCGATTTCAGAGTAATTAGTCGCCCTTGAACCTACATCTCAAATTTGCTCAAATTGTGGCTTTAAAGGTGGCAAGCTAGACCTTAAGGTGCGAGAATGGGAGTGTCTCAACTGCGGTGCAAAACATGATAGAGATGAGAATGCAGCGATAAATATATTAGTCGCTCCTTGGGCATTCGGAGACAAAAAAGCGCACCGAACCCGCGCCGCCGAAAGGCGCAAGGGAACGCGGAGCAAGAAACGGACGTGGAGGCAAGTGTAAGACTACCGCCAAGGTAGCAGCAGCCTGTGAGACGTCAACCCGCCGAGGAGTTACGGCTCGGTAGGAATCCCCGTGCCTAACAGCCGGGGAGGATGTCAAATACTTTATAGTTTTAGAGATAGTTACTGTTAATTATTTACCATATTTATCCATTTTTTTTGTTATCTTATTTTCTACATATATTAGAGTTCATTCTAACATTAATGCTCCTATATCTGAGTCATTAGTATATAGTTTTTACAAATTTTTCATTACAATTATACCTTAATTTTTATTTTGGAGATGTCTATTTAAAATCATGGCTTTTACTACTTTCCCTGCCCTGACTTTCTCTGTCTTTTTTTCTTCTATTAATTCGTTAATTTTCTCAACTATTCCTATTTCATCAATTATTCCAGCTACGTAAGCATTCAGCTATTAGCAGTCAGCACTTCCCTACGGTATGCTACGCAAACAGCAATGAAAATGAACCTATAATAACTCAAGTTAGCTGATGCTTTTTCTTTGTACCGGGACTGCGAAACGAGAAGCCCACACTAAGCTGACGCTATAGTGTGGGAGTATGTCACTAAAACTCGGACTCGTTGAGCAGAAATACTTAATAGAGAAGCTGCTTCAGTAGTGCCAACAAAAATCACATGGTTGGGTCGATGGAGGCTATTAAACCTCGCACCTCCCATTTAGATCCGGACGTGCCCATTTCTGTGCATCCGGCTCCCGACAATCTGTACTCCATATCGGATATGGGTATCATTGCTTCATGTGAATGTATTGATGACAGCTACGATGGACAGCTACTAGATTTTCTTTATTCCAGTTGTCGTGATTTCCGTCCACATGATGTAGTTCGACTCTTTCATCTTCTGTGAAACTAAGTCCACAGTGTTCACATTTATGGTTTTGCCTTTGCAAAGCTTTTGATGTTGCGCCATCATAGAGTTTGGAGTTTCTTTTGCTCCAGTATGCGATGTCACCATCGAATGGAGATTTGTTACCTTTGACCATGATGTGGTCGTTTTCTTTCCAACCTGGGTTGGGGAAGGCTTTCTTTATCAGTTCATCTGCTTTATATCTGTTCATCTTTTTCTCTTTATTAAACACTTTGAATGCTCTGTGATTCATGTGCCATAGTGAGAACCTACTTCCATCTAGTTTGCAAAATTTATGATAGTTTCTCCATCCTCTAATTATTGGTGCGAGTTTCTTGGTTTTTGCTCTGGCTCCAAATGCTGAGGAGTTGATTATGGCTTTGGCTTTCTCCCTGAAAGCTTTGAAGTTTTCCTCTGAGGGCACACTTCTGAACTTGTGGTTGTTAGTCTGTACATAAAAGTGCCATCCTAGAAAGTCAAATCCATCTGTCGCTTTAACTAGCCTGGTCTTACTTGGCTTGATCTCTAGTCCCCTTTCCTGTAGGAATCTTGAGACTTTTTCCTCGATACATTCTTTCTCCTTTTTGATGACTTGTCCAAGTTTTCTTTGATGCCATTTCTTGGTTGGGTCTGGAGTGAATCCGGGGTCGATTATGAATACTAAGTCGTCGGCATATCTTATGCAATACGCGGGATTTTTATTCCCTATGTCTAGCGATTCGATTCCATTGAGTGATATATTGGCTAACAGAGGTGATATAATTCCTCCTTGTGGGACTCCTTGTTCAGTNATAATTTATGCAGAAAATCTGTCCTAGTATCTTTGAGTTTGGCATGAAGTTTAGCTACTCTCAATCTAGCTTTTTCATATCGTTTAGACCCAAAGGTTTTTTTTGATAATGATTTACTTAACTTTCGTTAGCGCAGCTCCTCTGTTAGCGCAGCTCCTCCGGAGGAGGCAAGAGGCTACTTTTTAATCCGTTTTTTCAATGGTTTAGGAGCGTCAACCTTCGTACCATCGCTAAATGTAGCAAAAGTTTTTATGCCTAAGTCTATCCCCACTGAATTATCAGTATGAGGCAAGGTTTTAGCACAAGTTTCTACTACAAAACTTAAGAAATATCTATTAGCTGAGTCCTTGATAATAGTTACTGATGATGGAGGAGCAGGTAACTTTCACGGGCGAAACTATCTTGAGTTTTCCAATCTTAGCTAAATAAACTTTATGTTGACCAACTTTAAAACCTCCCCTTGTAAATCTAGCAGTTGCGCATGACTTTCTAATGCATGAATTTAGGAGGTTTAACAGGCTTACCTTTTCTCTGGCCTTTTATTGATTTAAAAAAGTTTTGATAACCTTGGTTTAAATCATTCAAAGATTGCTGCAATGGTATGTTAGAAACTTCTTTAAGCCACTCTCTATCTTCAGTCTTTTTTGCTTGAGTAATAAAGAGTTTTTGTAGTTCAGAATTAGTGGGTTGATTTTTTCCTAGTTTGTATTTTTCACAGGCAGCAAGCTAGACTATCATTCCAAACAACACGTTCACGAAGTGTTGCGCCAGCAAACACAACCAAATAGCTTTGCTAATCGATGCTTTTGTCCCGGTGTTGGATATATACGATACTTAAATCTAGCTTTCATAGTCTGATATTTAAATTAATAGTATTGTAACATATTTATTGAAACATTTAGCAACTAAAAAGTCGCCCTTGAAAGGCGAGGCTTGAGACCCAATTTTTCGGTCAATGACCTAAAAATGGCTAGAACCCTTGGTAATTGAGGATTTATGCCTTTTTGATGTAAAAGACTCTTCCTGTCTATATTTGAGCCTATTTTCTACTTCTATTTTGTGTAAGTTCCATTAGGAAAATTAGTGCGAGCATCTTGCTCGCGTTATGAATCATCATAATTACAACTGATAACTGAAATGACCCAATGTCCTAACTATAGTGGCAACTTTTATAAACCCAAAAGAAAAAGACAAACCAAAAAAATTTTTTCCCTATTTCTCCTTTCTTCAAGTCTAGCAAAGTCAAAAATAAAACAGCCTGTATCCAACTACAAGCTGTTAAAAATTACCTCAAAATAATCTCTCAGTTTATAGCATAAGCAAGAAGGAAAAATCTGGCTTTTCTGAGTTTTAAGCTTGTGATATTTTCTCACCTTATCCTGCTACTACTATGTAGAGAAATTTATCTAATTTTTTTCTTCATTAGTGATAGCTATAACCAGCAAAATATATAAACCAAGCATGACAAAATTATTCAACTCAGAACTAATTAAGATTTTATCTTTTGCTATCGGTTTTCTATCTTTTGCCATAACCTATAACTATTTAACTGTAACTTTAGCTCCTGCTTCTTCTAATTGCTTCTTAATATCTTCAGCAGCTTCCTTAGCAATACCTTCTTTAATTGGCTTAGGTACAGATTCTACCAACTCTTTTGCTTCTTTCAGACCTAAACCTGTAATGGCACGAACCACTTTAAGAATAGCAATTTTCTTATCTGAAGGAAACTCTTCAAGAATTGCATCAAATTCTGTCTGTTCTTCAACTTCTTCAGCAGGAGCAGCAGCTCCTCCAGCACCAGGCATACCCATAGGCATCATCATGCCACCAGCAGGAGCAGCAGCACTAACACCAAAAGCTTCTTCTATTTGTGAAACTAATTCAGATGCTTCAAGCAAAGAAAGAGACTTAAGTTGTTCTAGAATTTCATCGGTTTTTGCAGACATTAGTAATCTCCTATTTTTTGTTAGTTTGTAGTTATTTTTTTGCTAGAACTTTGACTTTTTATGACCTTTAATATAGTTAAATTACTGGAATTATTCTCATAATAAAACTGATAGGATATTAGTCAAAAATTCATGTTGTTTGTGTTAGGCACCATCGCCTTGTTGTTCTTTTTCTGAGATTGCTTTAATAGCTCTATTTACAGAAGCTGGAACCTCATTAATACCAGTTGCAAGCTGGGTAGGTACAGCATTTAGACCAACAGCCAACTTAGTCGCTATACTGTTGAGAGCACCAGCCACTTTAGCAAGCAACTCTTCCTTAGATGGTAGATCGGCGATCGCTTTAACCTGGTCTTGATCCAGCAGTCGCCCTTCCATCACACCACCCTTAAATTCTGTTTTTTTGGTGGTTTTTTGGAATTCTTGGTACGCTTTGATAGCACCGCCGATATCATCTTTCAGGAATAGGAAAGCATTAGATCCGGCCAACAACTGTTCCATAGGTTGCCAGTTGGCATCTTCTTTAACTGCTAATCCTATCAGAGTATTTTTAGCTACAGTGCAAGAGCTACCAGTAGGCAGTAGTCGTCTACGCAGATCTGTAATTTCTGCCACGGATAGTCCGTGATAATCAATTACAAGTGCAAGCTGACTTTCACTCAAGTTTTGCTTGATGTCTGCCAACATCTCTTGTTTTTGTTCCTTCGTTTTGCCCATATTTATAGCAGTACAAAAATAGATTAGGACGTTTATAAATCCTCAAACTGAGTCAGGTATTACTTCTGACTTCTGACTTGCGCGTAGCGCTACATCACCTGCTGTACAATACCTACACAATTCCGGCACTCACTAGATAAAATCTCATAATGCCAGTCAGAGATGTTTGCTTCTTGCTTCAACCTGGGAGGTCGCCCTCTTCCAGTTCACAAGCGTAAATTCGGGTACAGCCTACCCTACTTAACAAACCAAAAACCCTGGCGGACTATACTATCTGCCAGGGCAAAGAATTATGAATCCAAAACAAATAATTTATTAGAGATTTCTAAAAAAATCCCTTATACCTGTTTTTGAATTGTTAATCCTTGAACCTCGGCAGGAAATTAAGCTATTAGCACCTGCTGTCTTCAGCTCTTTAATTTTGATTTTTTTAGCTTGAGAAATCTTAATTTAACTAGCTATCAGCCATCAGCTTTATTGCTGTGACGTTCTCCTGCATCAAATCAAAGATTATGATGTAGGCTTCCCCACCTCACGGACGCGGGCTTTCTGTTTCAAAGGGAGTGCAACCACGCGAGCCCTCCACAGACATAGACGATGAGACCCACCGCCTTTTGTACTAAACAATTCTGTACTCCGATACGTTCCCTCAAGAGTTTTACCTTTTCACGGGTTGACGCTTAACTTCACCAATTGAACCCCATACTCGCTATTTGTTTTCTATGTGGTGTTATCAGGTGCGTATTACCGCTACTCCTGATATAATCACTAATAACACAAAAAAGTACACAATGCAAGAAACTAAGTGGACGCTACGCGGTTTATTTGTTGGTCGGCAATTCCCCTCCCGTTAACATTCGTATAACGGGAGACCCCTTGCCGACGTCAAAGTTGGGTAAAAATACCTGGTTTTCAATCTGCTGGATGGCCGTCATACGAATTAAAATCTCCTTTCTGTTTCTGAATGCTCCGCAAACGAAGGCATCTCAAAAAAAATCGGCTGAAACCTGACCGCTTACTTAATTTAGATTAACCTTCTTCTGCTAATTTTAGATCCCGCAGGGCGCTAACTTCAATTTGAATTGATGGTCCCATTGTTGCTGATACAAATATACTACGCCAATAGCGACCTTTTGCACCAGAAGGACGGTTGCGGTCAATACAATCTTGTAAAGCCTTTAAATTGATCAGTAAATCTTCTGCAGAAAAAGAAGCCTTACCAAACATAACATGAACTATACCTGTCCGGTCAGCTCTAAATTCTAACTTACCTGCCTTAAATTCGTCAATAGCTTGTGCCAGATTGACAGTTACAGTACCGCCTTTAGGAGATGGCATCAAACCTCTCGGTCCTAGTAAACGTCCTAGTTTGGCTACTTTAGGCATCACATCAGGTGTAGCGATCAACGTATCAAAATCCATCATCCCTTTGCTAATTTCTTCAATTAGCTCCTCTGAACCAGCTAAGTCTGCTCCTGCGGCCAGAGCTTCGTTAACTTTTTCACCTTTGGCAATTACTGCAATTCGGACTGTTTGGCCAGTTCCTTTGGGTAGAGCTACTGTAGTTCGTAGCTGTTGATCTGTATACTTCGGGTCGATCCCTAAGCGAATATGAGCTTCTGCTGCTTCTGGGAATTTTGCTGTAGCTGTTTCTTTTAAAAGTTGAAGTGCCTCGTTAGGTTCATAAGGTCGCTCTTCTACTTTTTTTCTCAGTTCTTGTAATCTACGAGAGACTTTTTTTGGCATTTTATTCTCCTGGGGTACTTAGCGAAGCTCTGCTTCTCCCCCTAATATCAATTTACTTTTGCTTCTATTTCTACTTGAGAATGTAGATATTTTGGTACTGGATTAATTAATCGAATCAATCAGCGATCGTAATACCCATATTTCTCGCTGTGCCTGCTACAATTTTCATCGCAGCTTCAATGTCATTGGCATTGAGGTCCGGCATTTTTGTTTGGGCTATTTCTTGCAATTGAGCTTGTGTAATTGAGCCTACCTTTGTACGATTTGGTTCACTTGAACCACGTTCTACACCTGCTGCTTTTTTAATTAAGACTGCTGCAGGAGGGGTTTTCAGAACAAAAGTAAAACTACGGTCTTCATAAACCGAGATTTCTACTGGAACTACTGTACCAGCTTGGTCTGCAGTTTTGGCGTTATACTCTTTACAAAACGCCATAATATTCACACCATGCTGACCTAAAGCAGGACCTATAGGCGGAGAAGGGTTAGCCTTTCCCGCCGTAATAGCCAACTTGATCAGCGCCACAACTTTTTTTGCCATTATTTATGCTTTTCTACCTGATTAAATTCTAATTCTACTGGCGTATCTCGTCCAAAAATGGATAATAGCGCTTTCAATTTACCTCTTTCTGGACTTACTTCAATTACATCACCTTCAAACTCTTTAAATGGCCCTGAGAGAACTACAATATGATCTCCTTCTGCCACTGTTACCTTGAGCATTGGCTCTTGCTCTTGAGCTCGTTTAAAGACTCTTTCTACTTCTGAAGGACTCAGTGGTAACGGCTTAACATGACCACGACCTCTTCCATAGCGACGCTTTTGTTCAGCCCCTACAAAGTTAATCACATGTGGGGTACTTTTGACAACCTGCCATGCTTCGTCATCAATTGTCCATTTTTTTTGTTCCTCTTGCCAATTTAGCCTCATTTGTACTAATACATAGCCAGGAAAAACTTTTTCATCACTATGTTGGCGACTGCCATCTTTACGAAGCTTAACTGCGGGTATATGAGGTATTTCTATTTTAAATATTTTATCTGTAACATCAAGAGTTTGAATACGCTGGGTTAAATTAGTCTTAACTCGTTTTTCGCAACCAGAGGCAACTTGTACTGCATACCACCTTAATTCTCCTTTGAGAAACTCTCTGGATTTTTCTTCTGCTTGGTTTGATTGCGTTGTATCTTGTGTTTCTTCTGGATATAATGTCATCCAAACACCACCCCAGCTGCCCAACTAAAAAACTCATCTACTAGATAAATGATTGTTGCCGATAGAATAACCATTAACAGTACAGCAACGGACTCACTAATGAGCTGCTCTCTGCTTGGCCATACTACTTTATCTAGTTCTTCTTTTGTTTCTTTGAAAAAAGCTAGAAGTTGGAAACTTTCCTTGTTTTCTTGTACTCTAGCTTCCTCTTTTTTGGCCACAATAAATTATCTCCCTAAGTTGTGACGTTCTCCCTAGTTAAGCTAACGCTATAACCAGGGCTTCCCTCCCTAACGGAAAAGGGCTTCTTGCTTCCCAGGTTGAGCATCCTCTTAATTTCCACAGGCAGTTAACGATGAAACCCACCGCCGTTTTCTACTGTCCAGCTCTGTACTCACCTAGCCTACCGATACTATTTTGCTAACTAAAGCTAACAATGCACTCCGAAAGACAATTTCTCAGAGAGGGCGTATCTACCAAAGCACGGAGAAAAATTCCCCGTGCGCCATTTAAGTCTCGATCCATCTTTAAACCATTACTTCCTTTGATAACTTTTCGACCACCTAAATTGGGAATGATTTCTCCAGTCCACGAAATGGTTTTGCTCGTGTATGCCTCATTCACTTCTATTACCATTTTTCCGGCTTCAATAGCTTTATGCTTCAAGAAACATTCAAAACGGTAATGAGACCATGACAGCATTTGTCTTACAGATTTTGCTCTTATCTTGCGTGAAGATTTGAGAACCATCTGAGAAACTTCATGCATTGGGCAGCAAAATCACATCGAAATTATCCACTAAAAATCTGGCTACTTTATGATGTAATTCATCAACTAAATGGCGGATTTTTAAACGGATTCGATTCGCTGCTTTTCTCATTCGCTGTTTCTTTTTCGACTTGGCTTTTGTCGAACGAGAAATCAAATCATCTAGGTGATAGCACAAGCGCTGAATCCTTCCGATATCCTCAGAACCAATCCAGCCATAACTATCTTCCGAAAAGAATGTGAGGAAGTTTCGGACTCCGGGGTCGAGGGCCACCACACTACCTTGATTCTCGGTTTTTTCGGGTCGCTCTTCTATTGACAGACAAAGATAATAACATCCTTGATGAACGACTATTCGACAATCTCCGTGTTCTTTGGGAAGATTTTCGGCATAGTTTATCTGTCCTAAAATTGTCCGATATATTCCAATTTCAGTCACCGCAGAACTTGGAATGTAACAAGATTGAACGGGTTTCTTCCTCGACCTAAATTTGACATGAGTGGATTTCTCCCGTATCTTTGTACTTTTTCTTGGCTTCCCTCACTGCAATACAAGCATCTCGAATGGCTATGGATTTGATTTGAAACGGAATGGACTTTGACCAATCCGGTAAACTCTTTAAGATTCCTCCTTTAATCTTCTTCCAATTGGCTTTTGTTCCTTCCTGTTGCAAATATTCCACTGTTTTGTTATAAACAAAACGAGCCGTTCCTATCCACTGCCTAACTTTTCTTCTCTGTTCTGCATTGAGATAAATCCTGATCTTTTTTGATTTTGTCACCGTACTTTCGCAATCCGTGGAGGCGACAAGAGAAGAGGTGGATGATGGCGAGTATATCTTGCACGAGTTCTGATTCGGGACAATGTTCAGATTGGTCGAGAACCACGATTTTTCCACCGTTTTGTTCGACCATGTATTCGATAAGTTCAAATCCGAATCGGGTGAGTCGGTCGCGACAGGCAACAACAATTTCGAGCTGATCTCCTTGCATAAGTCTGTCCAATAAGGAACGCAAACCAATCCTATTGAAGTTGAGTCCGCTTCCGATGTCTCGGATGATTTCTGCTTTTGGGTAGAGGGATTGCATATAGGCGACTTGTCTTTGCAGGTCGTCTTTTTGTTTGTTGCTGCTGACTCGGCAGTAGCAAACAAGGGCAGACTGAGTTGCTCCCATAATATAGGATTCGACGTTGAAGAGTCTTTGCCCTGCTTTCGTCTTGATTGTCTCGATTTGCCCTTGGTCTGCATATCGCCTCAATGTGTTTGGGTGCAGTCCTAATTTTTCGACTGCTTTTCTTAATGGCACGTATGGCATATTGCCATGTTAGCATCAATGAGCCTTAGTGAGCAATAGTTAACAAATATTATGCTGTTGTTTAACCTTCAAGACTTTACCGACAAATCGGAAATTACTAGGACTTCACCAGTTGAACCTCAGAACTTGAGTTTTCTCGGTTCTGCAATCAGGTGTGTATTACAGCTACTGCTGTACAATACCTATACAATTCCAGCAAAACTCCGTAAAACCTGACCCACCCCTCTAGCTCCCCTCCCAGGAGGGGATGGGGGTGGGTGATGTTTGCTTCTTGCTTCAACCTGGGAGGCCGATCTCTTCAAGTCCACAAGCGTAAATTCGGGTACAGCCTACCCTATTTTATTGATACTAGCAATCAGCTCCTGATGAGGTTAATTATAGCATAATTCTTGTTACTTTACTGTAGAGATAAGTTTTTTTGCAGGTAACAGCCCGCCTTCCCGTTAAATCAGAGATTATAAAAGCAGGCCCAGAGTTACATTTTAGCTAGAGCTTCGAGAAGCCTCACACCATAATTGAAAACTTGGTGTGAGATGAATCGACGGTAAATTAATGGGACTCGATGTCCCATTAATTTACAAATTTTATGCTATGATAGACTCAAGCTGGTTTGAGTTAACAACCGCCAGTGATGAACCATGAAAATCAAATAAGATTAGGGGTTAATACCCAGAAATCCTAGTAATTTGTTGGGAATGTAAAATCTTATTGTGGCGCTAGGTGAGCAGCTTTTTTATTTGCAAAAAGGGCGGCGGGGCATTCCGTCCTTAAAGCTCGTGGAGTCTCACGCAATGGCAGGACTATGAAGCGAGAAGCCCACGCTATACCTTTGGGGTTAGCGTGGGAGTATGTCACTTGGGTAGAAATTTTTATATCTACAATATCAAAAAGTAACTTTATTAATTTTAAGGATTAAGCGCGCCCTGGAGGACTCGAACCCCCGACATCAGGTTTTGGAGACCTGCGTTCTACCAACTGAACTAAGAGCGCATAGTTGAGGTCTTGGATTAAACCTTAATGACCTCTTCTTAGTTTAGTATAACATAACTTTTCATCAAGTTTCAAATAATTTGTTAAACCATCGTGACGTTCTCCCACATTCATTCAAGTTGGAAACTATAAAGGACGATCGAATCTTTGTTTAACACGGGTGGCCTTACCAATACGCTTTCTCAAGTAGTAGAGTTTAGCTCTACGCACTTTACCTCGACGGATTAATTTTATACTAGCAATCCTAGGAGAATGAAGCAAAAATACCCTTTCTACTCCTACACCTTGGAAAACACGGCGAACTGTAATAGTTTCATTGATACCTCCATTGCGCATGGAAATTACAGTACCTTCGTAGGGCTGGACTCTTTCTTTTCCTCCTTCTATAATTTTGACCCCTACTTTGACAGTGTCACCTACATAGATTTGAGGTAATTTCTTTTTCGAGCCTTGTTTGAGGTTTTCTATTTCCTCGGTTTCAATTGAGCGAATTATTTCTTGGGCTGTCATAATATTCTTTAAAACTCACAATCAATAAGTATATATCAATGATTATGAGCAAAGCAAGCACTAATATCATGTCCGGTTGAATAATTAGACAATGGTTGTCCGAAGGCAGGAGGCATCCCCCCTACCCCCCTTTGAAAGCTATCCCTTATAAGGAACTCCTCAGAAATGGGGACACGGAGACGGGGAGACACGGGGACACGGAGAGCAGGGGAGAAGGGGAGCAGGAGAGAAGGGAGAAATAGTCATAGCATCTAAATAAAATTACTTAATTTATCAAAATTAATGTACTTTTAAATACATTTTCTCTCTAGAAAAAGGCTTTTAAAGTCTTAAACATAATTTATCTATTTTGTCAATTTTTATGTTAAGAAAGATGTTTATAAAGCATAGCTTTGAAAGGGGGGGGGGAGGCAGAAGGTTTTCTCAAGAGTGTCACCTTTATTTTATACACGCTCCGATGCTACTGGACACTACTAATGAAATATTAGATGCAAAATTTCAAACCTTTGGCTGTGCTAGTGCGATCGCTTCATCTTCTGCTCTGACAGCAATGCTCAAAGGCAAAACCATAGACGAAGCTATGAAGATTAAAAACCAGGATATCGCGGGATACCTGGGAGGGCTGCCAGAAGAAAAAATGCACTGTTCGGTCATGGGAGAGGAAGCATTAGAAGCAGCAATATTTAAGTATAAAGGTATTGAAGTAGAAGTTCACGAAGAAGACGACGAAGGAGCATTAGTTTGTAGTTGTTTTGCAATTACCGAAAACAAAATTAAGCGAGTAATTCGGGAAAACAACCTCAAAACAGCGGAAGAAGTAACAAACTATGTGAAGGCAGGTGGTGGTTGTGGTTCTTGTCTGGCAGATATTGACGATCTAATCGCATCGGTTTACGAAACGCCAGAACCAACAGTACAACAAACTCCTACAACTACAAAACCAGCCAGCAAACTAACAAATCTACAAAAAATTACATTAATTCAACAAGTATTAGAACAAGAAGTGAGACCTGTTCTCGTGGCAGATGGAGGAGATGTTGAACTGTTCGATGTAGATGGCGATCGCGTGCTAGTCACACTAAAAGGAGCTTGTGGTTCCTGTAATAGTGCAATGGCGACACTAAAAGGAGCGATCGAAGCTACATTAAAAGAACGAGTAAGCGAAAGTCTTGTAGTAGAAGAAGCAGTTTAAAACAGTTAACAGTTAACAGTTATCAGTTATCAGCTATCAAGGTTTATTCAACCAAATTAGAAAAATTAACTGTTGACTGATGATCGGTAAAACTTGATTAAATTTATGCTGAATAGAGCGACAGACAACAAATAACAACGGGTGCATTAATGACAACTATATACACGCAGGTTATGCCTGCACAAGCTTTAGGGCGAGCGCCTCCGGGCACTCAATGTTGCTGCTAAATACACACTGTTCTTACACGAACAAAATTAATATATGAATGCGATCTGTAAAATCAAAAGCCCTAGAAAACAGCAGCTATCAAACACAAACTCTAAGGAAACTTTTACAGACAGGACTTACACACTAACAATAGGGTTTCGGTGCGTTACGCTACCGCTAACACACCCTACAAATAGCATTTATGCGTAAGTCCTAACAGAATCAAAATCGTATTCATTCAAAATCAAGTCAAACACACTAACAAAACGGAGAAAATCTATCATGCGTCAGATTGCATTTTACGGAAAAGGCGGTATCGGTAAGTCCACTACTTCTCAGAACACTCTAGCTGCAATGGCTAACCGTCACGGTCAGAGAATCATGATCGTAGGTTGTGACCCTAAAGCTGACTCAACTCGTTTAATCTTAAACGCTAAAGCTCAAACTACTGTACTTCACGTTGCTGCAGAGCGCGGTGCAGTTGAAGACGTAGAACTAGACGAAGTATTGAAAGATGGTTTCGCTGGAATCCGTTGCGTTGAGTCTGGTGGTCCTGAGCCTGGTGTAGGTTGCGCAGGTCGTGGTATTATCACTGCTATCAACTTCCTAGAAGAAGAAGGTGCTTATCAAGACCTAGATTTCGTAAGTTATGACGTACTAGGTGACGTTGTTTGCGGTGGATTTGCAATGCCTATCCGTGAAAACAAAGCTCAAGAAATCTACATCGTATGTTCCGGTGAAATGATGGCGATGTATGCTGCTAACAACATCGCTCGTGGTGTTCTTAAGTATGCTCACGCTGGTGGTGTACGTTTAGGTGGTTTAATCTGTAACAGCCGTAAGGTTGACCGTGAAGTTGAGTTAATCGAGAACTTAGCAGCTCGTTTGAACACTCAAATGATTCACTTCGTACCTCGCGACAACGTTGTACAACGCGCTGAAATCCGTCGTATGACTGTTGAACAGTATTCTCCAGAGGATAACCAAGCTCAAGAGTACAATACATTAGCTGAGAAGATCATCAACAACGAAAAATTAACTATTCCTACTCCTCTAGAAATGGATGAATTAGAAGAGTTGTTAATTGAATTCGGTCTATTAGGAGACGAAGACGATCGTCAGCAGCAAATTGCAGCACAAGATGCAGCTTTAGCAGCAGAAAAGAAAGCTTAAGTAAACTCAAGTAAGTCTTAGACCGAAATAATGGGGTGTGTAAAACGCACCCTATCTTATAAAGATAAGTATTGAGTGGCGAGTTTTGTATTAATCATTAATGTAGGGGCAGGTTTTTCAGACACGAAGTTATCAAAGAATACCTGCCCTCACTAATTCAAAACTAAAACACTAAAATCTTCAAATATTCCGAAAGGAGATATGTAACATGACATCCGAAAAAATCGAACAGAACAAACAGTTAATTCAAGAAGTCTTAGAAGCTTATCCTGAGAAAGCTGCTAAAAGACGGAAAAAGCACCTTAATGTTTTAGAAGAAGGATCTGACTGTGGCGTTAAGTCTAACGTAAAATCAGTTCCTGGTGTAATGACAACTCGTGGTTGTGCATTTGCTGGAGCAAAAGGGGTGGTTTGGGGTCCTGTTAAGGACATGGTTCACATAAGTCACGGTCCTGTTGGTTGCGGTTACTACTCCTGGGCAGGTCGTCGTAACTACTACAACGGTGTAACTGGTGTTGATACCTTTGGTACAATGCAATTCACTTCCGATTTCCAAGAAAGAGACATCGTTTTTGGTGGAGACAAAAAACTCGCCAAAATCATGAAAGAAATCGAAGACTTATTCCCACTCAATGCTGGTATCACAATTGAATCTGAGTGCCCAGTAGGTCTAATTGGTGATGACATCGAAGCAGTAGCTAGAAAAGCTGCTAAAGAACTCAATAAGCCAGTTGTTCCAGTACGTTGCGAAGGTTTCCGTGGAGTTTCTCAGTCATTAGGTCACCACATTGCTAACGACACAGTGCGTGACTGGGTATACGAGCCTTCCGCTGAAATAACTAACGAAGAGATCGGTTTTGAAACCACTCCTTATGACGTATCCTTAATCGCTGACTACAACATCGGTGGTGACGGTTGGAGTTCTCGTCTATTATTAGATGAAATCGGTCTAAGAGTAGTTAGCCAAGCAACAGGTGACGGTACTTACAACGAAGTATTCATGGCTCCTAGGGTGAATTTAAACCTCATCCACTGTTATCGTTCCATGAACTACATCTGCCGTTACATGGAAGAAGAGTATGGTATACCTTGGACTGAGTTCAACTTCTTTGGTCCTACTCAAATTGCTAAGTCTCTACGGAAAATTGCTTCTTACTTCGACGATACTATCAAAGAAAACACAGAGAAAGTAATCGCCAGGTATCAAGCACAAGCTGATGCAGTAATTGCTAAGTATCGTCCTCGTTTAGAAGGTAAGAAAGTAATGATGATGGTTGGCGGTCTACGTCCACGTCACGTTATCCCTGCTTTCGACGATTTAGGAATGGAAGTTATCGGTACTGGTTATGAGTTCGGTCACGGTGATGACTACAAGCGTACTGCTGAGTATGCTAAAGAAGGTACTCTTATCTATGATGACGTTAGTGGATATGAGTTCGAGGAATTCGCTAAGAAATTAAAGCCAGATTTAATTGCTTCTGGAATTAAAGAGAAGTATGTATTCCAGAAAATGGGTATGCCATTCCGTCAAATGCACTCCTGGGATTATTCTGGTCCTTATCACGGTTATGATGGATTCGCTATCTTCGCTCGTGACATGGATCTAGCTCTCAACAGCCCAACTTGGAACCTAATCAAGGCTCCTTGGAAGCAAGCTAGTTAGTAGAAGTCAGAAGTTTCCAGTGCGGGCATCTTGCCCGCGTGAGTGTACCTCACCAAAGTGGAATCTGCTGTAAATTTATTAGGAAATGTGGTAATGCCATCACTACGGCATTCCCAATACACAAACAAAGATTTAACTAGGAATTGGGAGTTAGAAGTTGTGGTTGAGATTCTTCTTCCTTCTTCCTTCTTCCTTCTTCCTTCTGAACAATACCATAGAGGATAAACACCATGAGTCAGAACGTAGACAAAATCAAAGACCACTTTCAACTCTTCCAAGAACCAGAATACCAAGAAATGTTCGAGCGGAAGAGAGAATTTGAAGGCGGTCCTTCCAAGGAAGAAGTAAAAAAAGTTAGTGAGTGGACAAAGACTTGGGAATATCGCGAAAAGAACTTTGCTCGCGAAGCTCTAACTATCAACCCTGCTAAAGCTTGTCAGCCTCTAGGTGCAATCTTTGCAGCAGCAGGTTTTGAAGGCACTCTACCTTTTGTACATGGTTCTCAAGGTTGTGTTGCTTACTTCCGCTCCCACTTAACTCGTAACTACAAAGAGCCATTCCAAGCAGTTTCCTCTTCTATGACTGAAGATGCTGCGGTATTCGGTGGTCTCAAGAACATGACTGATGGTTTGGCAAACTCTTATGCTTTGTACAAGCCAAAAATGATTGCTCTTTGCACAACTTGTATGGCAGAGGTAATTGGAGATGACTTAGGTTCATTCATTACTACCTCCAAGAATCAAGGTGCAGTTCCTCAAGATTTCCCAGTTCCTTTTGCTCATACTCCTAGCTTTGTTGGTTCTCACATCACAGGCTATGACAATATGCTCAAGGGTATTTTGGTAGCTCTGACTGAAGGTAAGAAGAAGGGAGTTACTAACGGTAAAATCAACTTCATCCCTGGTTTCGATCCTTACATTGGCAACATCCGGGATTTGAAGAATATTCTATCTTTGATGGATGTTCCTAACACCATTTTAGCTGACAATGCTGAGAGCTTTGATTCTCCTAACTTGGGTGAATTCAAGATGTACAACGGTGGTACAACTCTGGCAGAAGGTGCTGATTCCATCAATGCTAAAGCTACTATCTCATTCCAGAAATATTCCACTCCTAAGACTCTAGAGTACCTAGAGAAAGAAGGCGGTCAAACTACAGTTACTTATCGTCCTATCGGTATCCGTGGTACTGATGAGTTCTTAATGGGATTGTCTGAATTAACTGGTAAGGCTATTCCTGAAGAGTTAGAAATTGAGCGTGGTCGTGCAGTTGATGCTATTACTGACTCTCAAGCTTGGTTACACGGTAAGCGCATTGCTATCTACGGCGATCCTGACCATGTATTGGGCTTGTTGAACTTCACTCTAGAGTTAGGTATGCAGCCAGTTCACGTTGTTGTTACTAATGGTAACGTTGCTGGTTTTGAAGAAGAAGCTAAAGCATTGTTAGCTAACGATCCCAACGGCCAAGAAGCTACAGTTTGGATCGGTAAGGACTTATGGCACCTACGTTCACTGTTGGATACTGAGCCAGTTGACTTGTTGATTGGTAACTCCTATGGTAAGTTCCTCCAACGTGATACTGGTACTCCATTAGTACGTATCGGCTATCCTATCTTCGATCGCCACCACCAGCACCGTTATTCTATCTTAGGATATAAGGGCGCATTCAATCTACTCAACTGGATCGTTAATACTATTCTGGATGAGTTAGACCGTGGTAGCATGGAATTAGGTGTTAACGATACATCTTTTGACTTGATTCGTTAATCCATATTAACCATATAGTTTTTGTAGGGGCGAATGGCTCACACAGATTATGGCACGGATATACGGATTAGGCAGGGTATCTGAGACAGATTATTAGCCATCTTGTAGGGTGTGTTAGCGAAGTGTAACAAACCCTACTGAACTTAAGTTTTTGTAGGGGCAAATGGCAGTTTGTCCCTACAATTGTTTTGACAGCTCATAAGGGATAAGTTATCCTGGAACTACAGTCCTGTACCTGTTCCATATTCCTATATGATTCAAACTTACCCCATTTCCAAAACTATCTCTACTCTAGGTGACCTTGAGCAAAGGTTTAAGTTATCTCCTACAGATAATGACCTCTTCTTTCCGGAATGGCAACAAGACTTACCTGAGCTAACTGCTGAAGAAAAAGAGAAACTAGACCAAATTCAAGGACGATTTTTACGTCATAGAAAACGAAGTCCTCTTACAGAAGGTGTGATTAATCAATTACTAATCGGACCTTTACTTGCTTTAGCAGGTTTATATGATGAACCTTTCTACCTCACTACTGAAGCAAGTGTTGAAGTAGAAGTAGAAGACAAGGATGAAATTTTACGCGGTCGAATTGATACTTTAGTTATTGCACAACAACTTTGGGTTCTCCTGATTGAGTCTAAATCTACTATTGGTTTTTCAGTGGCTTTACCTCAACTAATGACTTACATGATGGCAAACCCCAATCCCGAACGTCCTGTCTATGGTATGATTGGTAGCGGGGATGAGTTTATGTTTGTTAAAATGTTGACGGCAGATGTTCCCCAATATGATTTGTCTAATGTTTTTTATCTACTACTACCTCGCAGGAATCAGTTATATGATGTTTTAAGTATTCTCAAACAAATTGCCAAAATTATGGGTGCCAATATTGAGCAATGAGTGATGGAAATTGAACAGCGATCGGCTCCAATTTTTATACAAACAAAATAATAACAAAAATTTGTCATTCTTTAAGATTAGTAGGTTGGGTTAAGCGCCAGCGCAACCCAACAACAAACTCGACACTTACAAACATTATCTTTACAAACCCGCTATGTTGGGTTTATCCTAAGGATAAGCTGGCGCTAACGGTTACAGTCGATGGGGATATCGCTATCCTTCACCTCATCTGTGCATCCGTGCCATAATCTGTGTGAGCGCCTCAACCCAACCTACAAAATGATAACTTCTATACAAAAATAATAATAAAAATTTGTCATCCTAAATAATAACAAAAATTTGTCATCCTAAGATTAGATTCTCTATAGAATAAATTTGGTATCTTTGCCTTGACTAAATTTTTGAGTCAGGAGCTGGAAGTGAGATAGAGGCAATAGGAGAAAAAGGTTGAAAAATACTCTAATCTCTCCCACTCCCTCACTCCCCTACTCCCCCACTCCCCTACTCCCGATCCCCGCCCCATAGTAGTTAATAATAGAGACTTAATAACATGGCTATGATGACCCCAGGCAAAGTTGCCGAACTGATGAATGAGCCTGGTTGCGAACACAACCACAAACACAAAAATGGAGATAAAAAACAAAAAGGCTGTCAACAACAAGCAACACCAGGAGCAGCTCAAGGAGGTTGTGCTTTTGATGGAGCGAGCATTGCTCTGGTTCCCATTACAGATGCAGCTCACTTAGTTCATGGGCCTTTAGGTTGTTCTGGTAACTCCTGGGGAACTCGTGGCAGTCTTTCTTCTGAAGCTCATCTCTACAAAATGGGTTTCACCACTGACATGGGTGAAAATGACATTATCATGGGTGGTGAGAAAAAATTACTAAAGGCGATCGCCGAACTAAAGAAACGTTATCAACCTCCAGCGGTATTTGTCTACGCTACTTGCGTTACTTCTCTAATTGGAGATGACCTAGAAACGGTTTGTAAAGTCGCCACCAAAAAATTAGAGCTTCCGGTCATTCCTGTGAACTCTCCTGGTTTCATTGGTAGTAAAAATTTAGGTAACCGAGTTAGTGCCGAAGCATTATTAGACCATGTAGTTGGAACTTCCGAGCCAGAATTTACCACACCCTACGATATTAACCTCATCGGCGAATATAATATTGCGGGTGAAATGTGGGCAATGTTACCCCTGTTTGAAAAACTAGGCATTCGGGTATTGTCAAAAATCACCGGAGATGCTACCTACAAAGAAATTTGTTACGCCCATCGTGCCAAACTCAACGTGATGATCTGCTCCAAAGCAATGATCAATATGGCACGGAAAATGGAGGAGAAATACGGCATTCCTTATATTGAAGAATCTTTTTATGGTGTTGCCGATATTAACAACTGCCTCAGAAATATTGCTGCAAAAATTGGAGATGCTGACCTACAAGAACGCACGGAAAAGCTCATTGCCGAAGAAACAGCCATTCTCCAAGAAATATTAGAACCTTATCGCCAACGTCTCAAAGGTAAAAGAGTTGTACTCTACACGGGTGGGGTTAAAAGTTGGTCTATTATTTCGGCGGCTCAAGATTTAGGTATGGATGTGGTCGCCACTAGCACAAAGAAAAGTACTGAAGAAGACAAAGCAAAAATCAAACAATTGCTCGGCAAAGATGGTATTTTGCTAGAAAAGGGCAATGCCGAAATTCTGCTGAAAGTCATTGCTGACACAAAAGCTGATATGCTCATCGCAGGTGGCCGTAACCAATATACCGCCCTGAAAGCGAGAATTCCGTTTTTGCACATTAACCAAGAACGCCATCATCCCTACGCTGGATATCACGGCACTATCGAAATGGCAAAGGAATTAGATGAAGCACTCCATAGTCCAGTTTGGGAACAAGTGCGACAACCTGTGCCTTGGTTAGGGGAATGTCAGATAGATGATGTTTTAGCAGTAGAAACTTTACCAAGTCTGACTAATATTCCACCTGCAACAGTTAGCTTTCCCAAAAAATCCTTATCCACAAATCCTTTGAAATTGAGTCAACCTCTAGGTGCTTCCTTAGCTTACTTAGGAATTAAAGGCATGATGCCACTGTTCCACGGGACTCAAGGTTGTACTGCTTTTGCCAAGGTATTGTTGGTGAATCACTTCCAGGAAGCTATTCCTCTGTCTACTACTGCCATGACTGAAGTGACGACTATTTTGGGAGGAGAGGATAATATAGAGACAGCTATTCTCAACCAAGTTGAGAAGTCAAAACCAGAAGTTATTGGTTTGTTGAGCACTGGTTTAACTGAAACCAGGGGCGATGATGTGGAGCGTATTCTCAAGAAGTTTAGGGAAGAGCATCCAGAGTTAGATGAATTGCCTATATTAAATGTTTCTAGTCCAGATTATAAGGGTTCGGCTCAGGATGGTTTTGCTGCTACTGTTGAACGTATAGTAGCTTATGATTATGGCGAACCCATTCCTACTGAAACTAAAAAGCCTTTCGTAACAATTTTAGCGGGTAGTTGTCTTGCTCCTGGAGATGTGCAGGAAGTTCGAGATATTGTGGAATCTTTTAGCTTAATACCAATAGTTGTACCTGACTTATCTCAGTCTCTGGACGGACATCTGGTTGATGATAATTATAGCGCGACAAGTTCTGGTGGAACCACCATAGAAGAACTTCGTAACCTGAGTCAGTCAAGTTTTACTCTGGTTATTGGGGAAAGTCTGAGAAATGCAGCTAATATTTTGCAGGAAAAATTTGGTACTCAATATCAAGTGTTCCCTCGGTTGACTGGTTTGGGTGCTGTAGACAGTTTCATATTAAAATTGTCTCAGCTAATTGTTTCTCGTACAGATCCTCATTTAGATAAGGGTTGCGAAGTACCTCAAAAATATCAGCGTCAACGTCGGCAGTTACAAGATGCGATGCTGGATACTCACTTCTATTTTGGTCATAAACAGATTTCTATTGCTCTGGAACCAGATTTACTTTGGACAACAAGTTGGTTTTTGCGGGAAATGGGGGCAAATATTAAAGTGGCTGTCACAACTACGCGATCGCCTTTATTGGAAAAATTGCCTACAGAAAATGTAATTATTGGTGACTTGGGAGACTTGGAGGAAGTAGCCGCAGGTTCAGATTTATTGATTACCAATTCTCATGGTAAACTGATATCTGAGAAATTAGGTCTTGCTCTATATCGCATGGGAATGCCAATTCACGATCGCCTTGGTAATGGTCAATGTTGTAATGTGGGTTATCGTGGTACAATGAATTTATTATTTGACATTGGTAATATTTTCTTAGAGCAAGAGGAATCAAAAATTCACACCAATGATTATTCATTATTGTCACGATGAAGGTGGTAGGTTTTAGGTGGTAGGTTTTAGGTGGTAGGTTTTAGGTTTTATATCATGTCCGGTAGCATCGTTTGTGTATAGAATTAAGGTGACAATGAGAGAAAACCTTCTGCCTCCAGCATAGCTGCCTTCCTTCCACCAAAGTCTAATTATTCAACCGGACATGATATTAGATACACTTCTGTTAACTAAAATCTGCGACCTAATAAATAGTCAGATATAAATAAACAAATATTTGATAATCAGAGGCGGGTTTAATTAATAGTTAAACCAAAGAAAAATCCGCTACAAAATTGAATCTGTCCTCATCTTAGCGTTTATTTTTGTCTGCGATTAAAAGACAAGTTTGTTATCAATAACTAATGGCTTTTAACTATTAGTTATTCGGTACATTAAAACCAGGAGGAAAATAACAATGAAAGTTGCATTTGCAACCAGTGATTTGATTCATATAAATGGTCACTTTGGCTCTGCCAAACAAATGGCATTGTATGAAGTTGACGATCGAGGATACGAAGCTCTAGAGCCACTCGTTTTTGCTGGTAATCTCAATCAAGATGCTAGTAAACAAGAAAAACTAGATAAACTACACGCCAAAGTTGAAGCTTTGCTCGACTGCACAATAGTTTATGTACTAGAAATTGGTGGTCCTGCAGCAGGTCGTTTAATCAACAAAAAAGTGACCCCAATGAAATCAAAATCTCCAGAAGACAAAATTACCGATCTTCTGGACAGGTTGGTGGAAACTTTAAAAGGTAGTCCTCCCCCCTGGCTCAGAAAAGCTTTACAAAAAACTTCTGAATCTGACTTAGAAGCTGTACTTGAAGAGGTGTAAAACTATGACTGTTCAAACAGAAACAACAACAACAACAACCGACATTTATTCCGCTCCTTTTATTAAGGAATTAATTAGAGCAGTTCAAGCTCAAGACTCTTATGGAGTTTATAAGTCTTGGTCTCCTGAATTAATTATCAAGCCTTATATTGTTAGTAAGCAAGAAAAACGCCAAATTTCCACAGAAGAAGAAGTTAATCCGATGACTTTAGCTCGGATTAAGTTATTCTACAATGCAATAGCAACTTGCATTGAATTAGAAACCAATCAAATCATGCAAGTAGTTATTAGTATCAACCATGAAGGATTTGGTTGGGCACTTGTATTTTGTGGTCGTCTTTTGGTAGTTTCTAGAACTTTACGGGATGCTCAACGTTTTGGGTTTACTTCTCTAGAAAAATTAGAAGATGAAGGAGAAAGAATGAGCCGAGCAGGCATTGAATTAGTCAAAAAGTATAAGGAAGTTTGCAAGCTGTAAGCAGTAATTTTTTCTAAATATTTAGAGAGGAAAGTTAGAACCATATTTTTTCAGAAATTGATAATTGATAATTGATAATTATCTCTGGTTAAAACCATTCTTGATTGAATATAAGGAAATATTATTTCTTCTCTTGGTTGATTGGATATGGCGAGGGGACCTCGCCATCCCTCAACCGCTTTTTTCCCCCTTAAAAGGGGAGGCTTTAAACCATAATTATTTAATTATTAATTATTAATTCTTCAGTAAATATCTAACAACCTCTCTTCCTAAAACAGTAGTATTTTTTTTTGCACACAAATATTAAAAAAAATTGAAAGTAGGCGAAAAAAAGAAGATTTGTACCTATACTAACAAATAGAAAAAGCCACTACTGTAGGATTGCGGAAATAACTGACCAGTTACAAAATCCTCAAGCAATTACAAATCAATACTTTTGAATTTTGACTTTTAATTTCCGCGTAGCGGCACTACTTTATCTAATTAATTTAGGGTTCATCAAATGAAGACATTAACAGATTTCCAAAAGCTCGTAGATGCAGAAGACTTCCTCAGCTTTTTTGACATTCCCTACGACCAAACAGCAGTCAACGTAAATCGCCTCCATATATTAAAAATGTTTTCTGTAGCAATTGCAGAAGTTGACGAAAAAAAAGAACTGGCAGAAGCTGAAAAATTGACAGAATATAAAACAGCATTAGAGTCAGCTTATCAAACTTTCTTGACATCTAACGCTCAAGAACAAAAAGTATTTCCAGTATTCCAAAAAGAACATAACGACGTGGTTAAATTAACAGAAATAACTGCTGAGTAAGGAGCAAAAAAATTTGTCCGACCTCACACCCAAAGAATTAGAACGTTATAGTCGCCAAATCATGCTTCCCGGTTTTGGTAAAGAAGCACAACAACGACTCAAATCAACTACAGCAGTGGTAAATGGAGTTGGTGGGTTGGGTGGCACAGTAGCACTGTATTTAGCAGTAGCAGGTGTCGGGAAGCTGATATTAGTCAGAGGTGGGGAACTACGCCTTGATGACATGAATCGTCAAATCTTGATGACAGATGATTGGGTGGGTAAACTGCGAGTAGACAAAGCTAAAGAAACTCTATCTGCCATTAACCCAGATGTTGAAATCGAAGCTGTACCTGAATATGTCACTGCTGAAAATGCAGACACATTAGTACAGTCGGCAGATATTGCCCTCGACTGCGCTCACAACTTTGACGAACGGAATTTACTTAATGCTGCCTGTGTACGTTGGCGCAAACCAATGGTGGAAGCTGCTATGAATAGCATGGAAGCTTATTTAACTACCATAGTTCCTGGTAAAACTCCCTGTTTGTCTTGTCTCTTCCCAGAAAAACCAGAATGGGACCGACGTGGGTTTGGAGTCTTGGGTGTAGTTTCTGGAACACTAGCTTGTCTAGCAGCTTCAGAAGCAATCAAACAGATTACAGGATTTAGTAAACCCTTGTGGTCACAACTGCTGACAATGGATTTGGATGCCATGGAATTCTCTAAACTTCGCCCTTACCACGATCCAGACTGTCCAGTTTGTGGTTCCCTCAGCAAAGAGTTAAAAGCTGAGGAGGAAGTGGTAAAAATTTAACCATAGAAGTTATCACTGCGAACAGTTTATAGTTAAATCTTTGGTTTAGCCTATAGATAATGCTGAGAGAGGACTTCCGCTAAATTAAAAATTATAGCGGTGAGACGGGGCGTATAAACTGCGCGGGAAACCCATGCAGACAGCCTCTCATAAATTTCAACCAGCCAATTAATTGAGCGGTAGCGAACCAATCCAGTATCATAAATAGAGAGCTAATGGCGGTGGGGCACACCGTCCGATAAAAAGCTTGTGGAGATGGTCTGACGGGGGTACAACTTAACTTGTTTGATTTGTTACCTAGTTAAGAATCTGTGAAACAAGAATCTCCCGTTATAATCTCTGATTTAACGGTGAGAGTGTCAAAAATAGGAAATTCCGAGGAAAGGTGATATTTATACAATATGCTTTCGCGCTGAAACTGAAACTGAAATTTCAAAAATCAGGGTGCAATATTTCTACTAGCTTAGTCTCAGACAGTTCTGTAAAGCGCGATCGCACCGTTCCAGTAATTTCCTAAGTCCATTGCTGAGGCCAGACAACAGGCGGGTGTCGCCTATCTGGGTAATTATCGGTAAGTCTAAAATTATTTGTCTTCAAAATTATGACTATAAGTTTAACAGAAAAAGCCGCTTCTCAACTTACCAAATTCCTGAAGGAATCAAATCAAGGCATCCGCATTTCTGTTGTGGATGGTGGTTGCAGTGGTTATGAGTATGCCTTAAATATTGCCAATGCTCCGAAAGCAGATGACTTGCTACTACACAAAGATAACTTGCAGATTTTTATTGACCCAAAAAGTGCGCCTTTACTAGAAGGAGTTGTAGTTGACTACATTGAAGGTTTAACTGAAAGCGGTTTAAAGTTTATTAATCCCAACGCCACAGAAACTTGTAGTTGTGGAAAATCTTTCCAAGCAGGAGGATGCACCCCAACTGGAGTACCTTGTAGTTAACTAGCACTTCAGCTATTAGCTATCAGCTATCAGCTATCAGCCTAAAAATTTGATTAGGTATCTGTTTGCGCAGCATTCCGTTAGGAAAAGCTTGGATTTAAATCCCCGACTTCTTGTTTTTGGTTGAATTTTACAGCACTTTTGAGGTTGATAAACCACATCGTCATAACCAACACTCTGTAAGGGCGTTTTGCTGTCGCATAACTCCGTTAACGCTCCGCGACATATAAAGCAGAGCTTTGCGTTAGCAAATGTCATTTGCCCCTACTGTTGTCTACTGAAATGAAAACTGCTGTAATATCAAATCCGGTAGCATCGGTGTAATAAGATAGTGAATCAGAATTCAGAATTCAGAATTCAGAATCCAGAATTCAGAATTTAGAAGGGAAGAGAAGTCAGAATTCTTTCCGCTCTGGGTGAAGATGGAATATTTTTTTATACCGAATTAAACGGATTTGATATAAAGAGGGATTGCTCATTCCCTTTCTGTTCCGGAATGCTTTGCAAACGCGCAAAGCTGACCGCTGATTGCTGAAGTGCTGAATGCTTTTTAATAAAGTCTTTTGAGACTTAAAGAACAACTAAAAAAAAGGAGGATCTCAACCAATGGCTACTTATAAAGTACAGCTAATCAAAGGCAAGAAAAAACAACCCCCAGAAATCGATGTCACCATCGAGGTTGATGAGGATACATATATCCTTGATGCGGTAGAAGAAGAATATTCCGATCTAGAATTTCCTTCTTCTTGTCGCGCCGGATCTTGCTCTAGTTGTGCTGCCAGAATAGTAGAAGGAGAAGTCGATCAAGAGGATCAAAACTTCTTAGATGACGAGCAGGTAGAAAAAAATTGGGTATTATTATGTGTTGCCAAACCTAAGTCTGATTGCGTCATCAAAACTCACCAAGAAGCTTATTTGGTGTAATACCACGGTTCATTAATTGATAATGGATAATTAATAATTAATAATTAATAATTAATAATTAATAATTACCTCTGGTTAAAACCTTTACGGAATTGAATATAAGGCAATATTATTTCTTCTCTTGTTCGATTGGATATGGCGAGGAGACTAGCTCTTGACAGAGCCGCTCCGCTTTATATGTTGCGGAGCAAAACGACCGCTTTTTTTCCCTTAAAAAGGGAGGCTTTAAACCAGAATTATTTAATTATTAATTATTCGGTAAATTATCTGATATTTTGCCCTCCTGTAGTTTTTATTTAAGATTATAGGAGGGTAATTTATATGGAGTAGGGAGTCGGGAGTCGGGAAGAAAAATTATTTTTCCTGCCTATAATTTTATTTACCAGACTTACACAAAAGACGAAATTATACATCGTTTGTAGTGGTTAACAGCGATGTAGGGGTTAACGGCCGTTAACCCCTACCATAAGAGCGCTAATTTTCATATCTATATCCAAATTTTAATTTATTTACTCCGACAAAATTAACAAAAAACCTCTACAATATTAATAATTTTGATAAAAATTAAAAATTGGAGCTTTTGTAGGGTGCGTTAGGCGTTAGCCGTAACGCACGACATAATATAATTGATTATCAGCTAATCTGTGGAGTTGGTTATACTTCCGTGAAGACGGTGCGTTACGCTACCGCTAACACACCCTACTAGACTGACACTTACTTTTGATAAAAATTAAAAATTGGAGTATATAGATATGAAAAAAAATCGAATTCTGGTCTTAATTTGTATGGCCATACTTTCTTATTTATTAACAATTAGTTGTAGCCAAACTAGGGATAATTCATCTTCTGAGTCTACCGCTTCAACAATAAATTTAACAGTTTCAGCAGCAACTAGCCTCAAAGATGCAATGGAAGAGATAGAGCCTATTTATGAGCAAAAAAATACTAATACTTCTTTAACTTTAAACTTATCTTCTTCTGGTTCTTTACGACAACAAATTGAACAAGGAGCACCAGTAGATTTATTTATATCCGCATCTCCTTCCCATATTAATATTTTGCAAGAAAAAGGTCTAATAATAGATGAAAGCCGTCGCAACCTCCTGAAAAATCAAATGGTGTTAATAGTTCCTACAGAAAATACCGCTGCAGTTAACACATTTCAAGACTTAACAAAAGACACTATTAAAAACATATCCATTGGCGAACCAGAAACCTCTCCCGCAGGAAAATATGGCAAAGAAGTCTTAACTTCTTTAGGTATTTATGAGACTGTTGAACCGAAAATAGTTTTTGCTAAAAATGTGCGTCAAGTACTTAATTATGTCGCCACAGGAAATGTTGATGCTGGCATTGTTTATCGTACAGATACTAACGCTTCAAACACAGTAAAAATAGTTGCTAATGCACCGGAAAAATCTCATACACCAGTAGTTTATCCCATTGCAGTAATTAAAGATAGTAAAAATATTGAAGCAGCTAAACAATTAGAAGAATTTATGTTTACTCCAGAGGCAAAAACTGTGTTTGAAAAATATGGTTTTATTACACTAGAAAAGAGAGAGTAATATCAAATCCGGTTGAATGCTTATCATATATTTGGGGGTGGGAAGTGTGGGGAAAAGGGGAGGTTGAGAGATTGAAGGCGAGAAAGTGTGGATAGAATTATAAATATATACTGTATAACCGGATTCTATATAAGGAGTAGGAAACTGGGGAAATAATTGATGATTTCTGTGCGATAATTGATTCTTTCCCCTACTCCCTACTCCCTCTTTTCTGGAGATGTCTATTGATTGTGAGGTTATTTAACCGGATTTGATATAACAATTTATGCGATCGCTTCTACTACTTTTCAACATAAGTAACTCTCAACTGTGGTTGCGCTGATGCTTCTGGATTTTCCGAACTAGCAAACCCTTTTACTGTCCTTGAAACAGTTTCATTTCCTAACAGTAACCAACCAAAATTATCATCAGGATTATCTAACCATTGTTGTAGATCGGTAACCATTTCTGAAGTAGATTCCCAAGTATAAACTCCTTCATCTCCCACAGTTGTCACCGCACTAACCCTCTCGGAAAAATCCCCTCCTGGATTTGACCAGAATTGAGTATTATAGAAACTATGAATCCAAGTAGCATCTCCTTCAGTTGAGCGATCGCCCCTACCTCCTGGATGAAAAGAATTTCCTTCTCCCCAGTTTTTCAGCAGTCGATGTAATTCAATAGATTGAGCGCCACCTGGAGTTTTTTCGAGTGTTAATTGTAGGGTGACAGAAGTAATTTTAGAACCTCTGGGAATCTCGTTAGCAATATCAAAAGAAATTACCCCTCGTCTGATACTATCTTGGGGTTGGTTCGTTCGTCCGACAAATAATATTGGCCCTTGATCATTACTGAGGACACCCGTGGCACTTTCAATGATGGTATTATCTTGATTCGGAATAATCGTTTGAATTTCTTGAGCGATCGCCCCTTTCAGAATAACCGTTAAAGAAACTAAAGTAGCGATCGCTATTAAAAGGAATTGTTTTAAAATAAGTCTAGTCATTTCAGTTATCAGTTATCAGTTATCAGCACCTCAATGGAATAGGGAGGCTTGAAATACTGAAGTTTATTTCTTTTATCCCCCTAAAAGGGGGCTATTGACCCTATTTTTCGGTCATTAGATTATTTTTTCACACTTAAGTATAATAGACTTGTCGCTTTATAACTTAAAAAATCCTGAAAACCCTTGATATGTAAAGATTACAGCTATTAGGTTCTTGAAAGATCTTGTAATTATTGCTCTGCTTGAGTTTTAGCGATTTTTTCCATCTATTTAGCGACAAGTCTAATAGTTGAAAAGACAGTGAAACATTATAGCTCACTGTCTCTTGGATGGCTAAATTACGAAAAATTTAGCTACCACACTGTAAGTTTCAGTCAGTGTTTTCGGGGCAGGGAGAAGCGGCAGGGTAAGGGCAAGAATCAGGGGTAGGGAGAATAACACAAGGAGCAGCACCGTCTCCATTAACTATGACATTTGTCATCATCCCTTGGTCTTCATGAATCAGAATATGGCAGTGTAGGACAAATTCTCCATCGAAATCTAAGAACCGGTGACGAATGGTGAGATTGGTTCCATTCGGACAATCACTGCTAGCTGGATTAACAGCAATTGTATCCCACCAACGCCAATTTGAAGGCTCATCATCTCCATCTGGATCAATCTTATCACCCTCTACTTGAAAGGGATTGACATGAATGTGGAAGGGATGAGGAGATCTTGCTTTTAATTTTAGTCCTTCGGGATCTACTTCTGTACTGCAGGGCTTACTGGTGTTAGTACAATCTGGATTTGATAAGACCCATTGTTCAGCAGTACCAAGAGTCACATTATAGTCCTCTCCTTGAGGGTATTGTTCTCCATCAATAAGGTACTTTCTTGGATTTGTTTGAGTGTTAACGGCAAAACTAACGTATTGTGGGTCATTCAAAGAACCTTTTCCACTGACCTTAATTTCCTGATCTTCAATAGGTCTGAGATAACAAGGAAATTCCCCCTCAATGCACTCTGGGATTGTTTCTTCGGCATCAGTTCCTTCGTTAACTTTGACGTAGGCTAACACTTGTGTTGTTCTCCGCGATGCGCCTACATTTGCACTCTGATAATTATCTTTAACGATTTTATAAAGACCTGCTGGCAAATTAACGAGAAAATCAGCCCTATTTCCTGGGGCCAATTCCCAACCGTCTTTATAAGCACCCACACCATCCGCACCAACTTTTTGAGGAGGTTTACCATAGAAAGAAATGCCATCAACCGCAATTAGATACATATCTTCTAACTTTGAGGTGTCACACTTAGTATTGGTGTCGTCTGTGTCAGTACATTTGTATAACTTAAGAGTCATCAGTCCGCGAGGAGTTCCCGTGGCATTGATAAACCGCCACCTTTGTAGGGTATTAGGATTGTCTATAGTTAAGGTAGGTTGGTACTCTCCATTGACTAGGAATTGTACTTTTGTAGTATTGTCCCCTCGCGCTGTATAGAACTTTTCTGGATCAGAAACATCCAGAATTTCCTGAATCAACCAGATTTTATCATTCTCGTCTGTTACCCCTAATTTTCTCTCTTCTGTGGGTTCTGGAATAATAATTGCCCCGGCCATGCCATTAGCAGCTTGAATTGCGGTCGAACCGTGGCGGTGGGAATGATACCAGTGAGTTCCAGGGGCGTGGAATTCAGGAATGGCAACGCAATATTTATTTGTTTGACCCTCGGGGCCAACTTCTGCGAAGACATCATCAGAAGAAAAAAGTATTTTGTTGTCAGCACCTCTTTTACTTTTTGGGGAAACGTGCAATCCATGAAAGTGCATAGTTGTGGTATTGAAGCACGCAGGTTTATTTTGGTGTTGCAACGTGTCGCAGGTTTCCTTATCCACCTTGTTAGGAGGTAGGTTATTGATCAATGTGAATTCAATCTTTTCCCCTGGATTGCGCCTAAAAGTCGGTCCAGGTATTAAATCGTTATAAATGCGCACATCAATAGTATAGTCCTTTTTCAGATTTTGTGGAAGAGTTAATTGACCTTCTCCTACACACAATTCATTTCCTGTGAAGTCTGTAGGATTGGAAAAATCAGGGTAACAAAAGGGCGTAGGTTCAGGAAGAGTAAAGGATGGAACTTTAGAGATTGATTTGGCGATCGCTTCACGAGGCAGAATGAAGGCAGCAGCAGCAGCAGTCATTCCAGTTCCTAAAAATACTCGTCTACTTATCCCTAATTTTTGGGTATCTTGTTCTGGGTTTTCCCAGGCTTTTTGTTGATGATTTGGCTCGATCATTTCCTTTAAAGACTATTTATACAGTTCTATCGGGTAAAACAGTTTTACTAAAGTTCTACACTCTGTCATATTAGCCTTTATTTGTGGAAATTAAGGAATTAACTTAACAATTTATTGCAAAGTTTTACGCTCTGTCATATTAGCCTTTATTTGTGAAAATTAAGGAATTAACTTAACAATTTTTTATGATTATCAGGGCTTACGCAAACTTGTGGATAAAACGCTACCTGTAGAGGGTTAATAGCCATTCGCCCCTACTAGATATGGCAGTTCTGCGTAAGTCCTGATTATGATTTTTCTCTATCTTTTAACGAACATTACGAAAGATAAAATAAACCGCTCCTAATAAACAAATAGAAGCCAAAATATAATCTTTTTTTATAGGTTCTTGCATCACAAAGAAACTAAAAGGAATAAAAGCAATTAAGGACATTCCTATCTGTATAATTTGCAATTTTGATAAGCCAAGTTCAGGATAACCAATCCGGTTGGCAGGGATAAGAAGTGAATATTCAAAGAAAGCAATACACCAACTTAATACTGAAGCAACATACCAAGGATGATTATTCAAGTATTTTAAATGTAAATACCAAGCCATTACCATAAAGGAATTGGAAATTGTGTAGAAAAAAAGGACTTTTCCTAAGACTGACATCAAGTTTATATAAAATTTAGATAGAGGATTTAACTAGAATACTTCAGAGAGAAAATAATCAATATTTAACAATACAGAGTTTGAAAGTGAATTGCTCTCAAAAAAATTAATAACTGATAATTGATAAAGAAGGGGATTATGATTGCAAATAAAAATCATTAATCCCCCCTTTATTTAATATAATCAATATAATTAGGCGTTTCTTGCTGCAACTCGTAACTGATTTAGTTCATCTGCTAACTGAGGTAGTCGTCTCTTACCTTCTTTGTCTAAAGCATGTCTGGTATCTATCCAATCTTTAAGTAACTGTTGTTCTTCAGCTTCATCCCCGATATCCATTGACATAAACCGATAAAAGTAAGAGATATCAAACTCAAGATAGTGGTTAAGGATATCAAAGGGAGCAACAGTCCAATCAATTTGCCAAACCTGTTTTGCCAGACCAAAAACAACTCTTGCTGTAGGCTCATCTTTATATTTTGCTATGGCAGCATTAAGAGCTTGTAATAGACTTTCCTTATTCATTAAAAATTGAACCTATTAAAGTTAGTAGTTGGCAAGTAAATAATACCCCGAAACAATCTATTGAGAGCTGGCAGCAAAAAGCAGGATTAGCTGGAATTAATCCGCCAATAGCCGTTAAAGAATCTGTTCTCACAGAATTAGAAATTTGGGCAAAAACTAAATTTAATAGCTTAGAAAACTCCATTGAATCAGAAGAAGCTTACATCCTTGAAGGCTTTTTTATTCCTCCTAAACAATAAATCAAACACTAAAAAATTAAATCTCAATTACTGAACACTTATGAATTTGCAAACTCCAATCAAAGACAGTCAATTACTTTCGGAATTAGGTAAATCTTTAGTAACAGGTTCCCTCAGTAACCAACAAGTTTTATCTGAAACAGAAAAAGAAGCACCGATTAAGATTTTACCCAGTGCAAATGTATTGAAAATTGGCGGACAAAGCTTTATAGATAGAGGTAAAGCTGCTGTATTTCCTTTAATAGAAGAAATAGCCGAAAATTTAGGCAGCCATGAAATGATTCTTGGTACGGGTGGAGGTACTCGCGCTCGTCATGCTTACAGTGTGGGAGTAGATTTAGGACTACCTACAGGAGTTTTAAGTGTATTAGGAACTTTTGTGAGTATGCAGAACGCTCGGATACTTTATTATCTGCTAGCAAAGCATGGTATTCCTTTTATTGAACCAGTGCAGTTTGGGCAAATGGCACACTATTTAAAAGAAAGAGGAGCTGTGATTTTCTTTGGAATGCCTCCCTATACATTTTGGCATGAAAATCCTAAAATTGGTCGTATTCCTCCCCATAGAACTGATACTGGTTCCTATTTAGTTAGTGAAGTTTTTGGTGCAAAATCAATGATTTTCATCAAAGATGAGGAAGGGTTATATACTGCTGATCCGAAAAAAGATCCCAGTGCTAAGTTTATCAAAAGAATTTCTGTGAAGGAATTAAAAGAGTTAGACTTACAAGATGTGGTGGTAGAACGTCCTGTGTTAGACTTCATGGAAATTGCTAAGAACCGCCGTTCTATTCGCATCATTAATGGATTGGTAAAAGGCAACTTAACTCGCGCTCTTAATGGTGAAGATATCGGCACAGAAATTTATGCTGATAACTGATAGAAGTTAAAATTCAAAATTCAAAAGTCAAAAGTCAAAAGTCAATAAAAGTCAAAAGTAATAATAGAAGTTAAAAGTCAAAAGTTAAAAGTAATCTTTGGCTAAGTTTGACTATTGAGCAATCTCAGGTATCTAAATGCCAAGTGCTATGACTGATGATTGATGACTGATAACTGATAACTGAACATAGGTAATTATTATGACAACTGCATTAGAAGGCAATGGCGATCGCCGACATCATCTTGACTCCCTGTTAATGCGAGAAAGCTTACTCGACAAAGAGGTACAAAAATCAACTGAAGCACCAGTTATTCGGATGCTTCCTGATACTTATGTAGTCAAAATAGGAGGGCGTTCCATTCTTGATAAAGGACGAAGTGCTACTTATCCCGTCCGTGACGCATTAGGAACTTTGTTAGAGTCAAAAAAGCTAATTATTGGCACAGGAGGAGGCGCTAGAACTCGCCATGTCTTCTCCATAGGTTTAGACCTGGGAATGCCTTCTGGTGTATTAGCAGAACTAGCTCAAGCAGATGCTTTGGGGAATGCCCACGTTCTCGGTGCATTGTTAGCTCCATACGGGGTAGTTGCCATTCCTCCAGAAGTTTTCGGACATCTTTTACCCCTATTTATTCGTAGTGTTCCTGGAGTGATTTTTACAGGAGTTCCTCCATATTCATTATGGGAACATCCTCCTGCTATTGGACGCATTCCTCCTCATGGTAGCGACTCTGGTGCATTTTTATTGGCAGAATGTTTTGGGTGTCAAAGTGTAACTTTGGTTAAAGATGTAAATGGACTTTACGATCAAGATCCTAATATCAATAAAGATGCAAACTTTATCTCAGAAATTTCCACAGAGGAAGTGAGAAAAGGTGATTTTGCTAGCTTACCATTTGAACGCATTTTGTTAGATTTACTTGATTATTCCCGACAAATAAGCCAGGTTCAGATTGTTAATGGTCTTGACCCAGATAATATTATTGCGGCAGTAAATGGTGAACACGTAGGAACTATTGTTCATCGCTAAAAAAAATCAGGACTTATGCACCCAATTATTTTTCAAATTACAAAATTTCGTATCATAACCCAGTTTCTGTGTAAGTCCTAAAAAGCCTAAAAAAAATGGCGTTGCTGATTCTGGGTATGATGCAAGCCCCCCTAACCCCCCAATGCGTGGGGGGAATAAAACTCTAAAAGTCCCCCTTTTTTATCCCCCTCCCGTCCCCCGCAGGATCGGGGGAAGCCAGAAGATGCTTCGCTTTTTGTTGAATGGGGGATGCGCGGGGGCTTTACCAGAACCAAAAAATCGCGCATTCATACTTCAATTCAGCAACGCCAAAAAAATCATTTCCAGGACTTGCGTACCTAAACAAGAAACCAGTTCTCTTGGTTTGACGTGCGTAAGTCCTGATTTTTTAATCTATACTATTCTAAATAATGAAAATACAACCGGAGGGGGCGAATAATGACAACAGAAACATCTCCCAAAACCGACGAGTTACTCACCGAAGTAACTCCCGACTGGGAACCACCCATGCCACCTACAGACTTAATCTTTGATGATGGAGAACTCTTGGAAAGCAAACGTCACCGTATTGCCATGAATCTTCTGATTGATTCGTTGTATCAACATTGGTCAGACCGCAGCGACTTTTTTGTCGGTGGCAATATGTTTATTTATTACAGTAGCATTCAAGCGAGAAATCGCGATTTCAAAGGCCCTGATTTCTTTGTGGTCTTGAATGTTGAAGACAATACAGATCGTCAAGGATGGGTAGTTTGGGAAGAAGCAGGTCGTTATCCAGATGCGATAGTTGAACTTACTTCTCCTTCAACTGCTAGTGTAGACATTGGCAGTAAAAAGGATATTTACGAACAAACATTCCGCACCCCAAATTATTTTATCTTTAATCCATTTGACAAGAACTCATTACAGGGATGGCATCTGGTAAATCATCAATATCAGGAGTTACAGCGGAATGATCGGGGATGGTTGTGGTGCCAGAGGTTAGGGCTATGGTTAGGTACTTGGGAAGGAACTATTCTGCGAGAGTCGGCAGTGTGGTTACGATTTTATGACTCTGAAGGAAACTTGGTATTATTGCCAGGAGAAGTAGCTGAACAAGAACGTCAACGTGCTGAACAAGAACAGCAACGTGCTGAACAAGAACGTCAACGTGCTGAACAAGAACAGCAACGTGCTGAACGTCTGGCGGCTAAACTAAAAGAGTTAGGGGTAGATCCTGATTCTGTCTAATTCTAGAAAACATTACAGCGGTTTTCATTTCAGTAGACCACAGTAGGGACGTTGCATGCAACGTCCCTACTGGGTTTTGGTTATGACGATGTGGTTCATCAATTTGAAAAGCGCTGTAATGGAAGCCCATTTCAGTATGGGAGCAAGCTTATGCGATCGCTCCCTTATCTTAGTCTCAAGTTTTGATCAGAACCTAATCTACTGCCGTGACACATCTAAAATGTTGCAATGGTAGAGACGGGTTCGTTTTTTTGATTTTTATCGGGATAATTAAAAAAATTATAACACAAGAGTTACTTTCGTATTGTTCATCTGTGACAATTTTCTCTCTCTTGTAAGAACGAAATAATATCATCTTCGGATGATTAGTTATAAAAAACCTCTTCACTTCAAACTTTGCTCTCTTCCTTCAGCATAGCAGCATAGCTGCCTTCCCTCTGCCAAAGTATAATATCATGTCCGGTTGAACAGTTATAAATAAACACTCAGAATTCTGAATTCTGAATTCTGAATTCAGGAGGGAAGAAAGAAGAAAAGAAGGAGAAAGTTTTTTATCACTAATTATCCGGACATGATATAAGTATTTAACCGAACATGATATGACCTAAGACAGAGAAAAGCTTTTGCCACTGTTCCCTGCTCCGGTGTTCCCTGTTCTCTGCTATAGGATAGTTCTTGATGAACAGAAAACTACTGCATAAATTAGGTATGGGTAAATTAACAACTACTAACACTTTTGACCTGAAACTGTCCCTACAATTTTTTACCCAAACCCAACCTAATTTTTTCTCTTAACATCAACCATGAACTTTGAACTATCTCCCGCTTGGATATCTTTAAAAACTGCAGCAGTCACTACAGTAATCACCTTTTTCCTGGGCATCACAGCAGCACGTTGGATGCTCGGATATCGCGGTAAAGGCAAAGGGATAATTGACGCCATCTTAACATCTCCCCTAGTATTGCCTCCAACCGTAACAGGTTTTCTATTACTACTATTATTTGGTAGAAACGGCCCCCTCGGCCATATTCTCTCATCTCTGGGGATAACATTAATTTTTACCTGGCCTGCCACCGTAATAGCAGCCACCGTTGTCTCATTTCCCCTAATGTACAAAACATCATTGGCAGCTTTTACTCAAATTGACACCAGTCTCCTTGCTTGTGCTAGAACTTTAGGTGCTTCTGAATGGACTGTATTTTGGCGAATTTTGTTACCCTTGGCAAAACCAGGAATTATTGCCGGGACATTATTAGCTTTTGCCCGATCGCTCGGTGAATTTGGCGCTACTTTAATGTTGGCAGGTAGCATTCCTGGGAAAACAGAAACTATTCCGATAGCTATTTTCTTCGCTTCCGAAAGTGGGAATATGAATGAAGCGTTTGCCTGGGTATTAGTAATTTTAGCCATATCTTTAGGGGTAATAACTGGTGTCAACTATTGGTCAGAATCTAAAATCAAAAAACGTAGGGCAAAAAAAACAGAAAAGCAAATTGTAGATGTGCGTTCTGTACCCGTAGTCAAAACACAACCGTTGAGACTAAACTCCCACACAAACTCACAAAATCTATTAGTAGATATCCAGAAAAAATTGCCTGGGTTTCTTTTGGATGTTTGTTTCAATGCTAATAACAAACCATTGGGGTTATTAGGAGGATCTGGTGCTGGTAAAAGTATGATTTTACGTTGCGTTGCTGGTTTAGAAACTCCCACAAGAGGACGAATTGTTTTAAATGGGCGAGTATTATTTGATTCGCAACAGAAAATTAATTTGCCCAGTCGCGATCGCCGTATTGGTTATCTATTTCAAAATTATGCTCTCTTCCCCCACATGACTGTAGCTAAAAATATTGCTTTTGGTTTGCCCAAAGGTTTATCGTCCACAGAGATTAAACAACAAGTGGAAGCTTATCTATCCGCAGTACAGTTACCAGGATATGGCAAACGATATCCAGCAGAACTTTCCGGAGGCCAGCAACAACGGGTAGCTTTAGCACGAGCATTAGCAAGTCAACCCGATGCTTTGTTGTTGGATGAAGCTTTTTCCGCATTAGATACCCACCTGCGCCATCAGATTGAAACATTGGTTATTGCCACCCTAGAAAATTATCAAGGAGTGACTTTATTGGTGACTCACAACTTAGAGGAAGCTTACCGAATTTGCCAAAATCTCTTGGTTGTCGATGACGGAATTATTCTGACTCACGGTGTCAAACATGACATTTTTGAATATTCTACCAGTGTAAGAGTTGCTCAGTTAACTGGTTGTAAGAACTTTTCTCAAGCAGTAATTATTGATGATCGTAAAGTAGAAGCTGTTGAGTGGGGATGCAGTCTTGATATTCTCGAACCCATTCCAGAACATTTTTCTCACGTTGGTATTCGCGCTCACCAGATTACTTTTACGGAGGAAGCAAACCAACCTAATACTTTTCCCTGTTGGTTAGCAGCAACCAGCGAAACTCAACATCGGATGACTTTATATTTGAAATTATATCGACCTGCAAGAAATGCTTTTGACTATGATTTGCAAGCAGAAGTATTTAAGGAAAAATGGAATCAAATTAAAAATCGTTCTTTTCCTTGGCAGGTTTGTTTAGATCCATTCCGTTTGTTATTACTAGAGGGTACTCCATCTCAATCAAATGTTAACTGGCATCTGCAAGACTCCCAAGATATGGTGTTGGTGAAACGTCAAAGCAAAAATACAATCAAATAATACCAGTTAGGACTTACGCATGAACGCTATTGGTAGTGGACTGACACACCTTAAATGGTGCATTAGATTCAATTCAAAAGTCATGCATTCATGCATTCAAAAGTAAGAATTTTCAAGTTAAAAGCTAATGCACAGTTTTAGAGATGAAACGATCCAGTAGGGTGTGTTAGCGCTAGCGTAACTGAGCAGCAATCCATATATAGTGCCTTTGCGTAAGTCCTGTTCTGTGTGAGAATTAATTTTATTTTTGATTTTTGGAGATGTCTAATTAGGGTTTGCTGAAAAAGTCTTATGTGTGAGGGTAGGAGTCAGAATTTCCGTTTGTCATGCTTCCCTACGGGATGCTACGCAAACGCAAACAGCAATCCTGCAATTCAGGAGCTAGGGGAGTTATAGAGGAGGTAGTCAGAAAAATTGTAAGAGTGATTTTTCTGCCATAATCGTCTGAAAATACTAGCTTTATGCAGCTCTTGCCACCAAAAAGCTGATACTTTTTGAGACCAAAAAAGGCTGAAACCAATATCAGTCAATGCTTTGATATTTATTCAGCAAACCCTAATTAACAAAAACGGCGACCAATAATAAGGATGATTATTCTCACTCTGTATCAAACTAATCTGGGCTTGACGTAATGCTTCGGCTGTGGTATGGTCTGGATCATTATTCTGTAATATCATGTCCGGATAATTAGTGATAAAAAACTGTCTCCTTCAACTCCAGTTATTCTTCTTCCAACTTCAGTCTTCCCCTCCTGGGAGGGGGAGGGGCGAGGGGTGGGTTGACTCCTGACTCCTGACTCCTGACTCCTAAGTCGTTATTTATTTATAATATCATGTCCGGATAATTAGTTATAAAAAAACTTTCTCCTTCAACTCCAGTTCTTCTTCTTTCTTCCCTCTTTACTCCTGACTCCTGACTCCTGAGGACTGACTCCTCCGTAGTTATTTATTTATCACTGTTCAACCGGACATGATATTACTCCTGTAGGTAGATTTTTAGGGGCGATCGTTGCATTAATAGGAGTTGGTATATTTGCTTTACCCGCAGGTATAGTTGCTTCTGGTTTTACTGAAGAAATAGAAAAAAAACGAGCTTCAAATCAAAATAAAAAATCCATAATTTGTCCCCATTGTGGTCAGAAAATAGATGAAGAATAACAAGATTATTGCAGTAGTGGACTGTTCCATCTAAAGTAGTGCGTTAGAATTTTCCGAAGCGTTTCCGCTGTCACGGACATGAAAAGCGCAGCTTTGCGATAGCAAACGATAGTGTTTGCGTAGCATTCCGTAGGAAAGCAATCTCTAGTAGATTTCCTATTAGACATCTCCAAAAATCAAAAATAAAATCAATTCTTACCCATAAATTATCAATTATTCTTCCCTGTTCCCTGTTCCCTGTTCCCTGTTCCCTCTTTTCTGGAGATGTCTATTGCATCATTTTAGTTGAAACAGTCCAGTAGCTACATTAAAGTTGAAAAAATAGACTTTACTTATGCAATAATCTCAAATGGTAAAGTGTATCAGGTTGAAAATTATCAGCCACCAACACCAAACCATAACCAACTAGCAACAAAAACAAAATATGACAACCCGTAAAATAATTAAAACTGACAAAGCTCCCGAACCAGTTGGCCCATATAATCAAGCGATCGCTGCCACAGGTCAAATGATTTTCGTCTCAGGTCAAATAGCGATCGACACTAAAACCAATCAAATAGTCTACACCGACGATGTAAGCAAACAAACAGAACAAGTTATGGCAAACCTAGAAGCTATACTCACCGAAGCAGGTGCCACTTGGTCAAGTGTTGTCAAAACAACCGTCTTCCTCAAAGATATGAACGATTTTGCCACTGTCAACGCCATTTACGGTAAATACTTCGACCCCGAAAATGCCCCTGCCCGTGCCTGTGTTGAAGTTGCTCGCTTGCCCAAAGATGTACTTGTAGAAATTGACTGTATTGCAGTAGTTTGAAAAGCAGTATTTGCTAGACACAGGTATTCGGCATTACAGCAGTTTTGGAGTTGATGAGGTACAAAATTTTAGGACTTTAGGGAGTAGGGAGTACGGAAAAAGAGATTAGCCTTAAAACTGTACCTCATTATCCTAAAAAGTGCTTTCATTAATTGATAATTGATAATGGATAATTGATAATTACCTCTGGTTAAAACCGTTACGGAATTGAATATAAGGAGATATTATTTCTTTTTTTTTCCCCTTAAAAGGGAAGGCTTTAAACCAAAATTATTTAATTATTAATAATTAATAATTAATAATTCGGTAATATCATCAGGACTTACCCATTGACAATAGATATAGGGTGTCGCTCAGTTACGCTACCGCTAACACACCCTACCAATAGTGTTTATGCGTAAGTCCTGATCATGTCCAGTAAATTAAGAGTCACTAATCTATACTATAGTGGAGCATACTATATTTGTAGTATCTTGTATGAAGTAAGCATAATTTTACCGAATAATTAAGGTTTAAAGCCTCTCACTCGCCGTGGAGAAATAAGAAAATATTTTCCTTTTATTCAATCCTCTTCCTTTTAGGGAGAGGTAATTATCAATTATCCATTATCAATTATCCATTATTGAATATATTCCCCCAGGGTGCTTACCTTAAAGATTTTTGAAAGCGAAATTACTGAAAAAGTAGGAAATAGAATTCAGACTTACCCACTACAAACTATTTTCGTCTGTAGCGACCTATACCGGAAGCAATTTCAAATCCCAGTTTTCGTACCTCATGCGTAAGTCCTGAGAACAAAACTGCACTTCAATATTACAATATATTAAGTTTAATTAATTGGTTATTTAATTAAAGTAACAATTTATTTCAGATTTATGGCCAATTTTTGACACTAAGATTTGAGAGTGCTAAAATATTATCAGTTTTTTGACTATCGTAGGGCATCTTCATGTGTAATCTTCTCACAATAAGGAATACACAGATATAAAACTAGGAAAAACATCATTATTGATACAAATTATATCAGGAAATGTCTACTAGAGCGGTGAATAGACTGGTAGATATATCCCTGACATCTAAATAACTGATTCATCTAACAATATAAACAATTGTTAAATTTTTAACCTTGTGTAAATTTAAGTAATTTTTAGTATAGGTGGTTTGAAAATAGAAAATAGGAGGATTTAAAGGAAAAAAATTTTAAGATTCTAAAATTATTCAAGTCCACTCAACCTAAATTCAAACTACTATAGCAATGTGCACTGGCTTATGTACAAATGACAAGAACTGTCCCATAGCTAAAAGTCTTATACTATTCAAACGGAGATGCTGCGCAAACGGTTTTTAATTCCCCCTTCCGGAGCTGTTGTCTGTTGCCTGTTGCCTGCGCACAGCGCTATATTATAGTAGGAGAGATAAAATCATTGAATATTTGTCGTCAACAGTTAGTATTAATTGTTATTATCAATTATATTTATTGCCCACAAATTAAATAGGAATCAAGACAATTTTGTCTCAAA